>JAISCL010000302.1 GCA_031265585.1 Tannerella sp. | reverse complement strand
GAAACATTTACAGTAGAAGGATATAATAGCCTGTTTAGACATTTTTTGGCAAGAATGAGAAGAAAATCGAAATGTTATTCTAAGAAGATGGAAATGTTGAAAATATCTGTACTTCTATTAATGCATCACAGAAATGGAACATTATCTATACTTAATTAGCAATGCCGAATTTTGGACTTATGTGGGGAAGAAGAGTAACAAGGTTTGGCTCATCTATGCCTGCCATCGGGACAGCGGTGAAATCGTGGCGTTTGCCTGGGGGAAACGGGACTTGAAAACAGCCGGGGAGTTGAAGAAAAAACCGGTTGATTCAGGCATAAATTACGGGAGTATTGCCACCGATGACTGGGATAGCTTCGTGAGTACATTCAAAGGTGAAAATCATCTTGCAGGAAAGAAATATACCGTTGGCATTGAGGGAAATAATTGTCGCCTGAGACATCGTATCCGCAGGGCATTCCGTAAAACTTGCTGTTTTTCAAAAAAGTTAATTAATCATTTGAAAGCTTTCAATCTCGCTTTCTTTTACATCAATTTCGGCTTCGTCTAAGTTAGCATACTTTGGAGAACACCACTAAATTTTGAAAATATCTTTGGAAACACATAGAGAACACCGGTGAGGAAGATCCGGACAGTAAAAAAGCCTGATTGAAAATCAAACAATCAGGCTTTTTATTCAATCGGTACTCAGAACTAATAGCTTGATTGTACCCGGTCGCATGATGAATGAAAATTCATAGTTGTCGTATGGTATTCTGTATTTTTTCATCGGAAGCGCTCCCCAGGTGTTTATACAGCCTAAGCCCATCTGTATTTTGTCGATGCAGAAATTCGTAAAATCGGCTTTTTCCACTTCAGGTGAATGACGCTGATCTTTTTTTTCTCCGTCATCAAGGGATTCTATCGTGTAGTTCAATGCAGAAGCCGAGAATGGGGCTTCACTGGTAAACTCAAGTCCGTCGCCGTTTACAGTCAACTGTTTCCACCAGCGGATATCCGTTTTGGTTCCGGTTTCCTGCGGACGTACGTAAGGATAGAATTGTTCTTCGACCGTCTGGTTATATTTGCCGATAAACGTGGAGTGATTGCGGTCGCTGTAGTTTTCTATCGGTCCGCGTCCGTAATACTGTATCCGGTTGAATGATTCGGGCATTTGCATCTGCATACCGAAACGGAACATCTCGGATACTTCTTTTGACTTGTCGGCATTGAGTTTCTGAGTTATTTTAATGGTGCCGTCTGCGTTTATTAAATAGGTAAGAGACAGGGTTGCCGATACCTCTTTCATCTCATAGCCGGCGGTTACTTCCACGATTCCGTCTGTCATTTTGTTTTCTAAAGAGGTCAGTTTTGTTTCCGGATTACGCCACGCCTTGTATTTTTTCTGTAATTCCGCGCCGAAGTCATTGTCTGTCGGTGCACGCCAGAAGTTCGGCGTAAGAGCGCCCCCTTCTTTTATAAATTCGCTTCCATCCACCTCATACTTGCAGATGAATCCTGTTTTTTTATTAAATTCGATTCGTATATTCTGACCGTCTATGATCAGGTATTGCATATCATTATCCCTGACTGTGATTTGCCTGGGTGGACAATTCTTACATTGTGCCGGATTTGTCAGGCTCAAATCGGGAGCTGTTAGAGGTTGTATCTTCATCTGACTGCGTGAAACGGTATGTCCTGCAGGCAACAGAGTTTCGGCTTTTTTCAGTTTGAAATAGACATTCAATAGAACTTCTTTTCCGGATGGGATACCGGACAAATCATAATCCAGTTTGACCGTTCCCGTTTGTTGAGGGGCAATACGGAGGTCCTGAACGATTCCCGTTTGCAGGATCTCTCCGTCAGCCAGCAGGTTCCATTCTGCAAAACAGGCCGCCAGGTCGCGGAAGAAATTTTCATTGAAGACTTTGATTTCCCCGTTTCTGAGGTTTGAAGGAGTTGCCCAGATGGATTGATAGAAATAGGCTACTTCATTCATGTGCGGATTGGGTGTGCGGTCCGGAGTTATTAGTCCGTCATTACAGAAGTTATTATCGGAAGCGTCATACCGGTTGAAGTCGCCGCCATATCCGTAAATATCGACTCCGTCTTTATTTTTCCAGTGCAGGGATTGATCTACAAAATCCCAGACAAACCCGCCTTGCGCTTTCGGGTATTTGCGTATGATGTCCCAGTATTCTTTAAAGCCTCCCTGCGAGTTTCCCATAGCATGGGCATATTCGCACTGGATCAGCGGTTTGGTCGCATTGCCCTGCAGGTATTTTTCACTTCTTTCATAATCCAGGTACATGGGGCAGTAAATATCTGTGTACTCATTTCCATACGCTTGTTCATACTGTACCGGACGACTCCGGTCTTCGTTCTTTATCCATTTGAAACATGCTTCGAAATTGGGGCCGAAACCGGCTTCGTTGCCTAATGACCAGGTGATAATGGAAACATGGTTAAAGCCGCGCTGTATATTTCGTTGATTTCTTTCCAGGTGGGCCAGGGCGTATGCCGGATTTTTAGCCAGCGTATGTTCTCCGTAACCCATTCCATGTGATTCGACATTGGCTTCGGCAATTACGTACAGTCCGTATTCGTCGCAGAGTTCATACCACAGGTTATTATCCGGATAATGGCACGTGCGTACGGCGTTGATATTATTTTCCTTCATGATCCTTATATCCTGAAGCATTCTTTCCCGTGACAGGTAATATCCTGTTTTGGGATCCATTTCGTGGCGGTTTGCACCCTTGATCAGGATGGGTTGTCCGTTTACCAGCAGCTGGCTGTTTTTTATTTCGACTTTGCGGAATCCGGTTTTTACGGAGAGCACTTCAATCGTCCTGTTTCCTTCTTTTAGGGTTGCGGTTAAGGTATACAAGTCAGGTGTTTCCGCCGTCCATTTCTCCGGATTTGAGACATTCAGGGACGTGGTGATTTTTCCACTCCCCTGAATGGTTTGGGAAGCAATGTCCGCGCCTTTTTTATCCCTTAAATCCAGCTGTACGGTTCCTGCGGATGAAAGAGTTGTTTCTACGGTCAGTGTTCCGTCTTTATATTGTGCATCCAGGTCGGGCGTTATACGGATATCCTTGATGTATTTGGGATTGCGGGCATACAGATAGCAGTCGCGTCCTACTCCTGAGAAGCGGAAGAAATCCTGGTCTTCGAGATAGGTTCCGTCGCACCAGCGGAATGTCTGAAATGCGATGAGGTTTTTTCCGGGTTTGACGTATTTCGTGATATTAAATTCCGCTTCGAGCTTGCTGTCTTCGCTGTAGCCGGCAAATTGTCCGTTTATCCATACGTATATGTTCGAGGTTACCGAGCCGAAGTGTGCAAAGATTTGTTTGCCGTTCCAGCCGGCAGGTATCGTTATTTCACGGCGGTAAGATCCTGTGTGGTTATTTTCTACCGGCACTTCAGGGGGATTGTTTTTGAACTGGCTGCGCCATGCGTATCCGATATTTACGTAGATCGGGTCTCCATATCCGTTCAGTTCCCATACTCCCGGAACGTTCATTGTCCCCCAGCCTTTATCATTATAATTTGGCTGGTAGAAATCTGCAGGGCGGGCATCGGAATCTTTTACCCAAAAGAAGCGCCAGGGGCCGTTCAGGCTCAAGAAGTTTTCCGACTGTTCTTTGATTCCTTCTTTTGCAAGCTTTTCGGACTCGAATGCAAAATAGTTCGTATGCATCGGAGCGCGGTTTACCTGATTGATTCCAGGTTCTTTCCATTCGTTTTTCTGAGCGAATGCTGTCATGTTTAAAAGCGCTGTTGTACAAAGTAATAATTTAAGTTTCATGATGAATAGTTATTGTCGTTTACAAATAATTTTGGCGTAAAGGTAATAAATATAAAAAATAGTATGCGCATTTCCCCGGTTTATTTTATGTTTTTTTTCCTGCGATGAAAAACGCTGAAACAGGGACATGTGTTAAAATAATGTTAAAGTGCGAAAAATGTTTGTTTGTGAAAAATATTAAGTACAAATTTGCGCCATGAAAAATCGGTTTTTCAAATGATATGAATTTTAATTTGAAAATACGTGGAAAACTATTTGCCTATATTATTGTTGGAAGTTAAATTCATAAACAGTACAAGGCTGTGATTTTTAAAATTATTTTTTTGAAAATGTGCAGAATCGATTTTGTTAAATAAATTACTTTGATAGATAAATGATTAATAAAAATTTAAATTAAATGGTATGAGCGACGAAAGAAAAATTTCCAGACGTGGTTTTATTGGTGCAACCAGTCTTGCAGGAGTAGGTATGATGCTGTCAAATAATCCTTTGGCAGCAACGGTCTCCGGTATGGAATCTGTTGCGTCTAAAAAGTTTAAGATGGCAATCATTGGATGTGGTAACCGGAGTAAGACGATCATTAGCGCTCTGAATGATGTTCCGGAGATTGAGATTATTGCTTTATGTGATATTGTGCCTCATAAAATGGAACAGCGGGCCCAACTAATCAAGAGCGGGGATAAGCCTAAATTCATTAAAGAACTAAAAGAGGTTCTTCAGATGGAACAGTTGGATGCTGTAGCTGTGGTCACGCCCAATGAGACGCATAAAGACATAGTTATAGAATCCCTTGAAGCAGGAAAGCATGTTTTTTGTGAAAAACCAATGGCTTTAACGGTTGCAGACTGTAATGAAATGATTGGCGCTGTCGGTCGGACACGCAAAGCATTACAGATCGGAACCCAGCGCCGTCATGCTCCTTCTTATAAAAAATTAATAGAGATCATCAGAACCCGGCCTGTCGGGCAGATACTTCAATCGAGCCTGTTTGATTACAGAGGCGATTGGAGGGTTCCCGAAGCTGATGAATATCCTGTCGGTACGCCTTATTGGAGGCTGGATCAGGCCAAAAGCGGCGGAGTGGCTTATGAGATGGGAAATCATATTATTGATGTTAATAACTGGGTATTTGATAGCGAACCCATTGCTGTGTGCAGTCTTCAGGGAGTGAATAATTTTTCTCTTCGCAAAAGGGATTCGAGTGATCACGCCGGTGTTCTTGTAGAATATGCAAACGGATCTATGATGAATTACGGCGGCAATGTTTATAATTATGGAGCGAAAGCGCTGGACACTTTTTTTGGAATGAACAGTACGGTGCAGATGGGTGAGGGCAATATCACCGTAAAGTATGGTTATCCTCCGGGATTTCCCAAATCCGGAGAATTACCTGAAGCGGAAACGGTACAAATTCCTAAAGGAGAAGGGGTTGTTGAAGAGTTAAAGTATTTTGCGAAAGTTATGGACGGAAAGGAACAGCCCTATCCTGACGGCTATATAGCGCGTCAGACCGTTCAGATTATGGAAGCTTCTTTAATCTCGGCTTTGGAAAGAAGAGTGGTTGATGTTAAAGAATTGGGATGATATTCTATCTCCCGGGGGATGAAGATGCCTTACTGTTAGATATAGCATGTCAATATGAAAGGGAAGATACCGTTAAGAGAAAAGTTCGCATATGGGCTGGGCGATGTAGGAAATAATTTCCTGTTCGATCTGGGACAAATCTATTTACTCAAGTTTTATACCGATTCATTGGGTATTCCGGCTGCTGCTGCTGCAACCCTTTTTTTGGTTACGAAATTGTTAGATGGTTGCACGGATGTTGCAGTCGGAACTTGGGTTGATGGTCGAAAAAAATGGGGGAAGTTAGGGAAATTCCGCTCGTTTATGTTTTATGCAATACCGCCACTGGCATTGTGTACGGCCATTAGTTTTTACAATCCCGATTTTGAGCTTACCGGTAAAATTATCTGGGCATACTGCACCTATGCGGCATTTGGACTTGCCTATACAATGTTTAACGTGCCTTACGGTTCGATGCTGCCGGTGATGACCAAAGATCCGCTGGAGAGAGCAAAGATGGCTTCATTCCGCGAATTTGGGGCAAAAGCGGGTTTGTTTGTCACCATGGTTGCCTTTATACCGCTTGTCATTTTTTTCTCCGGAAAATTGGGCGCAAAACACGGCTTTTTTGCTGCCGCAAGTATTTTTGCGATTGCCGGATGTGCCATGCAAATGATATGTACGCTTAACATCCGGGAGCATTATGCAGAACAAAAAACGGAAAAGGAAAAATTTTCCATTGTCAACAGCTATAAAGCGATTCTGAAAAATTCTCCATTATTGATACTCAGCTTGATAAATCTGTTTACATTTTCTGCTTTTAATGTAAAACTGGCTGTTTTGGCTTATTACTGCCAGTATGTTTTGCATGATCTTTCATTTGTTCCGTATGTGGGATTTTTTCAGGTAGCCTGTATTTTTCTGGGTATATTTTGTGTTCAGCCTTTAGTGCGCCGTTTCGGAAAAAAAGCCACGTATGCTACAGGAGCCGCTATATGGGGTGTCGCCGAGTTATTAGCGATCATCTTTGTACATGATCTTGTTTCATTCATTCTCTTTTCGGGTTTTGCATTTTTCGGATCGGCATTTACCAATACCTTGAATTGGGCATTGATTTCCGATGCAGTGGAATATGGCGAATGGAGAACAGGAAACCGTTCCGAAGGAGTGGTCTATTCCTTTTTTCTTTTTTTCAGGAAATTTTCGCAGGCTGTTGCCGGATTTGTTCCGGGTATTGTGCTGGCATGGGTTGGTTATCAGGCCAACGCGGTTCAAACGCCAACAGCAGTCAGGGGTATCAAGTGGCTGATGTTTCTTTATCCCGGTTTAATGGCTGTTTTAACATTTTTGTTAATGACATTTTGCTACAAACTAACCGATAAGCGTTACAAAGAAATTGTGCAGGAGATGAGTGAACGGAAACCGGATTGAAAATTTAAGAATAAGATATGAAAGCAAATGTTCTGTTTTTACCGTTAGCACGCACGACTTTTTCGATGCCGGATGCTACCGGAATTTTTGAGAAATCATGCCGTATACTGGAAGGACTGGTTACAAATCTGCAACGGCCGCGGGACATGTTAACCTCGCCCGAAATGCTTTTTGAATACTTACATACAGCCAATCCGCCTGATATAATCATTTATCAGTGCACGACCTTTATCGGAGGCGATTTCGTTACGGCAATAACGCAGCGGTTCAACTGTCCGGTCATTGTGTGGTCGTTGCGCGAACCTTCGATTGATGGCGGGCGCCTCAAACTCAATTCGCTTACCGGCGCATTTTCTGCCGGAAACAGCCTGCATATGCAAGGGTGGAAATACCGTTACATTTTCGGAAATCCGGATGAACATGCTGTAATTCTTTCATTTAAAAGAATATTTTCGGTTTTGGAACTGATCGCAAAACTTCGGGAATCTGTTATCGGCGTGGTTGGTTCCCAGCCTCCCGGATTTGAATTTGGCAACATTGGGGAAGCCTTGCTGGCAGAGAAGCTGGGAATGCGTGTTGCCGGAATAGACGTTGAAAATATCATACAAACGGCTCGATCCTATTCAATGGAGGAGATAAGTCCCGCTATAAATGAATTGAAAGAACGCACCAAAGGCTGGGAATCGCTTCCTGCCGAAAACATGGAAAAACATGCCCGCCTGCGTACGGCTTATCAGGAATTTGTGACAAAAAACGGCGTCAAAGCGATTGCTTCGCGGTGCTGGCCCGATTTCTTTGTCGAATACGGCGTTCCTGTATGCTCGGTACTGTCTTTTTTGAACGATTGCGGAGTGCCCGCTTCCTGCGAAACGGATATGGGCGGCGCAATCAGCCTGTTTATCGGTTCGGAGTTGACGGGAAGTCCCGCCTACTTCGGCGACCCGGTGGCGATAGACGAAAGTTGCGGCGGAATCGTGTTCTGGCATTGCGGAGCGGGTTCCACTTCTTTGGCAAGAGAAAAAGAAGGTGTCAAACTGGGCGTACATCCCAACCGGAAAATAGGGCCGACGATGGAATTTGGCCTGAAAGCCGGAACCGTTACCGTTATGCGGCTGGGGAAATCCCGTGAAGGATTGCGTATGATGGCGATGAAAGGTGATGCGCTCGACGAACCGCAAAAGTTTTACGGCACTTCGCTTACTTTCAAACCGGCGGAAGGAATTGCGCCGGAAAAAGTGGCAAGCCTGATTGGCGACGGATGGGAACCGCATTTTGTGGTAGCCTATGGCGACATCATGGAAGAATTGCGGTTGCTGTGCGGATTTTTGGATATTCCGTTTATTGAATATTAAATGATTAAATGTACGGATAACAAAGGGAACTGTGAATATGGAAGAATTAATAAAGTTAAACCCGGGTTTGAATATCAGGGCGCTCGACCGGAAATCGTTCAGGGAGTATGGTAAAATCATTACCGGTTACGGTTTTGCCGGTCTGATCGATTGGATGGCCCGGGAAACGCCGATTCCCGAAGAGGGTAATATTTATAAATCTTCTGTGCCTGAACTGGAACAGTTTGATGTTATGGAAAATCTGAAAAAGGGCTTTTATGGCGAAATGCCTGTCCAGATCGGTTATTGTAATGGCCGTAACTCAACGTTGAACGGACTCGAATATCATATTGGCAGCGAGATTAATATCGCGGTTACCGATCTGATATTAATGCTCGGAAAACTGCAGGATGTGGAAGACGGACAATACGACGCCGAAAATGTAGACATCTTTTTCATACCGGAAGGCGCTGCCGTGCAACTTTACGAAACAACCCTGCATTTTGCCCCCTGCAAAACCACTGCCGACGGATTCAAATGTATCGTTGTGTTACCGCGCGGAACGAATGAACCGCTTGAAAATGATAAGGCAGTTTATGGAGACAGGTTTCTTTTTGCCCGTAATAAATGGTTATTGGCGCATCCTGAAAGGAAAGCGCTTATGGAAAAAAACGCGTGGCCCGGAATAACAGGCAATAACACAAAAATAAATTGTTGAATCGGATAAAATAAGTACAATTCAAGAACTTGCAGGAGTTATAAACGGATGAAAAAAAATGTGTTGTTATTGATCATTACGCTATTCCCTGTATTTATGCAGGGACAAAAGACCGAATACAGGATCCATTCCAATATCCCGTATTACGAAGAATCGATCCGTAAAGGCGACAGTTACATCAGCGAACGTTGCGTGCTGGATATTTATTATCCTGTAAACGCCGCCGGATTTGCAACCGTTGTATGGTTTCATGGCGGGGGGCTTACCGGCGGCGAAAAACATATTCCCAACGGATTAAAAGACAAGGGACATTGTATTGTCGCTGTTAATTATCAATTGCATCCGCGCGTCAATTGTCCTGAATACATAGAAGATGCAGCTGCTGCGGTCGCCTGGGTATTCAATCACATAAAGGAATATGGAGGTAATACGGATCAACTGTTCGTTTCCGGACATTCGGCCGGCGCATACCTGACCGGAATGCTCGGCCTGGATAAACGCTGGCTCCGGGCGCACGGGATGGATGCCGACCGGATCGCCGGCCTGTTCGTGCTGAGCGGTAATGCCATTACGCACATGACCATCCGGAAAGAACGGGGAATTGCCGAAACCACACCGGTTATCGACGAATATGCAACTTCCTTTCATGTCCGGCCCGACACGCCGCCGCTTTTTTTGATGACAGGCGACAGGGAGCTGGAAATGTTGGGACGGTATGAAGAGAATGCTTATTTTCTGCGGATGTTAAAACTGGCAGGAAATAAACAGGCCGTTTTATACGAATTTGACGGATATGGACATGATATGACCGGGCCTGCCTTTCCATTGATGTTAAAAAGAATGGATGAAATTTGTAATAAAAAGAAATAAAAAGTATGGATAAGGAAGAATTGAAAAAACTGGAGGATAAAGCGAAGGAAATCCGGAAAATGACTATCGATGCAATCGGTTATCTGGGAGTCGGACATATAGGAGGCGCTTTGTCTGTGGTTGATGTGCTGACGATCCTCTATTATAAGTATATGGACGTATCCCCGGATCATCCGAAGAAAAAGGACCGGGATAAGCTGGTGCTTTCCAAGGGACATGCAGGGCCGGCCCTGTACAGCGTTTTAGCGGATAAAGGTTTTTTCCCGAAGGAATGGCTGCATACGCTGAATCAGGGCGGGACGAACCTGCCCAGTCACTGCGATATGAATAAAACGCCGGGGATTGATATGACAACAGGTTCGCTGGGACAGGGCGTCTCCGCAGCAATCGGTATCGCGCTGGCCAACCGACTGGATCATATAGACAAAAAAGTGTACCTGATCATCGGCGACGGGGAATCGAATGAAGGACAGGTCTGGGAGGGAGCGATGGCTGCGGCCCATTACAGGCTGGATAACCTGATCGCCTTTACGGATCATAATAAAATGCAGATTGACGGTTATGTATATGATATAATGAACGTGGACGATCTTAATTCGAAGTGGAACGCCTTCGGATGGTTCGTCCAGCGGGTAAACGGGCATGATTTTGAAGATATGGCGCAGGCGATCGGGCGTGCCCGGAAAGAAACCGCCCGGCCTTCGATGATCATTCTGGATACGGTTAAGGGTAAGGGCGCTTTTTTCGCGGAGAGAAGGCTTGACAACCATAATATGAATGTGGATTACGAAACAGCAAAGGAAGCCTGCCGTCTTTTAGACCTGACGCCTTAAATAATGATAACTATGAATCAGCAGGAAATGAGGGCGGTATATGCCCAAACATTGATAGATCTGGCAGAAAAGGATGAACGTATCGTACTGCTGGAAGCCGATTTGATGAAGGCATCGGGTACGACGCCTTTCAAAACGAAATTTCCCGGCAGGACATTCAATATGGGAGTGGCCGAAGCCAATATGGTAGGGGTTGCAGCCGGTTTGTCGGCGGGAGGAAAAATCCCTTTTGCCGGTACATTCGGCTGTTTTGCGGCGCGCAGGACGTACGACCAGTTTTTTATTTCCGCGAATTATGCGCGGTTAAAGGTAAGGCTTGTAGGAACGGATCCGGGCATATCATCAGCCTTTAACGGAGGGACGCACATGCCTTTCGAAGACATGGGAATTATGCGGAATATCCCGAAGCTGGCGGTTTTTGATCCCGGCGATCCGGTATCTCTGCGGAAACTGGTAGAAAAGAGCGCCTATTATGAAGGAAATACCTATATGAGGCTCTACCGCAAGCCGGCGCCTGTTATCTATGACGAAAAGGAAACTTTTGAAATAGGAAAAGGAAAAGTGCTGAAGGAGGGGACGGACATTACCGTCATAGCCTGCGGCGTGATTATGCTGAACGAAGCGCTGAAGGCATATCATATCCTGGAAAACGAAGGCATTCATGCAACCGTAATTGATATGCACACCATCAAGCCGGTTGATTCGGAACTGATCATCCGGTATGCCCGGAAAACCGGCCGGCTGATTACCTGTGAAAACCATCAGGTCATGAACGGACTTGGCTCTGCCGTGGCGGAAGTTTTAGCCGAAAACTGTCCGGTTTTCATCAAGCGCATAGGTGTCGAGGATGAATTTGGGGAAGTCGGCACACAGGATTATTTACAGGAACGGTTCGGATTGACAGCCGCTCACATTGTCGAAGAAGCAAAAAAGTTAATTAATAAATGAGGAAAAAATGGAAAAGATCGTTATCGGCAGCACCCGTGCGGGGCTAACGCTGAAAAAGGACTTAATCGTTTATCTCGAAGCCAAAGGTTTTCAGGTAGATGATGTGGGGATGAAGGATGAAAGTGAGTTCATTCCCTATCACAGGGCGGCGGCAGCGGTCGGCGCGGCTGTTTCGGAGGGAAAATATGCGAGAGGCATTATCATTTGCGGAACGGGCGCCGGCAGTGTGATCACGGCCGCCAAATTCAAAGGGGTCTACCCGGTGCATGTGACCAATACATTCATGGCTCAGCAGGCAAAAGCCGTCAATAACTGCAATGTCCTTGTTTTTGGAGAATGGTTCACGCCTTCAAAACATGCCTTTCAGATACTGGATGCCTGGTTTGACACGCACTTTACGGACGGCGTGGACAATGACTGGAAAATATTCCTCCGCAACTGTGTGAAAGAGATCGGAGAACTGGAAGACAAACAGTTTAAACAGGAAAGTGATGCTTGAACAGGTTGCCACATCGACAAAGATTATACAGACAGATTTGCTGACGGCGCAGGATCTCGACCGGCTGATTTTTTACTGCGGAGGCGAAGCGGCCCGTCCGTGCGTCGTGATGGATCGGCATCCCCTGCCGGCCCGTGACGGGATGCTGGCCGGCCTCCGGAAGATGCGGCCGGTGGAATTGCTGGATCAGGTGTATCCCGATCCGAAAGTGTCCGATATTATGGAAATGGTGGAAGTGTTGCGCGATAAGGGGATCAATGTGATTATCGGCATCGGGGGAGGCAGTTCGCTGGATTCGGCGAAGGCTGTTGCCGCCGTTTTGTCCAATGGCGGTCATCTGGAAGACTATTTGGGGCCGGACCCCGTTCGCCGTATCGGGAAAAGGGAGGTGAAACTGATCCTGATCCCGACCACTGCCGGAACCGGTTCCGAGGTCACCCGCGTCGGCGTCTACACCTCCCGGAGCGGAAGAAAATACACCCTGGGCAGTCCGCTGATGCAGGCGGATATAGCCCTGCTTGTCACGGAATATGTTCGGAACCTGCCGCCGGCGCTGACCGCCTCCACGTCTTTCGACGCCCTTTCGCACGCACTCGAAACGCTCTGGAACTGCAATGCGACGGCTCTTTCCGACCGGATTGCCACAGAAAGCGCAATTCATCTCCTGAAATGGATGGAAACGGCGTATGACAGTTCGGTCTCGGGCGGTGACCGGGGACGCGCCGAAGTCCTGGCGGGAGCCTGTATGGCCGGTATCGGCTTCAGCATGACGGGAACGGCGGCTGTTCATGCCCTTTCTTTTATTTTTTCGGAAGAGTGGCACGTCCCTCACGGCGTTGCCTGCGCCTTTATGCTGGAAGATGTTTTCCGGTTAAACCGGCAAAACGAATCCACCGCGCAAAAGCTTGCCTTCATAGCGCGCGCACTGTTTGGCGAAGGAGAGGCCGGGGAGTTGACGGATAAGTTATCGGAAAGGATTACCGCATTGAAACGGAAGTTCGGCCTGCCGTTCACGTTCGGGGATTTGAATATTGAGCTTCGGGAAGACCGGATCGGCGAACTGTTCAACCGTTCCCTGGAGGATCCGAAAATGAAAAACAATATTGTGAGCGTAGACGGAGGAATTATTTTTGAACTGATAAAAAATAAAACAGGATGATTGAAATACTGCTCCTGATCGGGCTTGTGGTTTTTGTGACGCATACGCTGGAGGCCGTAACCGGTTTCGGCTGTACGGTGTTGGCCTTTCCCTTTGTGGTGCTTCTGATGAAGGATCTGGAACAGGCAAAAATCATACTGTCCATTTTAGCCTGGGCGCTGGCCGTTTATTTTGCCTGCACGAAATACAGGCAGATCAACCGGAAGCAATTCGGAATCATCCTTCTCTTTGCCGGGATCGGCCTGCCGGCGGGAATGATTCTTTTCAAAAATGCGGATGCGGCATTGCTCACCCGGGCGCTGGGCGTTTTTATTGTACTGTCGGCGGCCGTTCAGCTGTATAAATGCTTTGTTCCGGGAAAGGCAAACCGTAAAACGCCTGCACTTGCCGGATATGCCTTTTTGCTGGCGGGCGGAGTTGTACACGGCGCTTTTGCCATAGGCGGCCCGTTGATCGTCCTTTACGCAGCGGAGAGAATCCCGGATAAGGGACAGTTCCGTGCGACGATGTGCCTTTTATGGACTGCGCTGAATACCGTATTGATCACGCACTATTTTTTTGAAAACAGGCTTACCGTGCAGACGGGTCGTGATTTATCGGTTCTTCTCCCTTTCCTGATCGCAGGAATTGTAGCAGGAGAAATGATTCATAACAAAGTCAGCGAACTGCTGTTTAAAAAGATTGTTTTTACGTCTTTACTGTTAGTTGGAGTTGCCGTGATAATATAAGAAATGGAAAAAAATACGTATACAGCCCGCGTCCCGGTTTTGTGCATCGAACACAATCCAAATCAGCGTTCCGCCATCCATCCGGACGTGGGGAAACCTTCCCCTGACCGGGGGAGACCTTCCCCTGACTGGGGGAGACTTTCCCCTAACCGGGGGAGACCTTCCCCTAACTGGGGGAGACTTTCCCCTAACCGGGGGAACCCTTCCCCGGCAGAGGATCGCATTCGATGCCGGCTCCGGGGAAACCTTTTGCGAAATATAACTTTCAATTTTCAACCATCATGAAACGAAGATCTTTTATTCAAAAAGCTGCCGGAGGCATTGCCCTGGCCGGTTTGGGCGAAACAGCCGCCGCCATGGAATCCGCTGTCCGGACGGCAGTATCCAATCAGGCGAAGTTCACAATGAAATATGCTCCCACGCTGGGCATGTTCAATCATCATGCGGGAAAAGACCCCATTGACAACCTGAAATTCATAGCCGGCCAGGGTTTCCGGGCCGCCTACGACCTGGGCCTGATCGGACGGCCCCCCGCCGAACAGGAAAAGATTGCCGGCGAAGCCCGTAAACTGGGCCTGGAATTAGGCCAGTTTTCGCTGAAAACAGCCGGCGGTGTACACTTTGTCACAAACGATCCGGCTGCCCGCGAAATGCTCAGGGAAAAAATGCGCGCCGGGCTGGAAGTGCAGAAACGCACCGGCATCAACAAAGGCCTGATTGTGCTGGGCAATTACGACCCCAAACTGCACATCGAATACCAGACGGCCCATGTGATTGAAAACCTGCGGATGTGCTGTGATATTGTGGGGCCGTCCGGCCTGGAGCTGGTGATGGAGCCGCTGAACACCCTCATCAATCACCCCGGCGTCTTCCTGACCCGTCTTCCCCAGGCGATGATGATTTGCGTGGCGGTCAATCATCCCTGCTGCAAGATGGTCGATGATCTCTATCATCAGCAGGTCACGGAAGGGAATCTGCTCCCGAACCTGGAAATGTGCCGGGATCAGATCGGTTCGATTCACATCGGCGATCATCCGGGGCGCAACGAGCCGACTACGGGCGAAATTAATTATAAAAAGATTTTTCGCTATTTATTTGACAGTGGCTATGACGGAGTATTGTCCTGCGAGCACGGGCAGAGCAAACCCGGAAAGGAAGGGGAGCTTGCCGTCATACAGGCTTACAGGGAGGTGGATCCGGTTGTTTAATCATTTAACAGATAGAATATGGATAGAAGAAAGTTTATTAAAAATGTGGCCGTCTCGTCCGCTTTGCTGGCGGGAGGCGGATTTGAATCAATGTGTACCGTCGGCAGGGCGAAACCCGAAAACATTCGCTGGTCGATGGGATGGATCCTGTGGCGTGATTTTTCCGGAGGAAGCGTCCCGCTTGCCGAAGCCATCCGGAACATCTCCGAACTGGGACTGGACGGCATTGAGTTTACTCCCCGGAAAGACGAGCTGGCGAAACACGGCTTCACAAGGGAAAGCTTCCGGGATTTACTGGCGGAAAAAAAACTGTCGGTCTCCGGCAATTATTTCAGCGCCCGGTTTTACGATCCTTCCAAACGGGAAGAAGTCCTGACGGCCTTCGGGAATATGCTGGAAAATCTGCAGTTTTACGGAGCGAAACAGGTGATTATCGGCCCTCCCGGACGGGTAGGGGACGATATGTCCGAAATGATCCGGGGAACGGCCCCCGTACTGAATGAACTGGGCAAAATCGCGAAGGATGCCGGCCTGCAGATCGGACTGCATCCGCATGTGAATACCATCGTGGAGACGCCCGGAGAAATTGACCTGATCATGGAACTGACGGATCCCCGGTTTGTCGCCATGGTTCCCGATACGGGACATATCCGCCTGGGGGGCGGCAATGTGGTTGAAATCGTCCGGAAGTACCGTGACCGCCTGAGCTATTTCCATCTGAAAGATTCGGCAGGCAAATTCAACCGGCCCGATTTCGGCGCCAATCTCCGGGAACTGGGGAAGGGCGAAGTCGATTTCCCGGGCATCATGGAAATCCTGAAGCAGGTCGGATACACCGGCTGGTTAAACGTAGAGCAGGATCATACGTTCATGACCCCGCTGGAATCGGCCACGGAAAGCATGAAATACATTAATTCGACGCTTAAACCCCTTTATACGTAAGGTTATGAATGTTCAATTAAACAGAAGACAATTCCTTTCGGGCGCCGCGTTAGCCGGTACGGCGGGTCTGTTCGGCTCCCTGACGTCCTGTCGTGCGGAAAGAGGCCCGTTATTACCGGAATCCGAATGGAACATACCCGCCTTTTTGCCGGACAGGGCGGACGACGGCCCTCCCCTGAAAGCCGGACTCATCGGCTGCGGAAACCGCGGATTAGGCGCCGCCGCCGATCTGCTGGCCGCCGCCCCGAACGTCTCGATCGTCTCACTGGGAGATCTTTTTCAGGATCAGGTAGACGCCGCCCGCCGGAAAATGAAGGAAGATTTCAAACAGGACATTCCCGAAAGTAGCTGTTTCACCGGCTTTGACAGTTACCGCAAAGTCCTCGAAGCCGGCGTTGACATGGTTCTGCTGACCACGCCGCCGGTTTTTCGTCCGCTGCATTTCAAGGCGGCCGTAGAAGCCGGGAAACATGCCTTCCTGGAGAAACCCGTAGCCGTAGACCCCGCCGGTGTGCGCCGGATCATTGCTTCTTCAAAAATCGCGTCCTCCAAAGGGCTTTGCGTGATTACGGGCACCCAGCGGCATCATAACCGGGAGTATATCGAAGGCTATAAGCAGGTGCAGCGCGGACTGATCGGCGAAATCGTCTCCGGCAAAGTCTGCTGGAATACCGGATCTCACTGGTACCGGATGAAAAAGCCGGAATGGACGGATATGGAGTGGATGATCCGTGACTGGGGTAACTGGACCTGGCTGTCGGGCGATCATATCGTAGAGCAGCATATCCATAACCTGGATGTCATTAACTGGTTTTCGGGCCGGAAACCCGTGACGGCTTCGGGCATGGGTGCGCATCAGCGCCGCAATACGGGCGACCAGTATGATATGTTCAGCGTTGATTTCATGTATGAAGGCGGCATGAATGTGCAGAGCATCTGCCGCCAGATAGACGGCTGTTCGAATCAGATCTGTGAATTTATTCAGGGAACGGAAGGCTCGTGGTCGAACAGGGAAGGGATCAAAGACCTCCGCGGAAATGTCATCTGGAAATACGGCAAAGAGAAATCGACCTTCAAGCAGACAAACGCCTTTGTGCTGGAGCATGTGAACTGGGTGAATCATATCCGGCAGAATCAGCCGGTCAATCAGGCGGAAGAAACAGCCCTGTCCACCCTCACGGCCGTCATGGGGCGCATGTCCGCCTATACCGGCCAGGATATTACCTGGGATCAGGCGCTGACGGCCGACCTGGATTTGTTGCCTTCCGCTCCGGAACTCAAGGATGTGGATATGTCCGCCTACCGGATTCCTGTTCCGGGAAAAGCGACGGGACGGAAAGATAATCAACGGTAAAATGCGGCATCGGATGAAACGGTTTTTATTACTATTATTTGTCTATCCGGTGAATGCCCAGACGGATCAATATCCGGTTCCACCCCCGATGCTTCATGAGATGACGGAGTTCTGGACGCCGCAACCCCCGGTTGTTACCCCCGGCGGAAACCGGCCGCCCTCGGATGCGATTGTTTTATTTGACGGCGCGGATCTGTCGAAATGGGAAAAAGCGCCGGACAGGAATGTGCTGGTTGAAGGAAAAGATCTGTCAAAATTCACAAGCACGGAAGGCGTTGATGCCCAATGGATCGTCCGCGACGGTATGCTCACGGTCAATAAAGAGGCCGGGGATATCCAGACCCGGCAGTCCTTTGGTGATTTTCAGTTGCATATCGAATGGAAAATACCGGAAGGCATCGAAGGCGAGAGCCAGTTGCGGGGCAACAGCGGCATTTTCCTGCAAAACATGTATGAGATCCAGATCCTCGATTCGTATGAAAATGTAACATACGCCAACGGCCAGGCCGGCAGTGTGTACAAGCAGACCGCCCCCCTGGTAAACGCCATGAATCCTCCCGGCGAATGGAACAGCTATGACATCATCTACACGGC
>JAISCL010000268.1 GCA_031265585.1 Tannerella sp. | reverse complement strand
ATGTCCGAACTGGCGAAGGCAAACGGCCTGAACGTGACCTACGAGACGGCAGCCGGAGACATTTTCCCCGCCGATATTATGGAATATTATAAACATGCCGATGTGCCGATGTGCGAATTTTGGCACCCGTATGCCGATAATTTTGTCGGCTCGATAAACTTCAAACCCATTAAGCCGACTGCCTCCGCCGCCCGCATGTACGGCAAGCCGCGCGTCGCCGCCGAGGCGTTTACGTCCTTCAATCTCACCTGGGATGAACATCTGAGTATGCTGAAAGAAATCGCCAACCTCAACTGCATCGAGGGCGTCACGCACCCGGTATTTCACACCTACACGCATAATCCGCGCACGGACTGGCTGCCGCCCGGAACGTCGTTCGGATCAGGAATCGGTACGCCCTTCCTGCGTGGACAGACCTGGTGGAAACATATACCCGCATTTACGGACTATCTTTCGCGCCTCAACTACCTGTTCGAGCGTGGCAAACCCGTTTCCGACGTGCTGTGGTATCTCGGCGACGAAATCAGCCACAAGCCCGACCAGAACGCGCCCTTCCCCGAAGGCTACAAATATGACTACTGCAATCCGGACGTCCTGCTGAACCGCCTGGCCGTTCGCGACGGGAATATCGTCACGCCCGAAGGCATCGCCTACCGCCTGCTGTGGTTGCCGGACAACGAACGTATGTTGCCCGAAACGCTGGAGAAACTGCTGGCGCTGGTTCGCGAAGGTGCGGTCGTTGTGGGCAATGCGCCGCGCAGCCTTGCGACGCTTACCGGCGGCGATGCAGCGCAACGCCATTTCGATGCCGCCGTGCGCGAGTTGTGGGGCAATGAAAATGTGCGTACCATCGGTAAGGGGAAAATAATTTCCGGGACAGCCATCGGCGACGCCCTGAAAAAACTGTCAATCGCTCCCGACGTGACGGGCGGCGACGCCCTGTGGCTGCATCGCCGGACGGAAGGTGCCGACTGGTATTATGTATGCGCGCCTTATGGCGACGGTTTTCAGGGCGAACTCAGCTTCAACAATGCCGGAAATGTCGAAATCTGGGATCCGGTGAGCGGCGAAATCACGCCTGCAAACCTGACCGGACGCGACGACGGACGCACATCCATCCGCTTTGACCTGGAACGGGCCGGTTCCTGTTTCGTCGTTTTCAGGACAGGAGCAATGTCGCCCGCCAAACAAACGGCATCGAACAATACCGTCGACGCTAAAATGCTTTCCGGTTCGTGGACGCTGGCGTTTCCGTCCGGATGGGGCGCTCCCGCCTCTTTCAAGACGTCCGAACTGAAAGCATGGAAAGACCTTGCCCTGTCGCCCGAAGCCGGAGCGTTTTCGGGAACAGTGACCTATACGACAGTATTTGACGCCGGAAAAGTAAAGAAAGGCGCAACGTATTCGCTTGACCTCGGTCGCGTGGAAATGATTGCCGTGGTGACGCTCAACGGAAAGCCGTTGCGCACATTATGGACGCCGCCCTATCGTCTCGACGTCACAGACGCCCTGAAATCAGGAAAGAATACCTTGCAAATCGAAGTGACAGGCACCTGGTTCAACCGTCTTGTATATGACGCCAACCAGCCCGAAGAACAGCGCAAGACCTGGGTCATTGCCGGCCCGAAGAAAGAGGAGACGCTGAGGGAAAGCGGACTGATGGGGCCGGTGGTTTTTACCTGTTCTGCGGGCGGAAATAGATAATACATGAAATTTATGAAAGTGATGAAAACATTGAAAACAGCAGGTTTGACAGCCCTGCTTTTGCTGCATTCCGGCTTTGTGCTTCATGCAGAGGAAGACATTTACGAAAAGTTAGCCGGCGAACTGAACAAATACGCCGTCGTGTATGACGAATACAGCGAAACGAACTATCCGGTACTGTCGGGCAACACCTCCGCGGGAGGCTTGATGGATCCGCTGGGGCGGGGGATATACAACATCGAAATGAACGATTTGTTTCTCGGTGAAAACCGGCGCGTATTCGGCCCGGGAATGATGCTTGACATGGTGCAGTTTTCGGGACGCAGACCCGAATCATATCGCCAAACGTACAGTCTTGAGAACGGCATCCTGACTACGGATGTGACCTACGCCGACGGCGCCTATCATTCCGAAATGTTCTTTTCGCAGGCGGAAAAGGACTTGATGGCGTACCGGCTGACCAATCAGGGCAAAAACGGCCTGATTTGCAACATCGACCCCGGACGGTTTGAACTGACGGTTGAACGTCATACGGACAAAAGCATTTACGCCCTGTCGCGCGAAGGTTCGTTCACCTGCCTGCATTATTTCCTGCAGTCGAATATCCCGCTGAATATGCCCGCCCTTCCGGATTCGAAGGATATCTATGTAACTGTCCCGCCGGGAGAAACGCTCGAAATCGTACTGAGCCTGAAGGTGACGGCGGAACGTTCGCCGCTTCCCGAACCTCGTCCGGCCGCCATCGACGATTTACGGCAAAATCACATCCGGAAATGGGAAAGTCTCTGGCGGTCGCTGGGCGTCATCATCCTTCCCGATGGCCTCTATGCCCGTACCTTCTACCGTTCGCTGCACTGGCTTCAGTGCACGGCCGGCTCGTCGAGCAATCTGCCGGGCGAATGCCAGTTCGGGACCATTACCTCCAATGCGGCGTCGGCGTATCGCTTTCAGGGGAAAGCTGCGCTGAACGCGCTGCCGTGGCAGCAGCGACCGTTTACCTACGGCGCGGCCGGCTGGTCGTTCTATGCGTACACGTGGCTGGGCGACAGGGAAAGAGCCGGTAACATGCTCACCGCCCATTACCGCCCGGAGGCATTGAAGAAAAACGTCACAGGCATCTATCCGGTCGGCTGGCATGAATTTACTTACAGAGGCAAGTCCACTGGACGGTACGAATACCTGTCGCACGACAATCCCGACGCCTTCTGTTTTGCCCACGAAATGCTGTACGACCGGACCAACCGTCCCGCTCCGCCCTGGGACAGGCAGGTACACATTCAGGCCTTTGCCCCCGCCATGTTCCATCATTACGGCAGGATGTACGCGGACAGGGCGGATACGGTTTATGCCGTCATGCGGGGCGCCGCCGAGTTCTGGCGCACGCTGCTACATTATGACCGCGCGCAGAAGGCGTATTTCATTCCGCCGCTCACTTCGCTGACGGAAGACCTGTTCAAAGCTGACCTGCTGGACGCCCTGATTGCCGCCAAATGGGTGCTGACACAGGCGGCTGCGCTCGCCGAAGAGAGAAACGCGGACGCCGCGCTGCGAAAACAGTGGAAACAAATCGCCAAAAGCATCCGGATAAAGGATAAAAACGGCATCTATCTCGAATTTGGCGACGACGACGGCTCCCGTGCCGGCGCAGGCTATCAGGGAATCCGCGGATATGCCTATCTGGGTTTCCCGACTTTGGAGACAATGAAGTATTTTTCGGCGCAAAAGGTAAACAAATCGCTGGATCAATGCTGGGTGCGCAACAAAAAAGGCGAAGGGATGATTACCTTTGTCGCCAACTGGTTTGCGCTGACCGATGCCTACTGGGGTAGGGCGGAAGAATCCTACGAAAAATCGAGCTACTGTCTTACGCAGCTTGATCCGTCGGGAACGGCCATGTGCGAACAGAACGGCAGCTTTTACTACTTCCTGACAAGCTACGCTTCGTTTACGATGGTACCCGTATCCATGGTTTTGCAGTCGGTCGACAACGTTATAAAAGTATTTCCCGCCGTGCCCGAAGCTTTCGGCGACATTGCCTTTTACGGGCTTCCGGCAACGAACGGTATCCGGGTGTCGGGCGAGATGAAAAACGGACAGGTGCAGTACGTCCGCTTCGAAAAAGACGGAAACGTATTGCTGGAAACAACCGCCAAAGCGCCCGTCACCGTGTCGCTGGTCAACGGAAAGCCGGTTTTGAGGTAAGCATTGAGAATATATTATCACCACGGAGACACAGAGAACACAGAGAACACAGAGAAAATGTGAGAATATGAGAATGAGCAAATGTGAAAAATGAATTGGCATATTGGCACATTGGCTCATTCTCACATTTTCTCCGTGGCCTCCGGACAAATGCTTTCCCTGCACGGAGGACACAGAGAAAATGCTCCGTGCCGGAACATTGAAACTTTGAATCTTTAAAAGAACGTGGACGTCGCCGAGCCACGCAAAACCTTCGGCGGGGCGGTATTCCCGAAAAGCTTTACGAGTAGGGAACCATTCGTTTAAATAGAGAGAATATGGAAGAGTTTGATTTTTTTGAAGGAAGGATCGCCGGCAGAAGAGTTGATTGCGGCGTCGGAAAGTGGAGATGTTGTGCGGATAAAGGAATTGCTGTGTTTACCATCTTTTGAGAAGCCCGCCTTACGCAAATCGTCCTTATCACTTGCCTCGAAGTACAGTGTCGTCATATCGTAGAAAACCACATTGATATCGCCCCCAAGCGTGTGCCGGGTATGCGTAAAGGCAATCTGTTCCACAAACGCTTTGAGGGAATCATTCAATTTGTCGAGAAAACGGTAAACGGCATCCACATGGATGATTTCTCCCTGATAACGGTAAAGATATTCCGTGGTCTTCAACTTGCTCAGAGGAAAAGCCAGTCATGAGATTACCAAATGGCATAACAAATACTTTGCAACACCCAAAAATACAAAAATAAATTTATAGTCTGATGATTATTAATCGTTTAAATTGGTGTTGCAAATGAAGTGCGGAAAACAGGAAAGAATTCGGGGATATATTTCAGCTTTTGCCGTTACCGATATTTTCTACTTGTTGCGTAAACAAATCGTTTGGCGGGATGCTATACAATAGATTCTGGAACTGGTGGCGGATGCACCCTTTTTAGCATGACGGTAGCCGACGGTGTTAATGGTCAGTCCCCACGCCGGATCCTTTTTCGCTTGTAAAAATATAGCTTACATGTATATTCTCCTTCATCGTACTGTATTTTGTAACCGCGAAAATAATCATTTTTTATCAAGTTTTACCACAGTATCAAAAAACAAAATGCTATTATCAAAAAATTAAATGGGACGGCGGGGATATGGCTTTATCTTTGCGATGTAATTAAACTGTAATGGAATGATGCCAATCCGGAACAACGACAGGAAATTGATTGAATTAACCAAATCTGTTTATATGATAAACCGGCTTATCGTCAAACTATTTATCAAACCCATAT
>JAISCL010000228.1 GCA_031265585.1 Tannerella sp. | reverse complement strand
ATTTGCAGGGTAGCGTTTTCTTTGGTGAGGGTTAAGGTGAAGTTGCCGTCGCCGTCGGTGGCTGTGCCGTTGGTGGTGCCTTTCTCTATGACGGTGGCGCCGGAGATGGCTTCGCCCTGGGCGTCTTTAACCGTTCCGGTGATGCGCCTGTCTTGCTGTTGCAGGAGCGCGCCGGATTGATGTTTACGGCTTTCTGTAGCATTGGTCCGAACCGGAATCAAAGGCAACAGCAGGAGTAGTGTCAACACCGCCCCGAGCGATGTTTTCATTAGCCCGATGCGTACTTTCCACATCTTAGGCTTGCATTTTCTTGAAATTTTCATAGTTTTAAATGTTTAAATGTTTAAATATTTGTTGTTCGCAGTTTATTGTTTTTCTTTTCTTTATTTCTTTTGTCTGATATTTAATGTCACATAAATCGTGCTTAAACAAACCTCCCGTCAGGCGATAGACTTTCGTTGATCTGTGTGGCGACGTAAGTCCATTCATATCCGATCGCATCCGCCTGTGCGGCGCCTTCCTCTACGGGAGAGCCGAATGACCGCCTGCGCCGGTTCTTTGGCTTTGGCAGGGTCTTTTTTTTATTATTCGGTTTATTTTTGTAAGCACCCCCGCTCGGCATGACGTCTTCGCTATGCCGAGCGGGGAGAGATTCAGGCTTTTCGTGCGGCCAGTGTAATCTTGCCCGCGTGATAGCGTTTATGTCCGTCACTCTCGGCATAAGGCAGTTCGTAGAGCGGTGTCCCGTTCGGTTTTCCGACAGAGAAAAACAGGTCGTACGTTCCCGGCTGGCAGGCCCGGGAAAGCTCCCCGAATGCGGACGCTACGGTAAACTGCGAAGACAGCGCCGACGCACTCGCCTCACCGGGAGGAGCCACCGGCAATGTCTTTACATTGAAAGAGGTATCCGTCAGCACCGATACGATACCACCCCGGTCGTCCTTGAGCGTGAAGCAGGGATAACCGCCGCCGTAACAGGGCGCCACGCCGGCATTGCACCACTGGCTCCGGATGACGAAAGGTTCGCCGAGCGGCACACTGTCAGGCCATTGCATATCCGTCATTTGCAGGCGGTAACCCATCCTGCGGTTGATGTGGTCAATGACTTCCCGGTTTTCCTCCAGCAGTATCTCCGGCCACCAGTGAATCGACATGTAGGAAGCATGATACTCTTCCACCGACTGCAAAAGCAGCTCCCTGTCCCACGCATTTTCCTTTACGGATATGCCGTAATGCTGGTGCTCGAGGATAACGGGCAGCGAAGGCCAGAAAAACTGTGCCATCCTGCTGTGATACCAGCTGTTCGGTGGCGGGGCAACCAGAATGCTGTCGTCGCGAAGGCTCACGCCGCGTAAAAAAGCGTAGTCCGTGATGGGAAAGTGTTCATCGGGCCGGCTGCTTCCGGTGTAATCGTCCGAAATGCAAAGCAGCGTATTTTTAAAATGACGGCAATACAGGTCGATATGCTTTTTCTTGGCCTCCAGCGCCCACGATGCCCCGTATTTGCCAGCCAGCCGCGTATGCCCTTCACCCCACAGTCCGAAATGTCCAAGGTCTACAAAGGCTGTACTGGATTTGTCGTCATAACGTTCGGCCATGGCCCTGACGAAGTTTTCCACCTTATTGAGAAAAACCGGATCGCCGTAATCGGGTTCCAGATAGTCGTCCGCCTCCTCGTATTTCGCGCCGGCCCGGTAAACCCATTCAGGCGTGCCGGAACGTATCCCGCTTTCGGCCGATGTGATGCGGAAGGCTGTTTTTTTTCCTTTCTCAATCCAGCGCTGAGCCGGCGTGTCCAGTATTTCCCAGTTAAACCGGCCTTCCTCAGGCTCAATATAAGCCCAGGGCAGACGGAGATAGACCGTACTCAATCCCGGGAACCAGTCCAGCGTATCGGACGGAGCCAGTTTGGATCCATAGTTCGGGAGGTCATTGGCATAAAAGTGCATGGTCCATCCCATATCGGGATTTACAAGCGCTTTGCCATGATCCTGCGGCGCGGCATGGCCGGGTTCCTTCGCTTTATATACCGTTTTCTGCAGTGCTGCTGCAAACTCTGTCGCGGCAGAATGACCGCCGACTGCAAGCGCGGCTGTCGCCATTCCCGCCTGTTTCAAAAATTTTCTTCGTTCCATGGAACTCGTTTTTCTTGTTTTCATCTTGTTATTATATTATTAGTCCGGTAATTTTCAATTCACTTTTTTACCTTTTAAACGTTGCCGGAATGAAATGATCTATTCCGGCAACGTTAAGTTCATAATCACTGTTTGAATGACAGTCCTTCCAGTAACTGCACCCGTTTGGCCCTGAACGAAGCGATGCTGCTGTCGTAGCGGTCGTAACTGCGGATGACGGACGTTGCCAGTTCTTTCGCTTTGGCGGGGTCTTTCTTTTCCAGCAGTTTCAACAGTTCGTAATCGGCGATGCCGTCGCGCGCGGCTTCGAAGCGGATAGAACTGTACACCTTGCCGTATGCCGGATAGACTATGCAGACGTCGCCCGACGGAAGACCTGCTACATTATCGAAATAAAGCGCTTCATCTCCGGAAATATCCTCCCAGTAATTCAGGCCCCAGTGCAGATAGCCGGTAATGTGATACCGATAATTGAACCAGTGCAGGAGACGGTTCTGTATCAGTTCCCGTTCGTAAAAACGGTTGAGATATTTGCCCTGCGGGTCGTCGCAACTGATGTAAAACCATACTTCCTTTCCCGCTTCCTGAATCTTCTGATAAAAAGCCTCTTCCTTTTCGTAATACCAGATAATTGGCACATGGATGTCCACGCTGTTTTCCGCCTTTTCACCCAGGATGGTCGCTTCAATGGTTTGCATATCCGGTTCCAGTGAGCGAAGATAGTTTGCAAAATCAATGTACGACTGTACCCTTGAAGG
>JAISCL010000199.1 GCA_031265585.1 Tannerella sp. | reverse complement strand
CTATTTACCTGAGTTTTGGATAAGAACAGGTCAGGACTTGTATATCAATAGAAAACGGTTTTAAAACATTTACAAATGTCCGTCAGGACATTCATGGATGAAACCTCGACGAGGTTTTCGTTGTGATTTGAACTGTTTTTCTATTGATATCTGTGCCCTGACGGGCAAAATTGCCGAATAATCGTGTTTTAAAATTATGCTTATCCAAAACTCAGGTTATTAATGCGACTGCGTAGGCGGCGATGCCTTCACGGCGGCCTGTGAAGCCTAATTGTTCGGTGGTGGTGGCTTTTATGGAGAGGTTGTTGGGCGGGATATGCATTACTTCGGCGAGGGTTTTTTGCATGTCCGGGATGTGGTTGCTCAGTCTGGGCTGCTCGGCGACGATTGTGGCGTCTATGTTTCCGGGTTCATAGCCTGCTTCGCGCAGGAGGTGCACCGTTTCGCGGAGGAGGATTTTGCTGTCTATGTTTTTGTATCCGGGGGAGGTGTCAGGGAAATGGGTTCCTATGTCGCGCATGTTTGCCGCACCGAGCAGGGCGTCGCAGATGGCATGGATCAGGACGTCCGCGTCGCTGTGGCCTGCCAGTCCGCGGGGGTGGTCTATGCATATGCCTCCCAGCCGGAGTTCGCGGCCTTCCACCAGGGCGTGCACGTCGTATCCGAATCCGATGCGCATGAGGGGTTAGTCGAACAGTCCTTTCAGGCCGTCCATATCGAATGAGAGGGTGAAGCGGAGCGTCTGATCAAGCGGGTTGCTTTGTACGGTGCTGATCAGATAGGCGGCATCCAGCTGAAATACGTTCATTTTGAATCCTGCTCCGGCGGAGAAGTACTGGCGGTTTCCTTTCATGCGGTTTTCGTAGAAGTAGCCGGCGCGGACGAAGAACTGGCTGTTATAATTGTATTCTGCGGCGATGGAGATGTTTATTTCCTTCAGTTCTTCGCTGAAGCCGCCGGGTGCATCGCTGAAGGATTTGAATATGCCCTTCATGAATTTCATGTCATTGTATTCATCGGATCTCGTCTGATAGTTATCCTCTGTTTCATTATCCATCCGGATGGGTTTTGACGGCACCAGGTATTTGTTCAGGTCGAGATAGATTCCCAGCTGGTTATATTCATCCAGTGGCATTAACATACCAGTGCCTATCCGGAGGTTGGTCGGCAGGAACTGGTTGGTTGTTCCGCCGTCGTATGAAACTTTGTTGCCCATATTGGAGATGTTGAATCCGCCGCTCCACAGGCATTCGTTACTGCCCAGGATGATATAGCGTTCCCCGTATCCGCTCAGGTCGGCGGCCACGGAGTTTCCCGGCCTCAGTTCGTCTTCCGCATTGGCTCCCATGTCGGAACGGATGTAACGCATCGCGACGCCCAGCGAGAAGCCTTCCGAGAGCTTGATGCTGTAGCTTGCATCCAGCGCCATCTCGTAGGGATTCAGGTTCTGGTAGGTGTTTCCGCCAATGTCGGTGAGGGGTACTTCGCCCAGCGTGAAATAGCGGAGCGACGCGCCGATGGCATGCTGGTCGTACTGTCCCAGTTTATAATAGCCCGAAAGGTAGGCCAGGGCTACGTCCCGTACGATTTTCCGCATCCACGGCGTATAGGAGAGCCCCACGCCGGCCTTGCTTTCCATGAAGGCATATTTGGACGGGTTCCAGTACTGGGAGGATATGTCGGGAAGGGTGGCCGCACCGTTATCGCCCATACCGCCTCCGCGTGCGTCCGGTGCGATCGAAAGGGAGGGGACTGCCGTGTTGAGGGGGCTGAACTGATTCTTTTCATCATCGTCCGCCCCCTGTGCGCGGAGAGCCGCGGAGGAAATAAAGCACAATAATATCAGTAATTCGAATTTGAATAATCTCATGCGTTAATTTTTAAAATGTGTAATGTATAAACTTCGTTTTTATGTCTTTATTGTGCGAGGATAATTAATTTCTTTGCTTCGGAGGCTTCATTTAGCCTGTCGCTGCTGATGACAGCGCGATAGATGTAGATGCCGGGTCGCAGACGGGCGCCCGCGCCGTCCGTCAGGTTCCATTTTATATTGTAGGAATTGAATATTTCGGAGGAGCCGTTTTCTTCATATTTCCATTGCAGTTTGCCTGTCAGGTCGAATACCCGGATCTGTACATTGATTGTCGATTCGGGCAGGTCGTGTGAAATCATGAAGTTCACGTAATCGGTAGCCGGCGAGGGGCCTGCGGTCAGGTTGATGATCGACGGTTTATAATTGTCCGCTACCGTGAAACTGAAGGTGTGCGTACTGGAATTGTTATATATGTCCCATACCTTAAATTCGCCGGTGTGTTTGCCGGATTCGAGTTTGGGGATCGGGAACTTGACGATGCCTTCCCCGTTTTCTCCTTCCAGCCGGGTTCCGTAGTAGCTGTTCAGTACATAGTTCTTTCCCGGGCCGTCGACTGTAAGGGTGATGTCATGGCCGATGCCGCTTCCTCCCACGTTTATTCCGTTTTCATCCCATACGACGGCGACAAACACGGGCGTTTCGTTCACTTTGTCGCCATCCCTGAAATCTGCCGTATTCAGGTACATGGCGCGTATTTCCGGCCCGACGGTATCTTCGCCTGCGTTTTCTTCCGTGCCTCCCACCGTAAAGTTTTTGTAAAAGCCGCTTGCTTCCCTGCCGCTGTCCCCGCCGGTGGCGTGGAGGCTTATTTTCCCGTTCTGATACAGGTAGGAAATGTCTTTGGGCACGGTAAAAGTGAATGAAAATTCACCGTTACGGACGGAATCGTTCCCGATATACATCGTGTACGGATAATCGGAATAGGTGAATCTATTTCCCGTGCCGTTATTGTCCAGGGTCGTCCGCTGCGCCTGGCTGTCGAAGATGGAGATCGACGCCAGGCCGTTGAAGTCTTCTGCCGTTGAGCCGTCGGGCCTGTTCACGGTTCCGCCTGCTGTAATTTTCTGGAGGGCTTTGAACAGGACGGGTTCTTCCGAAACCGGCCGGCCGTTTATGTTCGTGATCTTCATCGTGTATTCGTCGGCATAGGCCAGTGTAAGGGCCGGGTCGCCGAGTAAAATGAAGCTCATGATCTGCTGGTTTAAACCGACAGGAGCGCTCTTAAATGAGTTTTTAGAGTTTCTCATCACTTCCCCGACGGTCTGATGACGGCCGTTTTTCTTCTCAAACAGATTTCTCATGAATAGCTTGTTGATTTCCAGGTTCGACTCGCTGTAGGCGACGCGCGCCGTCGTATACAGGGCGATGCCTCCGCTTTTTTTATTGAACAGTACATTCTCCCCGGCGGAAGTGGCGACGGCGTCGAACGGTGCGAAATCGCAGGAGGCCGTGATCCAGAGGGGCAGGTTTGTATAGGTCGCGCTGTTTATATCGGACTGGGTCATTACTTTTTCTTCCGCCCACGATTCGGCATCCCCGTGTCCGGTATAGTTAATCATCAGCACCCCTTCCTTCAACGCTTTCTGAATATTGGTGCGGATATCCGGATAGGCAGGCTTGCCTCCGGTGTTGCTTTTTTTGTAGGCGTCGAAGAACAGTTTCCCGGATATGTACTGGGGATGGGATTCCTCCATGTATTCGGCCACCTGGTTGGCTTCGTTCATGTGGCGGAGGCTGTGGCCATCGGCCGGGTTCCCGTCGTCGGCGACAAAGCAGAGCCTGTTTTTCCACGGGCCGGGTTTTGAATTTTCGATATAGGCAATCACTTTTTCCACCGCGTTCCGGGCCTGTGCAAGCGTGCTGACCGGGAGGCGGCCGATGCCCAGGTATAAGGTAGCGTTCACAGGGTTGCCGCCTTCCGCGTCATGAAGGAAACCGAAATAGTCATCCGAAACAAAGGAGTCCTGGCCGATTGATTCTTCCGACTGATAGGTTACAATGTAGTTATCATCCGAGTTTTCCCACATCCGGGTCAGTTTCCGGTTGTCGGAGCGGCCATCGCCGAACAGCAGGAGATATTTGGGCGCATCTTCATCCGAGGCGCTGCGGTCGTAGAACATCTTCATGAAACGGCGGATGGCGGTTGCTTCCTGTCCGCCGCTCGAAAATTCATTATAGATCTGTTCCGGCGTTACTACGGCCACCGTAAGACGGTCGTGCGACCGGTGCACTTTCGCTAATTTTTCAGCTTCGGAAGCGAACGCTTTGGGAACCACGATAATCATGTCCGCCTGTTCCATTCCATGCAGGTTTTGCGGTTCTATTTCGCCGACTTTGACGGGCGCCGGCAGTTCTCCGGACGCGATGTCAACCAGTGCAAATTCGCGCAGACTTCCGGCAGGTATTGAAAAGGATGCTTCCGTACCGTTCCGTTCCGCTTCGATTTGACGCACCGGGTTTCCTTCCGTAACGTCAAAGACCCGTATGTCGGACGACATATTTTGTACCGTAAAGCGGGATGCTTTATTTTCGGAATCCAGGCTGCGGAAGAAAGTGCAGGCGCCGTAGGGTTGCAGGCGGCGTTTCATTTGCAGGCGTATATAATCCAGATGGCTTGTCTGCTGGCTTATGCCGAATGACAGGCCGACGGTCGTCTTTTCGTTCTTTTCTCCCTCCCAGTCTACGGTCTTTGAGGCGCTTAATGCGGCTACATACCCGTTGTCATTCCCGGGAATATTCGCCTGCGTAAGCTGCCTGTTGTCGACGCTGAGGGATACCACACCCGTTCCGGACTTTACTTTTGCGACAAAACGGTAGGATATTTTTCCGCCGTCGTTTGTAATGCCGGGAATGGAGAACGGGAAATCCTGTGATGTGTTGAGGTCAAAACTTTCTCCGAAAAGCTGGCGGCCGGAGTAGGGACGGCCGGGGTTTGTGATCGATACGCTTTCCTTTTCGTGTACCATGTGGTCATCGTAGGTATCAACCTGAAACGAACCGTCTCCTTCCGATGGAAGGGAGGTCATTTCGTCTACATCCGTCGCATCGGTGACAAAATAATATCCGAGCGTGGAATAGGCATTGTTTTCGTGCAGGAAGGTATTTCCCTCGCAAGTCCATCTGACGGCGCCTTTCCCGTAAAACAGCAGGAAGTCACTGCCTCTCCACGTCGCTACCGGGGGAACGTCGTCGTTGTAGACGGCTTTGGAGAAATCTTCTTCCAGGGGCCATCCGCCGTAGCCGTGAATGGATACTTTTTCCGGATTGGGGAATCCCATCTCTTTAAGTTCCGAATAAGTCAGTTTGTAGAATCCTGTTTCCTTAATGCTTATTTTTACCCATTTGCCTTCCGACAGGGCTGATTTTGCCGCATAACGGGAACCGTCGGCCCCCCGGACAGGGGCCGATACCGCTGCGCATACCAATAGTAATGTATATAATTTCCGTAACATAAAAAAAGTTTCTTCCTTCCAGTGATTAACCGTGCAACAGTTCTTTACCGTGTATGGAAATCCAGTAATTTGTGATCCCCGATGTATCCCTGCAGATGATTCCCGATGTGAACCGTTCCTACGCCGGCAGGTGTTCCCGTATAGATTAGGTCACCCATCTTCAACGTGAAAAAACGGCTTATGCAGGCAATGATTCTGTCTACCGTGAAGAGCATATCCGCTGTATTTCCATGCTGCACGGTCTTACCGTCTATGTCAAGATGAAAATCCAGCCCCTGTATGTCTCCGGCCTCTCCCAAAGGAATGAACTCACCGGTAACAGCAGACTGGTCGAATCCTTTGGACAACTCCCAGGGCAGTCCCTTCTTCCGTAATTCCGCCTGCAAATCGCGCGCCGTAAAATCAATCCCTACCGTTATGTCCGTATAATAGCGATGCGCAAACTGTTCTACAATATTTTTACCGATCCGGTTAATTTTCACTACCACCTCTGTTTCGTAGTGAATATCCGACGAAAAATCGGGTATAAAAAAGGGCTTTCCGTCCTTTAATAACGCCGAGTCGGGTTTCATAAAAATAACCGGCTCCGGTAATGATAACGAATGATGCAGCTCTTTATTGTGATTTGCATAATTCATTCCTACAGCAAAGATTTTCATTTTTATTATTAATTGGTTTCACTTCTTAAAGCGGCACACTGTTTCGTGTGTGTCGCGTACGGCATTCATCCGGTTGAACATGACGGCGAGGTGCGCATAGATGGAAGTGTTCTGGACAACGATCTGTTTGGGCGCCCGGATCCGAAACGGGGTGAAATTCCATAACGCCTTTATGCCGTTTTCGATGATAAAATCAGTCACCTCCTGTGCTTTTTCTACCGGAACGGTAAGAATCCCGATGGTCGCTCCATGTTCTTCCTGTTTTTCGGGGAGGGCGTCCATCCGGAAAACGGGTATCCCGTCGATTTCCGTATCGGTGACATCTCTGCGTATGTCAAATCCTGCGACGATTTCCACCCCGTATCGGTTTAGTCCCGAATCTCTCATCAGTGCCGCCCCCAGCCGTCCCACACCGAAAAGGAAGGCTTTGTGCTGCGAGGTAAATCCCAGGAAGTCTTCCAGTATATTGACCAGCGCGTTAATCTTGTACCCTACACGGGTTTTTCCCGATATATTCACAAACGACAGGTCTTTGGCAACCTGACTGGCATCTACACTGATCTCTTTTGCTATTTGTGTGGATGAGACAACCGTATCGCCTTTCCCTTTCAGCAATTTTACGTATGCCAGGTACCAGGGCAACCGCCGAAGTGTCGGTTCGGGAATTTTTCCGTAATATTTCAATCCGTCATTTGCCATTCGGTCCGTTTTCGTTTATTCAATGTTGTCCATGTGATTCTGCAGCGGGTTCGAGTACATTTCAAGAATCTTCGTCCGCAGGAAGATCTCGTCCTTGTCCGGCAGATCTATTTTGTCGATTTGTTTTTGCAGATAGGTTTCAAAAAGCATCTTGTCGCGCAGGTCGTAATTTGTCCGGAAATATACGCTGTGGTGTAACAGGTCGTATGCAACATAATTACACGGATAGAAACGGTAGTGTTTGTATATTTCTTTATCTATCGTTTCTGCAATCGCTGCGATCAGTGCATTCTTGTCCTGTTTCCTGCCCTCCAGCCGGGTCAGTCTGTCATTGATGGGTGAACCGAGTGTAAAATGGACACGTCCCTTGTCGTTAAGCAATCCCGTCTCCATGTTTAGCAGGTCGTCACGCTGACTTTTTACGAAATCAGGGTGATCCCTTTTTTGCTGAAACTCCTTGGCTTTAAGAAAGTCGCACGGGTCGTATTCGTATGATATCGCAATCGGGACAATATTGAGATCCATCAGGTTTTTCAGCACGTTATCCTTATCCGGTCCGGCCATGTTCAGCATTTTCAGTATACTGCTCTGGGTATGGTCGTTCGAATCTTTGGCTCTTCCTTCCCGCTGTGCGATCCAGACGGATTCCCTGGAATCCTTGATCGTATGGTGAATATAAGCGGATAGTTGCTGGCTTGCTTCCAGCAGTTGGCGCACCGATATGTCGCGTTTGACGATAAAACAGTTGTTTAATCTCACAATTGTATCAATCCATGGATGTATCAGGAGGTTGTCTCCGATAGCTACCTGGGTCATACCCTGACCGATGTCAAGCAGCAACGCATTGAGGAAAGCGGCATCCAGCACAATATCGCGATGATTGGATATAAATGTGCAGGGTATATCTTTCGGAACGCGGCTACGGCCGGATATGGTAAGTGAGAATGTCGTCATCTTAGCGATTTGCATCACGGCATTATACGCAAAGGTTGTTTTGAACTGTTCCTTTGTTTTGCATTGACGTATCGCTTTTACAAACTTTTCCCAGTTTAAGTCCGGCATAATATACCGTAATGCATTCCGAAACGCTTCCGAAGCCGCAAGACTTTCAATCGCATCATATACTTCGTCATCGTTAAGAGGACGAATGTCATCAAAATTATATTTAAGATCTGTGCTCATCATAAATCCCGGTTAGACTGCAAACATACGAATGTTATTTGAATATATGTATTTCTTTAACTTTTTTTTGTATTATCTGTTCTTCCTTATTTTGACTGTCCGGTTCCGTAATATTTTCTCCACCGTTCCGTCAACTGTGCCATATCATCCGGAATTTCGGAATCAAAAAACAGTTCTTCTCCCGTAACCGGGTGCATGAATCCGAGTGTTTTGGCATGCAGCGCCTGCCGCGGACAGGTCTCGAAGCAATTATGTATGAACTGTTTGTATCCGGATGATGGCAGGCCCTTGAGGATGACGTTCCCCCCGTACCTTTCATCATTGAACAGGGGATGTCCGATATATTTCATGTGGGCGCGTATCTGATGGGTGCGCCCTGTTTCCAGGCGACATTCTACAGCGGAAACATATCCGAATTTTTCTGACACGCGGTAATGCGTCACCGCTGGCTTCCCCTGTTCCCCGCCGGGAAATACGGTCATGATCATTCTGTCACGGGGATCGCGTCCTATATTTCCTTCGATGCGTCCTTCCGCTTCTTTCGGGATACCCCAAACCAGGGCGACGTATTTGCGTTGTGTTGTTTTGTTGAAAAACTGCAGGCTCAGGTTCGTTTTTGCTTCCGGCCGTTTGGCGATCACGAGAAGCCCCGAGGTGTCTTTATCAATGCGGTGTACAAGTCCTACACGCGGATCTTCCGGATCATACAGGGGATCCTCTTTCAGATAATATGCCAGGCCGTTTACAAGCGTTCCCTGATAATTGCCATGTCCGGGATGTACCACCAGTCCGGCCGGCTTGTTGACAACCAGCAGTTCATTATCTTCATACACAATATGGAGCGGAATATTTTCGGGGATCAGTTCAAATTCATAACGCGGGCGTGACATCATGACGGTTATTACATCCGCCGGTTTGACACGGTAATTGCTTTTAACGGCTTTCCCGTTTACCAGTATACAGTCTGCTTCGGCAGCCAGCTGTATACGGTTGCGGCTGATGTTTGTCAGCCGGTCTGTCAGAAATTTATCTATGCGTAACAGGGACTGGTTTCTGTCTGCAGTAAAGCGGAAATGTTCATACAGTGAACGGTCATTTCCGGAGAAAGACTTTTCATCATCATCTTCTTCTTCAGGATCAAACAAACCGTCGTCTTGCAGCAGGTCTTCTGTCTTCTCCGGACAGGTCATTATGTCAGAACTAAAACCAGTTTTCGTCACCGCCGATTATTTCAAGATGCTCTTCATTAAGGGTGTCGCTGTCCTGCGGCATAGTGTTGCCATCGCTTATGACTAAAATGAGTTTGGCTGTCAAAGGTACGCGTGTCCCCGTACTGATAATCCGGCCTCCGTATTCGACACCGACGGTAAGGTCACGGTATTCTCCCGACACATATTTATATTCCACGTCCATGAATCCGCGCGCTCTTAACAGGGCGTAGGCCTGCCGGAAAGAAATATCTGCAATATCCGGAACAGGAGCGGTCTCTTCCGTCTTCGCATTGACGGTGACGTATACGATCCGGTTCTTTTTTACTTTGGCATTTGCTTCGGGCATCAGTTCTACGATCGCTCCGGGTGTTACTTCTTTCGAAAAAATAGAATCTATAATTACATAGTGCAGCCTGTTTTGTTCGAAGAAAGGGACGGCATCTTCGATCTGAAGACCCCTGACATCCGGCACGTATACGGCCTGGTTATGATTTGTATACGAGTCAATGCCTTTTAATACAATATAAACGAGTAAGCATGAGAGAGCGAGTATGACCAGTAAATGGACATATACGGGCATTTTGAATATGTTATCAAAAACGGATTTCATTTATACCGGGCGTATAATATTTTTTATAAACCAATAAAGCAAAAGTCTCAATAGGGAAACTCTTGCTTTTAGATCTGTGTACGGTTTGCGCAAGACGCTTTCTCAGTTCGTATATTCGTCGGAAACCGTCAGTTTGGCGCGTCCTTTGGCGCGACGTGTCGCCAATACTCTGCGTCCGTTGGCTGTAGACATACGTTCGCGGAAACCGTGTTTATTTTTTCTCTTGCGGTTAGAGGGTTGAAATGTCCTTTTCATTTTTTTTACTGTTTATAGTTTGTTGTTTGTTTCAATTTTGGGCTGCAAATGTAATTTTTTTTTTTGAAAGAACAAAAAATATCTTCGGAAATCTACTAACCTGACTGAAAAACGGTGGCGGGTTACAGGAAAAATCGCAGACTGCAAAAAAAGAATCAGTCAAATTCAAATTAAATTCATTACTTTTGCCGGAAGACAGAAAACTTACAGCCGGACAGGATGAATTTATCGGAGCAGAAATTAGTGGCGGGCATACTCCACGGCGACGAGTCGGCCTTTTGTGAATTGTATTCCATGTACAAAAACAGGCTGATCTATTTTGCCATGAAATTTCTTAACCCAAGTTGCAGCTTTTCCCTCTTAAAAACAAGAATTTTGAACAAAATTAGCCCTGTTTCTGGGTGTTTTGAGGCATAAGAAATAGCTAATGTATTGATATTCAATAGTAGTT
>JAISCL010000190.1 GCA_031265585.1 Tannerella sp. | reverse complement strand
CACATGAGAGGACTTTTAATTGTCGGGCAGTTATAAACTGACCGATACAGGGAGAGCTTGCATCCAAGCTTAAGCAATGGAAATAATACAAAGGAATTTTTAATTGCTGAATCGCTGTTTAACAACCGTCTATTTTGTATTGTGCCGGGCTTGTGTTATCTTTGCAGCTTCTTTTACCTAAATTATTAAAACAAGATGAATAAATTAAAATTTTTATCGGTTGCTGTTTTTTCTTTCTGTATGATGCCGGTTAGTGCCGGAGGGTTACTGACAAATACAAACCAGAGTGCTCATTTCATCCGCATGATTGCGCGTGACGCGTCGTTACAGATTGATGCGGTCTATACCAATCCGGCTGGACTTGTTAAACTCAGTGACGGCTTTCATTTTTCGTTTACGAATCAGAGTGCATTCCAGACACGTACGATTACTTCGACCTTCGATCCGTTTACGGGATTTGGCGGAAACAGGGAGAAAACGTTTGAAGGAGAGGCTTCCGCGCCGATTATTCCCAGTTTCCAGGGCGCTTATAAAACGGGGAAGTGGGTGCTGTCCGGATCTTTTGCCGTGTCGGGCGGAGGCGGCAAGGCTACGTTTAATGACGGTTTGCCGTCGTTTGAGTCTGTGATTGCCACGTTGCCCGTCGCCATATCGGCTATGGGAGTGTCGACCGACCGGTATTCGGTGGATGCCTATATGAGGGGAAGTTCCTTTATTTACGGGGGCCAGCTGGGCGGAAGTTATGCCATCAGTGAACTGTTTTCCGCTTATGCCGGTTTTCGCCTGAACGTGGTGAACAATCATTACGAAGGTTATCTGAAGGATATCAGGATCAATCCGCAACATCCGCTGGTTAATCCGAGCGGGGATATGATGCCGGCCACAGATTTTCTGAATGTGGCACAGCCGGCCCTGGCGGGGATGACCGCAGACCGGGAGATTGATAATAAGCAGAGCGGATGGGGGATTTCTCCCATTGCCGGGTTTAATTTTAATTACGGGAAGCTGAATGTGGGCATGAAGTATGAGTTCAAGGCGAGCCTTAACCTGGAAAGCAGTACGGTTGACGGAAAGAGCGGAGGGTTGCCCCAGTTCGAAAACGGGGTGAATACGCCTCATGATATACCGGCCCTGTTCACGGCGGGGGTATCGTATCAGTTCACACCCCGGTTGCAGGCAAGCGCCGGGTATCACCATTTCTTTGATTCGGATGCCGGCATGGCTGATGATAAGCAGAAGTATATAAACGGAGGCATCAATGAATACCTGGCCGGTGCGGAATACCGTATTAACCGCCTGTTCCTGCTGAGCGCAGGGGTGCAGTTTACGAAGACGGGCGTTACGGATGAATACCAGAAAGACCTGAGTTTTTCACTGGATTCCTATTCTATCGGTTTAGGCGGCGCTGTGAATGTGTCAAAAAATGTAGTCATCAATATCGGCTATTTCTGGACAGGCTATTCCGACTGGACGGTGGAAAAGGATAATTATGCGGTTGTAGCCGGTTCTAATCCGGTCGTTTCTCTTCCGGGTAAAGATGTTTATTCGCGGACGAACAAGGTTTTTGCCGCGGGAGTTGATTTTTCCTTTTGAAGAAGAAGTTCAGTCTATTTTACCGGAGGTGTTGCCCGTTGGCAGCGCCTCTTTTTTTCAGTACCGGCGCAGGTTGTCAAAAAATTAGACAGCTGTGTCAAAAAAATGTACACTTGCCCGATTTGACGTGATTGTTACAGGGTTGATTTTTAGTATGGTAATTCTTTTGGCACGAAATTTGAATGGTAATTGCCAAACTAATAAATAATCCTTATGAAACAGTTATTTTATACAATCCGCTACCTTTTCAGGAGAAAGGAAAATAATTCGGTAAAAATCATCTCACTGACTATCGGACTGGTAGTGAGTGTAGTTTTATTTTCTTTAGTTGCCTTTGAAATGTCGTACGACAGTTTTTATCCGGAAAAGGATAATCTGTATATGTTGCATGCCAAATGGCAAGTCAAAAACGGAACGGCTATTGAAGGTGTCATTATAAATTCCCCGTTTGCTCCGACGATGAGCTATGAATTTGACGAGGTGGAGTCGGCAACCGTTATGATGTACGGTTCTGTTGAGCGGACATATACGCTGAACGACAGTCGCTATACGGGAAACATGATTATGGCGGATACCCTTTTCTTTTCGACTTTGGGTTTGAAACTGCCGGTTCATAATCCGGAGATGATGAAGCCCGGCGCCATGCTCGTCTCCCGCTCTTTTTCCAGGCTTGTCTTTGGAGAGAAAGACCCTGTCGGGGAAGTTCTTATGAAGGAGGAGAACCGGTTAACGGTCGCCGGTGTTTTTGAAGACATGCCCCGTAACAGCCATTTGCAGTTTGATGTTGTTGAATTGTTCATCCCTAACATGGCAAACTGGCAAAGTAATGATGCCTACACCGGATATATACGCTTGAGGCCGGGTGTCGACCCTCAAACGGTGGATGCGAAAATACCGGACATGATGCGCAGGCATTACGATGTGGATGCGGAAAACAGGGTAGGCACCGTCAGGACCTATTCCCTGTTGCCTGTGACGGAGTATCACAGGGGAGATCCGGAAGTGCGCCGCACCTGTTTGATTTTGAGTGTGCTGGCATTCTCGTTATTGTTTGCCGCGGCGATGAACTATATCCTGATCTCCGTTTCATCGTTGACGCGCAGGGCCAAATCAGTTGGAGTGCACAAGTGTTACGGAGCCGGAAGGCGGGATATATTCCGGATGTTTATGAACGAAACGTTTGTGCTGTTACTGTTTTCGCTTGTCCTGTCCGCATTCATCATACTGGTGTTCCGCAGTCCGGTTGAAAGCCTGATAAAAACCGAATTAGCCGCTATCATTACGGTAGATAACCTTTGGGTTACAGTCACTGTTGTCGTGCTGCTCTTTATTACGACGGGCGTTATGCCGGGCAGGATCTTTTCGTCCGTTCCGGTGACACAGGTCTTCCATACGTATTCCGACAATAAGCGGCAATGGAAGCGGATCCTGCTTTTTGCACAGTTTTCCGGGATTACGTTCATCCTTACCCTGCTTTTTATTGTTGTGTTTCAATATCATCTGATGATCAATAAAGATCTGGGCTACCGTACGGAAAATATTCTTTATACGAAAAAGATCTGGAATATGACCGGCGAGCAGTTGCAGACGGCAAAGGAGGAATTGCTCCGTTTCCCGGAGGTGGAATCGGTCGCATTGAGTTCGGATTTGCCGCTGCACCGGTATTCCGGCTCCTCGGTTCAAGACATGGAAACAAAGAAGGATTTGTTTATGGGATACTTTATGACCATGGATGAGGATTACCTGGACACGTATGAATTGAAGCTGGTTGCGGGAAATAATCTTTCAAAGCGCTCGGACGCGGCGAAGGAAATCGTTGTGAATGAAACCTCAGTCCGTATGCTGAACCTGGACAATCCGGTAGGGGCGAAGATCTCATACCTGGGAGAACTCCGGACCATCTGCGGCGTTGTGAAAGATTTTCAGAACCAGTCTTATTACAAAGGAGTTTCCCCGATCTTCCTGATGCCCGACGGGACACACGAAGATCTCCCGGTAAACCGGATTTCCGTCAAATTAAATGTTCCCCTGACTGCCGGGATCACGGAAAAACTGTCCGGGAAGCTGAAAGAATTGTCGAATGACGGCGAAGCGGCTTTCATCTCTTATATGGAAACATACAGGGACTTTTATAAGGACGCCCGCTCGTTCCGTAATTCGATCGCCGTAGCTTCGGGGCTTATGCTGTCAATGATGCTTTTAGGTCTTTGGGGATTTGTGGCGGATGAAGTGGGCCGTCGCCGGAAAGAAATAGCCCTGCGCAAGATCAACGGAGCGCGCATCAGTGATATACTTGTTTTATTGTCGAAAGAAATTTCATATATCGCATTGCCCGCCATAATCCTGGGATTACTGTTCTCTTATGCTACGGGAACGGAATGGCTAAAGCAGTTCGCGGTAAAAATACCGATGAATATGTTGCTGTTTACTGCAAGCGGCCTCTT
>JAISCL010000177.1 GCA_031265585.1 Tannerella sp. | reverse complement strand
CGATTGGGCAGCGAGGCGGTTGCCGCTATCGGCGCTGTCGGTATCCTGACATGGATGACAAGTTCTATCGCTTTGCTTACCAAAGTAGGTTCTGAAGTAAGTGTAGCGCAAAGTATCGGGGGGCGTAATGAAGATGATGCCCGGAGGTACGCATCGCATAATCTTACCATCGGATTGATCATAGCCCTCTGTTGGGGCGCTTTACTCTTTGCCTTTGCCAATCCTGTTATTGAACTGTATAAAGTAGAGGCTTCCAAAACGGAAAACGCCGTGGATTATCTCCGGATTATTACAACGGCTTTTCCTTTTGTGTTTCTCTCCTATGCTTTCACCGGTATACATAATGCCGCCGGATTAAGTAAAATCCCATTCTATATCAATGGGATGGGATTGATTATTAATATGCTGCTCGACCCGTTGTTCATACTCGGCTTTGATTGGGGAACCGATGGGGCTGCCTGGGCAACATGGATTTCGCAGGGAGCCGTCTGCCTGTTGTTTGTTTACCAGCTAAAGGTACGAAACCGACTTCTGGGAGGCTTTTCTTTCTTTACCCGGTTAACGGCCAACTATACGAAACGGATTTTTCAATTAGGATTGCCCGTTGCCGTATTGAATACGTTATTTGCCCTTATTAATCTGATTATGGGGCGTACAGCTTCTACGTATGGCGGGCATTTAGGGTTGATGACGATGACAGCCGGCGGACAAATCGAAGCGATTGCATGGAATACATCGCAGGGATTCAGCACAGCGCTCAGCGCTTTTGTCGCCCAAAACTATGCGGCCAAAAAGAAAGAACGCTTACAGGGAGCTTATCATGCCACCCTGGCGATGACCTCTGTGCTGGGTTTATTCTGTACGGTGTTATTTGTGTTTTGGGGAAGCGACGTATTCTCCCTCATCGTTCCCGAACGCGAAGCCTGGCTGGCCGGTGGAGTATTCCTGCGTATAGACGGGTATTCGATGTTGTTCATGATGGTTGAAATTACCATGCAGGGGCTTTTCTACGGAACCGGGCGAACGATACCTCCCGCCATTATCAGTATCACGTTCAATGCGCTCCGAATCCCCATAGCTGTTTTACTCTCTTCATGGATGGGCGTCAACGGCGTATGGTGGGCGATAAGTATCACCAGCCTGCTGAAAGGGATAACTGCTTTTATCTGGTTTCGCTTCCTGCGAAAAAAAATGTGGTAAGCAACAGGAAACCATCGCTTACCACCCTTAACCTTCAACTTTTACTTTTCGCTTTACGATAATTCCGTCTTGAGTTGATTTATCCAGCGGTCTATACGGGCGCCGGTTTCACCGTCTTCATTTACCTCATCAATAGGAAGCCCTACAAATTGTCCGCCTATCATGGCAACAGAATCGTCAAACGAATATCCGTCTGCCGGAACACTGCCGCAGAACGTGCATCCCGTATTTTGCAGTTCCTTATAAATAACGCCTATGGCATCACAGAAAGAATCGCAATAAGAAGATGAATCGCCTGTTCCGAAGATAGCGATTGTTTTCCCCTTCAAATCTGCTTTTTTCAGTTTGGGAAGAAACCCTTCCCAATCATCCTGCAAATCGCCCACTCCCCAAGTGGAAGAGCCCAATAATAATACTTCGTAAGGAGCTACATCTCCAACTGTAGCCGAATCAACATTATACATATCTGCTGAACTTATCCCTAATCCGGTTGCTATTCTTCCGGCGATATCTTCTGTCGTACCGGTAGAAGACCCATAGAAAATTCCTATCTTTTTCATATAAACTAATTGTGTGTTTTACATTAATAAATAAACAAAGGCAAAGTTCTGCGAAATGCCCTTCCCTGTCAATACCTATTAATATGTATAATGACTACAAAAAACCCAACAAATAGGTACATTGTGTTATTAATATCTTTTTGTCTTTTGCGGTTGTAGAGTGCAAGGAGCTTTTGACTCCTTGCCCAATTGTGCGAAGGTCCCAATCCTCCGGCACGAAAAATAAATAAAACCGGTATCAGTAGCGACAACAGGCCGGTGAAGCCTTTCTACCTTTAATAATCGTCGTCATCATACTCATAAGGGTGAAGTTCCCAAATATCATCAAACCGGTAGGTGCCGCTTTTACCCGATACCACAAAACCTCTCTCTCCGTTGGAGAAAGAGACAGCTACCGTACGGGCTGTTCCTTTAAATTTAGATACACTTTCCCAAAGGTCCGTTGCAGGAGAATACTTCCAGGTATCACTGCGCAGGGTCCCATTATTTTCACCGCAAGCGATGTAGGCTGCTCCGTCTATGATGAAAGAGACGGCATTCATTCGTACGATCGCATAATTGTCGTCGTAATCATCATCGGAGGTGTTAACGATATCCCGCAGTTGTGTCCATAATCCGGAGGACGGATCGTATTTCCAGAAATCGGAAATGTGATCTCCATTGTTTTGCCCGCAACAGATATAAGCCATATCGTTTATTACAAAGCTGGTAGCCCCCTGGCGTTTACTTCCGCCGATACTCACAATCTGTTCCCAACTATTACTTGAGGGGCTGAAAGCATAAAAGTCTTTTAAATAGTTGCCATCGTAACCACATCCGATATAACCTTTACCAGCTAATCCGAAGGCTACCGCCCCATAGCGCGCCGAGCCGGGGAAATCTGCTTTTTGCGTCCACGTATCAGACGAAGGGCTGTATTCCCAAAAATCGTTTAAATAGTTCTCTCCGTCAAATCCGGTTCCCACATATCCTTTACCATTAGCAGCAAAGGCGACAGCCGAGTTACGGGGAGCACCGGGGAAGGCGGTTTTTTGTGTCCAGAAGTCCATATCCATATCGTATTCCCATAAGTCGGATAAACGTTTCTTTGCGTCGTACCCGCATACCAGATACCCTTTGTTGCCAATGGTAAAGGAAGAAGCGTCGCCACGAGCCAGTCCGTCGAAATCCGATACGCGGTACCATTTGCCTATTAAATCATCATCATCGTCATCGTCGCCACACGAACTTACCAGAAAGGAGAAAAGAGCCGCCAGAAAGAACAGGAATCTTTTTTGTGCTGTCATATACTGTTTTTTTTATTGCCACAAAGAAACAAGGCGCTTTCGTATCAGGCAAAAAAAATCGGTGAACAGGCCTTTTTGTCCGGTGAAGCACACGGAAATGATTTTAAAGAAATAAAAACAGCATTGGCCGATTGAGAAATGCGTTTGACGGTATAGAATTGCAGGAAGAGAATTAAAAAGGCTTCTTTGCATTTTTATAAACATCAAACAGTAAGATAGTATGTATAAACCCTGTTTTGTTCTTTATCTGTTTTTGCTTGTTGCGGCAGCTTCGTGCTATGATGAAAACAGTACGTATGGCGAAAGACTCGTCTCGTCTTTATTCAGAAATGTACAGGTGGATACAAGTACGGTACGGGTCGTCTCGGTATTGATTGATTCGCTGGAAACATCCGGGAAAGGAATTGCTCTGACCGGTGAATACATCCATCCGCTCTGGGGGAAAATGCGTTCTTCCGCTTTCATACCTTATGAAAGGCCTTCTTATAATACGGAAGCCGATGAAACAGTTGTATTAGACTCGCTTGTATTGCTGCTTTCTTCCAACGGATATTTTGTGGGAGATACAACGATGCCGCTTACCATAGCGATACACCAACTCACGGAAAAGATCAGTTTGAATGACAATGGGTATTTGTATAATAAAAGCCGTGTAGCCTATGATGAAGCACCTCTGGTTACTTACACATTCAAACCGAAACCAGGGAATCCTGATTTTCTCGAGATACGCCTTTCCGACGCATTAGGAGACGATCTGCTGACAAAGTTCCATACAAGCGATCAGGCGATTTCGAGCGACCGTTTTGAAGATTATTTCAAAGGAATTGTTCTGATTCCCGAAGGCGGATCCAATCGGGCATTAGTCGCTTTTTCCGTTGCCGATACGGCGGTGGCCCTCTCACTACGGTATCATATAACCGATGAATTGGAGAATAACCGGGAATTACTCTTCAAAGCAAAAACCGCAACCCAGTTCAACCAAATCATCCACGACCGTACAGGCACATTGATGGAGAGTTATCCTACCAGCCAAGTGGAAATACCTTCCGGGGCGTTAGGAAACCGGGGCGTTCTGATGTGTGGAACAGGTTGGTATACACGGCTGGAATTTCCTTACCTGAACAATTTCCGGGAGCAGGGAGAATATGTAGCGATCAAACAGGCTTATCTGAAAATTTATCCCGAACCCGGTTCGTATTCCGTCTATAATGCCTTACCCGACAGCATTTACTTATATATAGCTGATGAAAACAATGTCATTACAGATGCGGTAAAAAATTATCTGGGCGAGGAAGTGCAGGTAGGCATCCTGATGAAGGACGATACATTCGACGAGAACACCTACTACTATTTCGACGTGACTGATTTTATGCAACAGGAATCAGGCGCTTCCGGCAAGTACAAACATAACCTTCAATTAGTCTATAATGCTAATGATTATACCGGTACATTGAAGAACCTTACCATCAGCGACCAGCAGGGGCGTACCCCCATCATTCTCCAATTAACCTATACGATTTATGAGAGTTATTAAATACATTCTTTTATCCCTTCTGTGTATACCGGAGGCTTTTGCGCAAAACGTAATGACTTCTTCCCCCTATTCCATGTTCGGGCTGGGTGAAATAATGAGTGGTTTGTATGGGCAGCAGGTCGGCATGGGAGGGGTTGCTTATGGTATGCGGAATCCGTTGCTTCTTAGCATGGAAAACCCTGCCGGGCTTACAGGCATTGATACTTGCCGGTTATTGGCCGAGGTTTCAACATTTTTAAAAAGGGAACAGTATCAATCGGGCGGGAATTCAAACGGTGCATTTACAGGGAATGTTTCCGCCATAAGCCTGGGAGGGCGCATCATCCCTCGCTGGTATGCGGCAGCAGGTGTCACGCCTTATAGTTCGGCGGGCTATTATTTCAGAAGCGCCCAACCGCTGGAAGGGACTCCTGCTTCTGTGGTAAACAGTTTATTTGAAGGCGACGGCGGATTGTCTGAAGCCAGCTTTACCAATGCCATCCTGCTACCCGGCCATTTTTCACTGGGAATAAACCTGAACTATATCTTCGGGAACCTGTCGCAGACGGAGACGCAAGAGGCGACGTCTGTCAGGCAGAGCATGCACACACAATCCTTTTATACGGATTTCGGCCTGCAATATCAACGACGGTTAAGCAGGCAGGCGCTGGTAACGCTCGGCGCTGTTTACGGATATAAGCAACGGTTAAGGATAGAAAACACCCTGGCGCTTACCATCGCTTCGTCGGTAACAGAAACAAACAAGAAAAAGACAATTCAATATTTACCTCAATATACAGGTATAGGCGGAGCCTTGCAGTATAAGCAATGGACGTATGCATTGGATTATACCCTGCGTGAATATCACGTACTTACATCAGGCGACAGCCGTATTAAATTTGTCGATGCGCATGAGTTGCGAGCCGGCGTATCTTACTTGCCAAGCACTCATCCGTCTGAAGGCTATTGGAAACGGGTTACCTATAAAGCTGGAATTATGGCCTCTACTCCTTATTATACGATAAGCGGGAAAAGCGGATTTACAGGGAGAGCCTGCATAGGGCTTGGATTACCTGTACAAAACGGACAGATCAACGCCGCTTTCTTTTACGACAGGTTACAAATGCAGGGAAACGCCTTGCAGAGAGACATCATCGGCCTTACCGTTACGTATACCCTGAGCGAACGTTTCTACAAGGCAAAGCTATAAATCCGATATACGATCCATAAGCGAAGGCAGGTAGGAATCGCTGATGGGTATCAATTCTTTTCCAATACGGATCCGTTTATGTTCGATATAATTTATATGTGCAATGGCAACTATATACGAACGGTGTACGCGGCAGAAAGGTTGTCCGACCAGACAGTTCTCAAACCGTTTGAGGCTTACCTGCGACAGGAGTAGCTTGCCGTTGGTACGATGTATCTTAACATAATCTCCGTAACCTTCCAGAAAAAGAATGTCTTCGGGCTGGAGACGGACCATTCTGTTTCCTTCTTTTACAAATAAAAATTGTTCCGTCTGTTTCTTTTGTAAGGCCTCATGTATCTCTTCTAATACCTTATCCAACTTTTCGAGATAACTCATCAGAGAGTCTAATGTGGCAGCGTCGCCATCAAATGTGATACATTTCAACATGTTGATTATCCTTTTATGCGTTATTCTCCGGAACAAAGGAAAAAGGATATTCGGCAAACAAACGTTAATGTACGGCGAGTGGTTTAAATGAGCTGGTGAATCGCCCGGAAAAGAGAGTGAAAAGACCATTCGTCAGTCTTCACGTAATATCCATTTCTTGAATAAGGGCGATTTAATTTTACTGATAATAATTCGTTCGGGAGTGGTTACCGTTAAGTTGACCGACAGACGGCTGCCAAACCACAGACCTACATCTTTTATGGCTTTCCGCGAAATAATGAACTGACGGTTTGCCCGGAAAAAAAGATGTTCATCCAACTGCTCATTCAGAGCATCTAATGTACGGTCTACAGGATGTTGTTTACCGTCATGGGTGTAGGCGGCTACTTTCTCGTTAGACGTATAAAAGAATAAAACGTCTTCTACAGCCAGCGGATAAAATTTATCCGCCAGCATAATTAACAGGCTTTTGATGGTATGCCTGTTCCGTATGGCGTGATTCGTATGAAGGATATGCGCCGAACGCTCTTCGGGGCTGAAAAGGTATAATTTATTCAGCGCTCTTTCCAGTGAAGCCTGCGTAACAGGCTTGAGCAGGTAATCGATACTGCTCACCTGAAAGGCCTGTAAAGCATATTCGTCGTAGGCTGTGGTAAAGACAACCGGCGAACCGATTTCTACCTGCTCGAACAGTTTAAATACCAAGCCGTCGGCCAGGTGGATATCCATGAAAATAATGTCGGGCTGCGGCATATTTCTGAAATAGGTTACACTCTCTTCGATACTTTCCAGTTCGGCTATAACGCTGACGGGAGAAACATTGTTTCGGGCAAGTATGGCTTTCAGGCTGTTTACAGCCGTGGTTTCGTCTTCTATAATAACAGCTTTCATTGTTTAATGGGTTTGTTTAACAGTGGAAGTGAAACGTTGAAATATCCTTTATGACTGGAAATTGATATGTCTTTCCCTGTAAGCATGCGGTAACGTCCCCACAGGTTTTTCAGGCCGATACCGCCTTCGCTGTTGTCTTCCGTTTTAGGTTGGATCGCGTTGGAAACGACCAACCGGTTGTCTCCCGTTGTATAGATATCTACCTGCAAAGGATATTGCTTGCTTATGACGTTGTGTTTGACGGCATTCTCTATCAAAGGAAGTACGCTCAGTATGGGCAGGTACCATAGCAGATAGGATGTATTTGCCTGGATTGAAAAGAAGAGCCGTCCTTCGTACCGCACGCTCAACAGGTAAGTATAGGCTTTAACAAACTGTAGCTCTTCGGCAAGGGTAACCAGTTCCTTTTTATTGCTTTGCAGAATATACCGGAATACACTCGACAATTCGTCCAGATAAGTTAACGTTTGTTCCTGTTCGCCGCTTCGTATAAGTGAGTTAAGGCCATTGAGCGAATTAAAGAAAAAATGCGGATTGATTTGTCCCATCAGGGCATTGTAGGACGTTTGCCATTTCTCTGTTTTCAATTTTTCAAATTCCAGGGCGATTTGTTGCCTGCTGCCGATAAGCCTGATCAGCATAACAGTAAGGATAACCGTTATCAACACAAACAAATGCTCCGTAACCAGAGGACGGGGAAAGGGACGAAGGTCTATCGGCCAGAAGAAATGCATCGGCGCATCGGGCGGTGCGTCAGGCCTTATACGGGATAAGTCGGGCCTTTCAAAGGGGAAAGCGGGTTTCTCTATTTGTAAAATATCTTCCGACAGGGTATGCAAGGCTAAGGGATAGACCTGAATTAAAGCAAAAGCAACGATCGCATTAGCCGCGATAACGAATAAGGTAGCGTTAAATTCGTTTTTACGGAATAAGCTATCGCCCAATTTATATCCCTGCACCGTTATGACAAACAAGATAAAAGCGAACAGGAAAAACCATGCCAATGAGAAATAAAGGTAAAACCCTTCGAAGTGCGAAACAAGGAACGTCTGTCCATGGCTTCCCATAAGCCTTTCATAAGTACGCATCAACAGCGTAAAATTCACAAAAAGACTAAGAAGCACGGATACGATAAATCCGATTAATATGTCTTTCTTTCCCGATGATAACATGTCATACAAATCGGGCGTTAAATTACGAAAGATTTCAATATCCCGGCACAAACGTCCAAAAAATGTATGGTGAGTAAAAAGCCTGTTCGTCCGTTTTGTTGCTATCTTCTGTCCGTTTTTAATTGAACGGCTTAATTCTATCTTTTAAATTTGTGATAATTAAAAACACTAATTCGATATGAAAAAAATCAGTATTACTTTATTTCTCTTTTTCTGCTTCCTGTCGTATGTGTCGGCACAGACCGTTCATGAGTCGGTTTATGTAGATAAAAACGGGCGGATGAGATGGGAGAGCAATCAGGAAGAAGCGTATTTTTGGGGTGTCAATTACACTACGCCCTTTGCTCATGCCTACCGGCAGATACTACGTAACGGCGTCGACCACAAAAAGGCGATTGAAACGGATGCGTACCATTTGAGCCGGATGGGCGTCAACGCGTACCGCATCCATGTATGGGATTGTGAAATAAGCGACGAGAAAGGAAATCTTATCGACAATCATCATTTAGACTTATTGGATTATCTTATCCGGCAATTCCAGCAGAGAGGCATTTATATCCTTCTTACGCCCATTGCTTATTGGGGAAACGGTTATCCTGAACCGAATGAAAACGATTTGCCCGGATTTTCGGGGAAATATAATAAAGGAAATGTCTATACCGACGCCGACGCCATCGCGGCACAGGAAAGATACCTGAAACAGTTCCTCAACCATGTCAATCCGTATTCGGGTGTACGTTATAAAGACGACCCGATGATTGTTGCTTTTGAAATCTGCAATGAGCCGGGACATTCGCTTGAAAAAGCTAAAGAAACAACCGCCTTTGTACGAAAGATGCGCGAGGCCATCCGTTCGACGGGATGTAAGAAACCCGTATTATATAATGTAACGCAAAGTATCGGTTTGCTGAAAGCGTTTATCGACGGTGGAACCGACGGCGTTACCTTTCAATGGTATCCCTCAGGACTGGTAGCGGGATTTGAACGGCCGGGGAATTTCCTGCCGCATGTGGATTGCTACGATATGCCGTTCAGGCAGGAACCTTACTTCGCCCGCCAGGCGCGTATTGTTTATGAATTTGATGCGGCCGATATAGGCCGGTCTTATATGTATCCGCCGATAGCGCTATCTTTCAAGGAAGCAGGGATGCAATGGGTTACTCAATTTGCCTATGACCCTATGGTTATGGCCGCGGCGAATACAGAATATCAGACGCATTTTTTGAACTTAGCATATGCGCCGCAGAAAGCCATCGGCTTTAAAATCGCCGGGGAATTATTCCGTAATCCTGTTTATAAGCGGGAGCGCGACAAAGAAACGAGCGCCTTTGCTTTACCGGGCGTAACGATCAGTTACGAAGACGACCTGTCTGAACTGTCGAACGACCGGGTGTTTTATTATACGAACCATACGTCTACCAAGCCAGCGAATGAAACGGCCTTAGAATCAATAGCCGGTTATGGCACATCACCGGTGGTGGCTTACAACGGCCGGGGGGCTTATTTTCTCGATAAGATAGGCAACGGGATGTGGCGGTTGGAAGTCATGCCAGACGCCGTATGGGTACGTGATCCCTTTTCAAGAGCTACGCCGCACATCGAAAATGTAGTCATCGCATACGAAGAATATCCGATGACCGTTCGTTTGCCGGATTTGGGTCATACGTTTGCCGTTACCGGTATCAATGAAGGAAATCGCTATCAGGCAACCGCTTCCGGAGGGCAATTCTCCATCACTCCCGGCGCTTATATCCTGTCGGAACAACCCTTTACCGGCGATCCGAAGCAATTCAATATTGGCGGGGCAAGGGCCGACGAATATTATGCTCCCAAAGCAACTCTTGAGAAACGGTACATTCTTCATACGCCTCCTTCTTTTGTAATGGAAGATCAGCCTGCCTCTCTGGAAGCAGAGTTTGTAACGCCTCTTCCGGTAAGGCAATTGACTTTGCAGGTTTCGAGCAACCTGAGAGGTTGGCGGCCTCCGGTACAAATACCCATGGAGAAAACAGACGGCTATCGTTTTCGCGTGCAAATACCCGATTCGCTGGTGAAGGCCGGCACGTTACGTTACGTGATACAAGCCGGCATGCTTTCCGGCGAAGAATGGATCTACCCCGGAGGTATCGAAGGGCCGGTCACTGCCTGGGATTATTATAATCCCGAAAATTATACAATTCAGGTATTACCCCGGAAAAGTACCGTTCCGTTGATTAACGCCGAACAGGCTGATCGTTTCATTACCTGGTCGGCCCGGTTTGGTTATTCCCTTCTACCTGTATTTTCGCCTGTTCCGGGAGAAACGGTTTTAAAAACGTTTTCAAGGACTTTCCCCGGAGCGCCTTCACGTGGGAGCGATCCTTCTCTGCCTGTGTTCGTTCTTGAGAATTTTATCGGGCAACAGATAACCGGAATAGCCGGATGCGCTTCCGGTTACTCCGAACTCGTAATCCATGCGCAGGCAGAGCAGGAGCCTGTCGAAATAGAGGTAGCGCTGATAAGTAAAGACGGAAGCGCTTATACGGCAAAAGCCGTACTCACCCCTACGGAGACAAGCCGGACATTGCCGTTGGATGCATTCAAAGCCGGCAAGATGGCTTTGTTGCCGAGACCTTTCCCCGGATTCCTGCCCTTTTGGTATACACATCCGAAGCCGGAGAAATTTGATCTGCAAGCCATCGAACGAATCCAGTTACTCATCCCCCGGACAGAACAAAGCGAGGGTCCGTCTTTTGAATTGAAGTCAATTTTACTAAAATAACTGTATATGAATCAACGGCATTATTATTTCGAATGGTTGCTTTTAGGGGTTGTTTCTGTTTTCCTGGCGATGGGTTGCAGTAACAAACCGGCTACCTTTAGTTTGGGCGCCGATATTTCTTTCATCCCTCAGAATGAAAGCTTGGGCGCCGTTTTCTATGATGTGGACGGAAAAGAGAAAGATGTTTGCCAAATCATGGCCGATCATCATTTCGATAATATCCGTTTACGCATCTTTGTCAATCCCGAAGCCGAAAAGGGTTATTCGCCGCGTCAGGGCTTTTGCGATCTGGAACAAACCATCCAGATGGCAAAGAGGATTCGTGCAGCCGGAATGAACTTTACGCTCGACTTTCACTATAGCGATACATGGGCCGACCCGGACAAGCAATACAAACCTTCCGGATGGGAAGGACTGACCGGACAAGCGCTGGAAGATAAACTCTGCGAATATACGAAAAGCGTACTCCGGGCATTAGATGAAGCCGGCGTCGCTCCCAGTATGGTGCAGATAGGGAATGAGATTAATCACGGGCTGGTTTGGCCCGAAGGTTTTATTGATGATAATGCAAAAGAAGAAAACTGGGCGGCGATGGCCGGCTTGTATAAAGCAGGGCAACGGGCGGTAAGGGAAGTCCTGCCCAATTGCCGGATCATGGTACATCTGGCGTTGGGAGGAGAAAACCGGTTATGCCGCCAGTTTCTGGATTACCTGCTGAAATACAACGCCGAATTTGATGTCATCGGGCTTTCTTACTATGAACAATGGCATGAGACTTACAACGACCTGAAGGCGAATCTTTACGATCTGTCGGCACACTACGGTAAACCGGTCTGCGTCTGCGAATACGGTGCGAAAAGCGACAATATTAAAAAGATAAACGATATTGTCCGCTCGGTTCCCGGTGGTTTGGGATTCGGTACCATGGCGTGGGAGCCTATACAGGCGTTATTCTCTTTTGCCAATGACAGTGCGGGCGTTTCTTTCCGCAGAAGGCAGCCGGGCGGAGAACCCGTTCAGTTGACAGCCAATAAAGAAATACTAAGCCTTTACGACGAGCTATACGCCCAATACAAGCAGAGCAAGAGAGAAGAATCTCCCGAAGATAACCAATTGGCCAAGCGTACATTCGGGCGGGAGGAAGCCATCATTGGAGCCGATATTTCCTGGTTGCCCCAACAGGAAGGCAACGGTCTGAAGTTTTCGGATAAAGACGTACAAAAGGACGCCCTGGAGATATTGAAAGAGAATAAATTCAATTGGATAAGGCTTCGATTATTTACAGACCCCGCCGCCGAAGGAGGATATTCCGCCGAAGGGTACTGCGGACTGGAACAAACCCTGCAAATGGCTAAGCGGGTCAAAGCCCAAGGGATGAAGTTCTTACTCGACTTTCATTACAGTGATACCTGGGCCGACCCCGGCAAACAATATACGCCGGCATCGTGGGCTGCCTATTCCGGTTCGGGATTGGAAGGGCAGGTTTACAGGTACACCTTCGAAACCATCCGGAAGTTTATTGCAGAAGGGTGTACGCCCGATATGGTGCAGGTAGGGAATGAAATCAATCATGGTATGCTGTGGCCACAGGGGAAGATAGGCGATTCGTATATGCCGTTCGGCGTTTTATTGCGTTGTGCAAGCGCTGCGGTGCGGGCTGCCGACGAAACTATCCCGATTATGGTGCATATTGCCTGTGGAGGGCAGAACGACGAGTCGGTTGCTTTTCTTGATAAGATCATCAGCCGCGACGTAAAGTTCGACATCATCGGACAATCCTACTATCCTCGTTGGCATGGAACACTCGACGAGTTGAAATCCAACCTAAACGATCTGGCCACCCGGTACGGGAAACCGATTATTGTAGTAGAATATCAGGACTATCCGACCGAAGTGAATGAGATAGTAAAAGACCTGCCCAATCAATTAGGCTGGGGAACGTTTATCTGGGAAGCTACCTCGCCCCGGTGGGGAGGCCTTTTTGATGCGGAAGGGCGGACAACCGAGAAAATGGACATATATCCTAAACTATACGAAACATTATGAAACAGATACTATTTTGGTGTTGGGGCATACTTTTGAGTAGTATGCCTCTTTGGGGACAATCAAACAGCCGAACGGTAGAGCCTTTTGATGAAGGATGGAAATTTGCGACCGGCGAATACAAAAATGCAACCAAAAACGGATTCAACGACCAGGCATGGCGAACGCTCAACCTTCCCCACGACTGGAGTATTGAAGGGGAAAATCTGGAAAAAGCGCCCGGCGGAGGCAATGTAGGTTATTTCCCGACAGGCATCGGCTGGTACAGAAAGAAATTCGATTGGCCTGCCCTGAACCCGGGAAAACGGGTAAGCATTGAGTTCGACGGCGTTTATGAGAACAGCGAAGTATGGATCAACGGGAAATACTTAGGCAAACGTCCCGGCGGGTATGTTAGTTTTGCGTATGATTTAACGCCTTATCTCAAAGCAAAAAACAACCTTGTGGCTGTACGGGTGGATAATTCGAAGCAACCCAATTCCAGATGGTATACCGGGTCGGGTATCTATCGCCATGTACGGTTGGTGGAAACGCAAGCCGTCCATCTGGAGCGATGGGGCGTATTTATCTATACACAGTCACTTGGCGAAGAGAGCGCCGTGCTGAAGGTAAAAGCCACAGTGGCCAACGACGGCAAAGCGTCTGCCGGAGACATCCTGCTGAAGCATACCCTGCGCAATCAGAAGGGAGAAGAAGTAGCCTCCACCCAATCCTCTCTTCAGTTGAATGAAAAGGAAAGGAAAGAAGTGGAACAGGAACTGACGGTGCTTCATCCGGACGTATGGAGCCTTGAGGATCCCTGTTTATATGCCTTGACAACCGTGGTCTATGTAAACGGAAAAGAAGCCGACTGCGAAACGAATACCACCGGGATCCGTACGATCCGGTATACGGCCGACAAGGGTTTTCTGCTCAACGGGCAACGGGTTAAAATGAAAGGCGTTAATCTGCATCACGACGCCGGGGCGGTAGGCGCAGCCGTACCGGAAAGGGTATGGGAACGGAGGCTCGAAATCCTGCAATCGGGCGGCTGTAATGCCATCCGTACGGCGCATAATCCGCCGGCTCCCGAATTGCTGGATATTTGCGACCGCATGGGAATACTTGTCATGGATGAAGCGTTCGATGAATGGTTGGCCGGCAAGCGGGAATATACCTACAAGCTATACTTTGAGCAGTGGTATGAAGAAGATTTGAAAACGATGGTGATGCGCGACCGTAATCACCCCTCGGTTGTGATGTGGAGTATCGGAAACGAAATACCCGACCAAAGCTCAGCGGAAGGGCCGGCGCTTGCCCGGCAAATGATAGCGCTTTGCCACAGCTTAGATCCTACCCGGCTGGTGACAAGCGGCAACGATAATATTGCAGCCGATCATAATGCGGCAACGGAAGAGTTTCTGGACGCCTTTGCCAACGATATCATCGGCTATAACTATCCCGACCGGTATCACGAACGGCGTGAATTGCTTTATTCCATTGACAAGGCGCTCCACCCGGAACGTTTGGTAGTAGGTACCGAAACGGGAGGCGTAGGAGGTTACCGGGCGGCTCCGGTTACTGCCGCCGGAGAACAGCCAGCCATCCCGGCGAGAAGGAGGATGGGCTTTCCTGCGCAACTCATCGATGTGGAACAGCGATGGAAATACACGCTTCTGAACGATTATGTAATCGGCGATTTTATGTGGACGGGCATCGATTATTACGGCGAAACGTTCTGGCCGTCGCGAGGGGCCGTCTCCGGTTATTTAGACAATTGCGGATTCAGGAAAGACGGGTATTATTTCTTCAAGAGTATCTGGATGGACGAACCTGTTTTGCACCTCGCTTCCGATTGGAATAAAGACGGGCAGGAAGGCAAAGTAGTTCAGGTGGTATGCTTCACCAACTGTGGAGAGGTGGAACTTTTCGTAAACGGGAAATCCTACGGCTCCAAAACCTTTGAGTTCCCCCGCCGGGGTAATTCGGGCAGTTGGAATACCTACGAACCGGGTAAAGTATTTACCTCTACGGCAGACTTGCATTTAACTTGGGATGTTATCTATGAGCCCGGCGAAATAAAGGCCGTCGGTAAAAAAGACGGCAAAGAATATACCTTCCGGCAGGTAACAACAGGCGCTCCGGCAAAGCTAACGATCACCGTAGACAGGGATACGATACACGCCCTTCCTTCCGACGTAGTGCATGCAACCGTGGAAATAACAGACCGCGATGGCCACCGGGTTCCGTATGCTGACAACCTCGTGAAGTTTGAAGCCCCCGGCGCCAGGATCATAGGCGTAGAGAGCGGCAATATGATGGACCTGTCTTCCGTAAAAGCTACCGAACGGAAAGCCTGGGGAGGCTTATGCCTCGCCATTATACAGGCGGATAAAACAGGTTCGTTCACCATCAAAGCTTCTTCCGGAGAGTTGGGCGAAGCCGAAGTGGTAGTTAAAGTAGTTAAATAGCTATACTCCACGCGGGATAGTTTTGTGCCTTGCGCATCCTTTTGAAAAGGGTGCATCCTTTTCGGAAATAGGGTGCATCCTATTTTCAAAAAGGATGCACCCTATTTTGCAACAGCACAAAACCATGCCGGAGTATAAGTAGTTAAAAAAAATGCTATATTTGGCTATCTGTTATGAATAATATGCAAATGAGAAAGCCATCTCTGAGAACGTATGGTGTGTTTGCCCTTCTTTTCTGCTTTTGGAGCGGAATGAGGGCAGACTACACGGCCTTTGAAAATATTTTACTAAGCCGGGAAGCGCTTTCCGTCAGATGTTTTATCCAAGACAAGCAGGGATTGTTGTGGATAGGTTCCAATAAAGGATTGTTCAGCTACGACGGGTATACGCCCCATCCGCACTTTTCGTATGGCGACACGACCCATATACCCATTAACTGTGCCGTTTTGTATGGCGAGGATTATTTATTACTGGGCTCTCAACGCGGGCTATTGGTGTATAATTATAAAACAGACGTCTTCGAACCGTCGTTCCTGGAACTGTCGGACGAGGTTCAGTCGCTCGAATTGACGGGGAATGTTCTGTGGATAGGCGCGATGTCGGGCCTCTACCGGCACGAGATGGATACGCATCAGACGGAAAAGATTGAAATCAACAGCGGGGGCGCTAAACAGACCGAAATCGTTTATTCTCTTCAGGAGGTAGACGGTTTCATTTATGTGGGTACTTACTTAGGCTTCGGAAGATATTCGCCGGCGGATAAATATTTTCATCTGATCCTGCCGGACGAATCCCGTAAGGGAACGCGTGTATTCGTTAATTCCATCTTAAAAGACGAATCGCGGAACTGCATCTGGGTAGGAACAGACAACAGCTTGATGAAATACAATCTGAGCGATCATTCCCTCGAATACAAAAAGGCATATTCCTGCGTGAAAACGATCTGTCTGGACCATACGAATAACATCGTAATAGGGACAGACAACGGATTGTATTATTATAAAGACGACGGCATTGAATACATCAGGCACGATTCGCGCGATTCGCAATCATTGTCGAATAATATTATCTGGGCGATCTTTAAAGACGCCCGGCAGAACCTGTGGATAGGGAGCGACTATGGTATCTCCCTGTTGCAGGGCGACCGCCAGTTTTACTTCATTCCGATCTATCAGATGACAACGTCGGGCGAAGGCAATTTGTTTTATTCCATTTCAAAAGACTCGAAAGGGAACTTCTGGTTTGGAGGTACCAACGGGCTTATACGCACCCGGGAACCGGAATCAGGCACTGCCGCCCGGTGGTTTACGGTAAGCAACCGGGAGGCTTTCCTTACGCACAACCATGTACGCTGCCTGTTTGAAGACCGTTCGCACGACTTCTGGGTAGGAACCGATGGGGGTATCAACCGGTACAATGCCCAAACAGGCCGGTTTGAATGGTATCATATCACGGACAGTTCGGGCGTTTATCATTCGAGTTGGACATATTATATGACGGAAGACTCGAAAAATGATTTCTGGATAGCTACGTGTATGAGCGGCCTGTTGAGGATCAACAGGGAGAAACTGAAACAGCGCGTTTCGCCTTTTTACAGGGCCGATAAATGCTATACCATTGCCAATGGGCTGGCAGGCAATTTTGTCAACGGTCTGGCTATCGACCCGCAGGAAAACGTATGGGTATTGATTTACAATACAGGGATCGATAAGATAGACAGCCGAACCGACCGGATAGAGCATATCTCTTTGCCAGACTCCCTCAAGGGTAAGCTTCCGGTATTGATGCTGTGCGATACGGATGGCTTCCTTTGGGTAGCCTGCCGGGGAGGACTGGTGAGAATAAACACCCTCACGCACGAAATGTGTACGGTAAACTTTACCCGGATGCCCATCGAGCCTTTGGCCATGATTGAAGCGGAGCGCTCTGTCTGGATGTCTACCGACAACGGTATCTGGGTGGTAGATAAAGACAGCCTGATGGTAAGGCATCTCAATGCCGACCGTACGTTCTACAGTATGTATTACGATCCCGACGACAGGCGTATCTTTCTGGGTACGGCAGACGGCGTATCTTTCAGGAAAAGCGAATTGCCGGAGGTAGACGCCGCCCACGAAAACAATCCGATCATCATTACCGCTTTCCTTATGAACCATGCCGACGAGTACAA
>JAISCL010000086.1 GCA_031265585.1 Tannerella sp. | reverse complement strand
TTAATGTTAATCACTGGATTGGTTGGGGCTACACCCTCGCAATGACGGAAACTGACCCTTTTGAGAAACCCCCCCCCCCCCCCCCCTACATGATTAATCCGGGATGTGTGTTTGCTGCTCTTCGCGGAAGGCTTGGAAATCTTTCATGATTTCTTCTATTTCTTCTATGAAGTAGAGATCTTTTACTTTTTGTTTTACTGTTTCGTGGTACTTTTTTATTGCGGGGAGGGCGCAGATGTCCTTGCCGCGGAGTACGAAATAGGGTTCTTCATGCTCTATGCATTGCTTGATCATTTGTATTGGATTCTTCATTTTATTTTTTTTTAGACTATAAGACGATAAGGCCATAAGCCTGTATGTTTAATTCATTTTCAACTTTCAATTATTCACAGACAGTTCTTTTTTCAGGAAGGGAGCGGTGAAACTTTTTGTTTTTGAGGCTATCATTTCTTCGGGTGTGCCGGCGAATACTACCTGGCCGCCTCCTCTACCGCCTTCGGGTCCCATGTCGATGATGTAATCGGCTGATTTTATGATGTCCATGTTATGTTCGATGATAATTACTGTGTTTCCTTTATCTACGAGTTTGTTCAGTACTCCGAGCAACACGCGTATATCATCAAAATGTAATCCTGTCGTAGGCTCGTCAAGGATATACAGGGTTTTTCCCGTATCGCGTTTTGAGAGTTCGGTGGCCAGTTTGACGCGCTGGCTCTCGCCTCCCGAGAGCGTGATAGCCGGCTGGCCGAGTTTGATGTATCCCAAGCCTACATCCTGCAATATTTTTATTTTATGGAGGATGGCCGGGACATTTTCAAAACATTCAACGGCTCCGTTGATCGTCATGTCAAGGGCATCCGCTATTGATTTACCGCGGAAACGCACTTCCAGCGTCTCACGGTTATAGCGTTTGCCGTGACATTCTTCACAGGGCACATATACGTCGGGCAGGAAATTCATTTCGATCGTCCGGTAACCGTTTCCCCTGCAGGTTTCACAGCGCCCGCCTGCAAGATTGAAGGAAAAACGGCCGGGCTTATATCCCCGTATTTTTGATTCCGGAAGCTCCATGAACAAATTGCGGATGTCTGTAAACACGCCCGTATAGGTTGCAGGATTGCTGCGCGGTGAACGTCCGATCGGCGACTGGTCTACATTGACGACTTTATCCGTATATTCGATGCCTTCTATTGATTTATAGGGTAACGGAGTTTCCAGCGAACGGTAAAAATGCCGGCTCAGGGCAGGTTGCAGCGTATCGCTTATCAGTGTCGATTTCCCGCTTCCGGATACGCCCGTCACACAGATCATTGTTCCCAGCGGAAAGGAGACCGTGACCCCTCTCAGATTATTCCCGCTTGCACCTTTCACGACAAGGAAATGCCCGTTCCCTTTCCGTCTCGACAGTGGCGTGTCAATCGACATCCGTCCGTTCAGGTAGGCCGAGGTTAAGGTATCAGACTTCATCATCTTCCGCGGTGTCCCGGCAAAAACAACTTCACCGCCGAGGCGTCCGGCTTTCGGCCCCATATCAACTACATAATCGGCATTCATCATCGTCTCTTTATCATGCTCCACGACGATCACCGAATTGCCCGAATCACGCAACTTTTTCAGGGAACGGATCAGGCGCACGTTGTCGCGCTGGTGGAGACCGATACTCGGTTCGTCCAAGATATAAAGTACGTTTACCAGCTGACTGCCTATCTGGGTCGCCAGCCGTATGCGCTGCCCCTCCCCGCCTGACAGGGTAGTCGAAACCCTGTTCAGTGACAGATAGTCAAGCCCCACATCCAACAGGAATTTTAACCGCGAACAGACCTCTTTTAAAATCTCCGCCGCTATTATACGCTGCTGTCCGGACATCTTCCTGTCGACAGACATCATCCATTTATAGAGTTTCGATATGTCCATTTCGGCAAGTTCCGCTATATTTTTGCCGCCTATATAATAATGTAAGGCTTCCTTATTAAGGCGTTTCCCGCTACATTCCGGGCATACGGATGTACTGATAAACTGTTCCGCCCATTTCTGCGCAGACGGCGGCGCCTCGTCATCCTGCTGCATCAGGATGTATTTGGCAACTCCTTCGTAAGACAGCATATACGTTGAGCGGCCCAGGGACTCATTACTGATCTGCAAACGCTCGCCTGTCCCGTTCATTATTTCGTCAATCGCATCTTCGGACAAATTGCGGAAAGGCGTCTTGATTGTAACGCCATGCTTTTTACACAATGCCTCAATCTGCCAGAAAATCATTGAATTTTTATACTTGCCGAGTGCAACGATCCCTCCCCCGTAAATGCTCAACGAAGGATCCGGGACAATCTTATCCATATCCAGCATATTCACCGTGCCCAGCCCTTTGCAGCGCGGACAGGCGCCATGCAGTGAATTAAACGAAAAATTATGCGGCGCCGGCTCGCTATAGGAAAGGCCCGTCACCGGACACATCAGGCGGCGACTGTAGTATCGTATATCGCCGGTGTTCGCATCCAGCAAGATGATCAGTCCGTCCCCCTGCTTCATCGCCACACGTAGCGTGTCCGTCAGGCGCTGACGTTCGGAACCGGTTACTATCAGTTTATCGATCACAATCTCTACACTGTGCATCTTATAACGATCCAGCTTCATGCCATGCCGGATTTCTACCAGTTTGCCGTCAACACGTACGTTCAGGTATCCTTTTTTGCGTATTTGCTCGAACAGTTCCCGGTAATGCCCCTTGCGGTTTCGCACAACAGGTGCCAGCACATACGTTTTGTGATCCCTGTAATCACTCAGAATAAGTTCGAGAACCTGTTCTTCCGTATATTTCACCATCTTCTCGCCACTCAGGTATGAATACGCTTCCCCTGTACGGGCAAACAGCAGGCGCATGAAATCATACACTTCCGTAACCGTGCCGACCGTAGAACGGGGATTGCGGTTCGTCGTCTTCTGTTCGATAGAAATAACCGGACTTAATCCGCTTATTTTATCCACATCAGGCCGTTCGATATTTCCCATGAAATTACGGGCGTATGCAGAAAATGTTTCTATATAGCGCCGCTGCCCTTCGGCAAATATCGTATCGAAAGCAAGCGAAGATTTACCGCTCCCGCTCATACCGGTAATGACGGATAATTTATTCCGCGGTATCTCAATATCTATGTTTTTCAGATTATGAACACGCGCACCGAAAACGGATATGAATCCGTCTCTCCCTTTTTTTTTATTTCCGGACATATTTTTTATCAACTTCATTAATCAACAATTAATCAATCTGCAACCCATCGCCTGTCATGCACATACCGGTTAGGAGCATCATCAACCAGTGCATTTTTATCGGGGATCAGGATGTTATATTTCCCGCCGCCCGTTACGAGTTTCGTATCTTTAAGCCACGGATTAAAATCTTTCAGATCACGGTACGTGATGTTGTATTGCCGGGCAAAATCAACCAGGTCAGGGAGATCCCCGCTGACCGGAATTTCTTCACCGTGAACCGGGCGGTACAGGTTTTCCGGTTTCAGGACAAACCCGTACTTATAAGGATTCTCAAATATCTGCTTAACGGCAAACATACGGTACGGATAGCGGGCTGTTTCTTCTATCAGGTACAGATCAAGGACGGAAGGCTCTTTCTGCTTTTGCAGCTGGCCTGATATACGTTCCATTCCGGCATTATAGGAAGAGGCTACCGTCAGCCAGTCTCCATATCTCCCATACGCTTCCTTCAGGTATTTACAGGCGGCTTCCGTCGATTTCACAACATGACGCCGTTCATCAACCGTAGCCGTCACGCGAAGCCCGTACTGCTTTGCGGTGCCTTCCAGGAACTGCCACATGCCCACCGCACGCGCAGGAGAGGTCACCCTGGGATCCAGATGACTTTCAATAACTGCCAGGTACTTAAAATCATCCGGAATGCCGTTTGCTTCCAGGACAGGCTCGATAACCGGGAAGTAACGGTTTGCACGTTTGATAAGCAACAGGGTAGAAGAATGAAAGTAGGTAAAACTGCTTAGCTCACGATCCATCCCCTCGAACCTGTTGTAACGGGTCAGGCTTATTTCCTTTCCGCAGAAACGGACTGAAGAAGGCACTTCCGGCGAGACGGTAAACGAAGCTATCACCGGCGTTTCGTCCTTCACCGCAGCAGCATCCTTATATCCGAAAAACAGATAAACCGTCAGGCAAAGGACACTGATACTTAAAAAACTCATAATTATACTGAATATCTTCATTTTTTCAAACTGTTTTTTATTCCGCCGGATCGGCTTCCATTTTTATATCCTTTGTCCGGAAAACATTCACATCGCCTTTTCGGACACGCTTCCGGCCATTTGTCCCCGTATATTCGATCAGGTAATAATAAGCTCCGGCGGGAACATATTTTCCCCTGTATGTGCCATCCCATCCCTGAGACGGATCTGTCCACTGGAATAATTCCGTTCCCCACCGGTTAAAGATCCAACCCCGGAAATTCACCACCGACTTTGACCTGACCCTGAATATATCATTAATCCCGGGCGTACAGCCGGGAGAAAACGCGTTTGGAATCTCCAGGAGCGTCTCCGTTATCACAATATTAAAAATCGCCCTGTACTCACATTTTTTTGAACGGGAACTGCTTACTTCCAATTCCACCTCATAGGCGCCATCCCGGTCAAACGTATAGACTAGTTCTTCCCCGTTAAACCGGATCAGTTCAGTCGTATCGCTTTCATTCAGCCTGAGTATCTTCCATATAAATACGGATGCAACAGGGATATTGGCATCGGCACGGAATGTCACTTCTGTCGGCGCAAGCAGTTCTCCTTCTATTTCCGCCTGTACGTTTCCTCCGGGTCCGATATATACAGCGGCCGTATCCGTATGAACTTCGATCGCCTGCGCCTCGTAATAAGGGATGCTGACCGACTTTTCAACGCCAAAATGACGTGCAAACAGATCTCCCGACAACAGAATCTCCGTATCCGTCAGGATGAGGGGAAAATTCCGTTCGGAGACACCGGAGGGCCTGAATGTGGTGGCAAAAGGATTCGTATTAAACGTTTTTGAGACCTCAAGAGGCGAAAAACTTTTCAGCGCATCGTTCCATTCCAGCGTACTGTAACTCAGCTCGAACTCCCGGTTTATCTGTTTCGGAGAGCCGGTCGGCGTATAGTATACCAGATCCCTGATATCCGCATCTCCTTCAAACCGTATTCCTTCACATTCTTCAAAATCAGGTGCAACACGAAAACTGCGCAGATCCGGTTCATAGTTGCTGTAATCCATGATCCAGACAAACCGGTTCATAAACCAGTTTTCCTTTTCCTCCAGCACAAAATACCCGTATCCTTCTTCCGCATCCGTGACGACAGAGGTCGTACCGGTTTGTACGGAGGACACTTTTTCCACCTCATTCTCGTCCGCTTTTATTTTATAACGGTACCACTGATGCGGTGTCGACGGAGAGGTATAACTGATCTGCAGGTTTTCCAAACCGTAGACAAGGTACACCTGTATCCTGTCACTGTTTGCCACCTGAAGGGGCGTCCCCTTTCCTCCCGTTACCGTATAATATTCCGTATCCTGTGCATACATCGCACAGATAGACAGCATACAGGCAAAAAGCAAACCAAACTTCCTTTTTTTATCTCTATTCATAAACATAAAACAAACCCCAAAATTACGAAATAGATCGGTTATTCGCAAACCTCTCTACTTGCCGAAAATATAAATATTCCAAAATGTTTCTGTTTCTCAATCCTATATTGTATTTTTGTAGACATTAATAATTCTAAAAAAAAATGTCATCATTATGAAAGGGATTACGCTATATACATTATTATTATTATGGATATTCTGTTCCATTACGATTCATACATCAGCGCAAACCAACCGGACTGCAAGTAATAACGTAGAGGATGAGGATATATTTTATCACACGGTAGAACGCGGACAAACGGTATACTCCATCGCAAAAATGTATGATGTGAAAGTAGGAGATATCCACCGGTTGAATTTCGGTAGCGACGAAACGATAAAAGCAGGCGACAAACTGAAGATTCCCCAGAAAAAAATCACAGGCACATCCACTTCCAGGACGGATTCCGACAGTTCTTATATCTATCATACGATACAGGCAAGGGAAACATTATACGGTGTATCCAAACAGTATGAAGTAAGCGGGAAAAGTATTGTGGAAGCAAACCCGGGATTATCGCAGGAGAGCTTCTCCATCGGTAAAACCATCCGTATACCTGCTGGTAAAAAACAAAAACAAACAGCGGAAATCGTAGAAAACCAAAAGGGCGCAAAAGAAATCTATTACACCGTGCCGACCCGGGAAACGATGTACAATATCTCCAAAACATTCAAAATTTCCGAAAAAGAATTACTGAAGCTCAACCCCGAACTGTCCGGCGGTTTGCGAACGGGCATGACGCTCCGCATACCGCTAAGGATTAACGAAAAAGATATTCCCAAAAAAGAAGAACCGGATGCCCGCGAAGTCAATGCGATGCTGGGCGCCAAGCGTGAAATCAAACGCGTGAATGCCGCTAAAATAGCGTTGCTTTTACCTTATAATGCAGATAAAACAACGGCGAATACGACACTTATTACGGAATTTTACGAAGGCATGCTGTTGGCCGTAGACAGCCTTCGTAATATGGGATATGCAACCGAACTGTTTGTACATGATACAGGCGATGGTACGGCTACGTTACAAAAAATACTGAAGACGGAAAGCCAGACCCTAAAAGAGGTGAACTTGATTATCGGGGGCGTATCCAACGAACAGATCAAATTAATCGCCGATTTTGCCAAAACAAATAAAATCAAATACGTGATCCCGTTTACACCGAGAAATGACGAAGTATTAGACAACGCATATATCTTCCAGATAAACACGCCACAAAATTATTTATATGCAAACGCCTCTTACGTCGGCGCCAACTTATTTGCCAAATACAATATCATATTCCTGGATACGAAAGACAAAGACGATCAGACCGATTTCATCAGCGAATTTAAAAGAGACCTGAAAGAACGGAATATTTCCTTCAAAGATGTTGTTTATGATGCAAAAAATTTCCAGGAAACGATAACAAGTCAACTGTCAACGGCCAAGCCGAACGTTATCATGCCGGTTTCACGCTCACTGGAAGCTTTGACAAAAATAAAAACCGTACTGCGCATGATTGCGGAAAAACAGCCGGAATACGTTCTCAATCTTTTCGGATATCCGATCTGGCAAACCTACTCCAAAGATTGCCTGGATGATTTCCATGCACTGGATACGTATATCTACAGCCATTTTTATGCCGACAATTTGAACCCGAACGTAAAGGCATTTTACAATAACTACAAAAACTGGTACAGTAAAAATCCGGCGTCAAACATGTATCCCAAATACGCCATGTTAGGTTTCGACATCGGCATGTTTTTCTTTGATGCATTGCAAAAATACGGTGCGAACTTTGAAAACAACCTGTCGGAAATCAGCTATAAAAGCTTACAGACCGGTTTTAACTTTGAACGCGTCAACAACTGGGGCGGCTTCATCAACACGAATATTTACATCATTCACTACAACAAAGATTATACGATTACACGTTCCGACTTTAAATGAAATTAAAATTACATGTTATACTATGGTTAACCCTGACGGTTTCAACCGCCCGGGCGCAGATCATCATCACAACCCCGTATGAATTTTCCGCAGGCGTATCGGGTGGAACGACCTTTTCATCCGTCGCCTTCAGTCCGAAAGTAGAACAGACAATGCTCCGGGGGATGACTTTCGGAGTAACGGGACGCATGACAATGGGAACATACGTAGGACTGCAACTCGAAATCAACTATGCACAGCAGGGCTGGAATGAATTTTTTGAACCGGCGGAAGAAGATACAGCCGAAGAACCGGAAAAACTCAGAACGGATTACAAGTACGCCCGTCGCTTAAATTATTTGCAGGTTCCTTTCTACACCCATGTCCAGTTCGGCGGAAAAAACGTAAAAGGATTCATTAACGCGGGGCCGCAGTTCGGCTACCTGATAAACGAATCTACGAGCGAAAACCTGAATGGCGCCCAACCGGCTACGTACAACGAACAGCACAGCATGCCGGTCGAACAAAAGTTTGAATGGGGTATCAGCGGAGGCGCAGGTATTGAGATTCGCACCGGGATCGGATATTTTTTACTGGAAGGGCGCTATTTTTATTCGTTCGGCGATATCTACAGTACAAAAGTAAAAGACAATTTTTCCAAAGCGTCAAGCCAGGCCATCACAGCCAAAGTTTCTTACCTGTGGCCTTTCTGATAAAAACGCTATTTTTTCTTTTTCACAGACCAGCCGAAATGTCCGATCAGATCCGCCAGGCCGTAGTAATTACCGTGTACATAGACTAACAGATCTGCTTTCCGCATATCGAAAGCGCCTGTTTCCGGATCTATAAACCGGTCGTCGGCACGTACATTGACAACATCGGAGATAAACATATCATGCGACCCAAGCCCCAGCACCTCCTTCACACGACATTCGATACATAAAGGTGATTCTTCAACAAGCGGCGCACGGACGACGGACGACTTGCCGAGAGTAAGTTTCATTTCCCCGAATTTATCATGCTCCCTGCCCGATACAACCCCGCACCAATCCGTAGCGAAAGCCATATCACGGGTAGTCAGGTTAATCACAAACTCCATATTCTTCTTAAGAACCGCATACGAATGCCGTTCGGGACGCACCGATATATAACACATCGGAGGATTCGAACAAATCGTACCGGTCCAGCTAACCGTCAACAGATTATATTCGGACGGCTCGCCGCCACAGCTTATCAGCACAGCGGGCAACGGATAAATCATCGTTCCCGGTTTCCAGTCCTGTTTCATTTGACTACAATATCTTCTTTATTAATTTTACGTTCGCAATAACGGCACTTTATAGTACCCGAATTTTCGTCTATCACATAAAAATGCGTTTTCATCGGTTCATTATTTGTAATACACTTCGGATTGTTACATTTTACAATATCAATCAGTTCACCCGGCAGACGGACAAACTTCTTTTCGACCACTTCATAATCACGTATGATGTTCAGCACCACATTCGGAGCAACAAGTGCGATGCGGTTGATTTCATCTTCCTCAAAAAACTTATCTGCAATTTTTATCATCCCCTTGCGTCCCATTTTCTTACTTTCCAGGTTATTCCCGAATGTAATCCGGTTATTCACCGTACTAAGCCCGATCAGATGTGCGACCTTAAACAGCTGTTCCGGCGGTATATGATCAATAGCCGTACCATTCTCGAGAGCAGCCACCTGCAATTCCTTTTTCTTCCCGTCCGACATAAAAATTAATGAATTAATAGTTATTATTTATTTGATGTTTCCCTGTTCCCGTCCGTCAATCGCTATACCGAGCACATCGCAGAGGATGGCTTCACGTGTGAACAGGCCGTTCTGCGCCTGCTGAATGTAATAGGCTTTCGGATTATCATCCACATCGTATGCGATTTCATTCACCCTTGGAAGGGGATGGAGGACACGGAGATTCGGTTTTGACCAGTCAAGCATTTTATTATGGAGAATATACACATTTTTTACCCGTTCGTATTCCACCAGATCCGTAAAACGCTCTTTCTGTACACGCGTCATGTACAAAATATCCGTTTTATTGATGATGTCTTCCGAAAATACCGTATGCTCATGATATTCGATCCCGTGCTGGCGGCAAAAGCTTTTCTGTTCATCGGGCATTTTTAATTCTTCGGGAGCAATAAAATGAAAGGCGGGATGAAAATGAGACATACCGACGATCAGCGAATGAACCGTTCGGCCATATTTCAAATCACCGACCATCGTAATGGTCAGATTATCCAGCCGTCCCTGCGTTTTCTGAATGGAATAGAGGTCGAGCAAGGTCTGCGAAGGATGCTGGTTGGCTCCGTCACCGGCATTGACTATTGGCACGCCCGCCACCTCCGATGCATACCGGGCAGCGCCTTCCAGATGATGGCGCATAATAATAATATCGGCATAGTTGCTAACCATCAGGATGGTATCCTTCAACGTCTCGCCTTTGGACGAACTGGTAGTGGACGCATCCTGGAAACCGACAACCCGTCCACCGAGCCTGTTCACTGCCGTTTCAAAACTGAGCCGGGTACGCGTAGAGGGTTCAAAAAAGAGGGTTGCTGCAACCTTTCCTTCCAGCAGGTTACGGTTTGGATTCTTCTCAAACTCCTTCGCATTACCGATAATGCGCAGGATGTCCTCCTTCCTGCACTGATCAATTGATACTAAACTTTTCTTCAACATAGTCATTTGTACTTATAGCCGCAAATGTAAAAAAAAAGTTTTATCCGGTGATCAAAACAGGTAAAAAATTAATGACGGCAACGTTTATGCAAGGGGAATAATATCTTCTTTGAATGACGTCAGTTTCTCCAGACCCGTCTCCGTTACAAGAAAGCTGTTCTCAATGCCGACCGCTCCAACCTGCGGTATAACAAACTTCGGCTCCAGGGCAAACGCTATATTCGGCTCCAAAATCTCATTCGAGCGCGGCGTCAGGACAGGCGGTTCATTGATTTCGAGACCGATGCCGTGTCCAATAAACTTAGCCTGCTGTCTGGTTCCCATAAAATAAGCGGTAAGGCCGGCCTTTTCCACCAGGGAATAAGCCAGATGATACAAATCGGCGCAGGCCACGCCCGGTTTAGCGGCTTCTTCTACAGCATCCTGTATTTCCAGCGAAACCTGATGGGCGCGAAAGGCCTGTTCCGGAAGCGTTCCGATCGAATAGACGCGTGTCATATCCGTCAGGTAATCCGTATAATTTCCGGCCATATCGACCATCACAGCCATTCCCTCCTTCAGCAGCGTCCCGTTCGCCCCGATCGGATATAAAGCCGTCTGTCCGCCGCCTCCCAGCGCAAAATCGGAAGGAGACGGCGCCTCCGCATTTTCGCCGGCGAGCAAACTCCCCATAAAAATATTCATATTCGCCCCGAATGCGCGAAAGACCCCGATAGAACCGTGCAAGCGCATCTGGTGTTCTATTTCTATCTGAAGCCTCAGATCCGTCATCCCCGGACGGTAACAGTCCGGTATCCGGGCATACGTGGCGGCATGACGGTCTGCCGACAGCCGGAGCTGCCCGATTTCCCAGGAAGTCTTTACCATCCTGATCCGGCGCATAAAAACGGTTGCATTTTCCATCTTCCTGAAGTGAAAAACGCTTTGCAGGCGCATACATTCATTATAAGAGATTTCATCCGTTTCCAGAAGCACGTTTTCCGGCAGTTTCCAGCCGTTAGAGGCAAACAGTTCCGGAATCTGCTCCGGCTTACGGATTGAAAACAGGCGCTCACCGGAGAGTCCGCCCGGGCGTTTCACAAACAGTATGGGATCATCGTCTGCCGGCAGGTAGTAATACCCGTTAAACACAAGTCCCGTCATATAATATATGTTTACATCCGAAGTCAGCAGGATCCCTTCCACACCTGCTTCACAGAGCGCCTTCTGAACTTTTTTCTGTCTAAAAAACAAATCCTTAACTAATTTTTTATCAATCATATTCATTCTATTAAAATTTGCGACGCAAAGATAATATATTTTTTTTCCCGTCTCCCTTATGGAATTTCGATTTCTTATGTATCTACTGAAATGAGAACAGGATAACAGTTTTTTTATTCCCTAAAATCCGCAAGCAATAAATTTGGTTGATTCAAAAGGAATACATCTGGTTTGTTCAACTCAAGCCTGCTTCGTTTTTCTCCTCAAAAAGGAGTTTTTATGAAAACAAACAAACATCCTGAAGCGTCTCACATGCATTTTTTTGTTGGTGAGTGATAAATTCAGTTCAAAAGAGGCGA
>JAISCL010000051.1 GCA_031265585.1 Tannerella sp. | reverse complement strand
GAAACGACCTCCACATACTGTTTGCTGTCGCCCTCTGTTATCCGCCTTCTGTTTTCTTCGCAATCCGGCGAAAGCATGTTCGACGGATTAATAAGGTAAGTAAACACATTATACCCCCGCTCGGTCAGCATACGCGAAACGGCCAATGCATCAGCCCCGTTATTACCCTGTCCGGCAAAAACATAGATGCGATTCTGACGGGAGGCATACCGGCGGCAAAACTCATTCGTAAAAACAGACGCTGCACGCTCTACTAAATCAATCGATTCGACAGGTTCATTGTCAATCGTGTACTGGTCTATCTCCTTAATCTTTGAAGTCTCAAATAATTTCTTCATAGTACATTAATTTTGCGGCAAATATAGTACAAGTCAAAAGTAATACAAAATAAATTCATCTATTTTTACTGCCGACACTGTTGTTTCTTCTCTCTTTTTGGTTCTATAACGTTTTGTGTGGGTATTATACTGTGCACGGGCTAAATTCGTCAGGGTGGAGAGTTTTACTGTTACCTCTTCCTGTTTTCTACGTTCTGTTTCCTTTTGGCTGGATGCTTCCGTTTCTCTGACAGGGGTAAGCCTGTTTGATTCAACTGTCTTTTGGTAATAATGGTTGGCCAACTCAATTATGTATGGATTGTCACATATCGGATGCTGATTACGCAGAACCATATCATTAAGGCAGCGACAGAGTTCCTGCCTGTCTGACCGGCGGCGAAGATCTTCCATATAACCCAACGCAATTATCATCCGCTGACGGGTCTTACCCAAAGAGTCGCGTCGCGCAGGGAAAGGTGTGCTTCAATAAGGGGAGCCGGGGGAACCAGCCCTGTTCGCTCGACGGAACCGGCTTATTTCCCGACCGGGAACCGGACGGTTTCCCGGTCAGGAACCAGCCTGGTTCCCGGTCGGGAATACGTACGATTTCCCGGTCAGGAACTGCTACGGTTTCGTACGACGCGGCAGGCGCCTTTGAATTGCACTCAATTGTTGGATATTTTTTCGTCATTCAAAGGAAAAGCCTACCTTTGCAGAAAAAAATAAGATGAATATTCCTGACAAATTTACTAAAACGCTGTGTCTTGCGTTTTTATTTATAGTCTTTACCGATTGTTCAAAAAACGAGGACAAATATGATGTATCTACGGATCGCAAAGAACTTCAATTGGGTTCCGGCGTAAGAGAGAAAGAATTTAAAATCACTTCGTCCGGAGAATGGCGTATTGAAGCCGACGGACTGGAGTACTATTATGGTGGAAATGCCGGTTCTACCGACTGGTGTACCATATCCCCGATATCCGGAACGGGCAATGCCACGGTGGCAGTTACGCTCAAAGAAAGCATTACGGCTTCCGAAAAAACGTCCATGCTCAAAGTTATCGGCAAAAACAACACCGAGTCCGTGATGCTTAAATATTCAGCCGATTAGCTTTCGTGTACTTCGATGATCAAAACCACATTATTTTTCGTATTTTGTATCTGTTGTGCCGTTAACATTCATGCACAGTCCTGTACCGTCAGCGGATACATCACCGATGCCGAAACAAAAGAGGCACTCATTGGCGCTACTGTCGTCGAAAAGCAAACCCGGCAAGGATATACGTCCAATAATTACGGCTTTTACAGTTTTAAAATTCCCGGGGGCGATGTGAAACTCACCTGTTCTTTTTTGGGATATGAAGAATTGGAGTTTGATTTTGTCCTGACAAAAGATACGACCATCCTCGTTGAGTTACGGTTAAGCCCGTTGGAACTTGCTGAAGTCACTGTAACAGCAAGGCATTCCAACCTGGAAAACGTCCGGCTTGGAACGGCTTATGTTCCCCTGGCGACCGTCAGAAATATGCCTGCCCTGCTCGGAGAAAGCGATCTGATGAAGTCGCTGCAATTTGTTCCCGGAGTACAAAATACTTCGGAAGGCAAAAGCGACCTGTCGGTGCGTGGGGGAACGCCCGACCAGAACCTCGTACTGCTCGACGGCATACCTGTTTACAGCACCAGCCACGTTTTCGGCTTCCTGTCGATCTTCAATACCGATGCGCTGAAAAACGTCACCCTGTATAAATCAGCCTTCCCCGCCCGGTTCGGCGGCAGGCTTTCGTCCGTCGTTGACATCGCCACAAAAGACGGGAACAAAGAGCGGTTTACCGGATCGGCGACTTTAGGGTTGCTCTCTGCCAAAATCAATCTGGAAGGCCCTCTGATAAAAGACCGGACATCTTTTACCTTTTCGGCGAGGCGTTCCTTTGCGGACTTGTTCATGGGGAAAATTCAGGAGTGGACAGGCAGCGACGATGAAAATCCCTCGAAAGCAGGATTTTTCTTTTATGACCTCAATGCCAAACTGCACCACAAGCTGACCGACAGGACATCGGTGTACCTGATGGCGTACAATGGCAATGACAGGCTTGAAAATACCGCGAGTGAAAAACCGGAAACAAAAAATATCATTCATTCCCAAACCCGGCAAAACTGGAAATGGGGCAATACCATTGTAGCTGCAAAGCTGAACCATGCGATTAAGTCCGACCTGTTTGTAAACGCCATCCTGTCCTGTAACCAGTATAATTACAATACGTCTATCGACAAAAGCTACGTTTATACGGACGAATCGTGGGCGGAGCGTAAAGCGTTTAACGGGCTTGATTACGATTCGGGGATAAGGGATTATTCCGCCGGTATTGATATGGAATATTTTCCTGCGAACAGCCACCTTATCAGAACCGGGGGCCTGTTTGTCCGCCATGACTTCCGGCCTGAAATAATCAACAAAAAAACAAATGAAGACGGAGGGGAGGATATTGACAATAATACGCCCCGAAACACCATCGCCGAAGAATTCGCCTTCTATGCCGAAGACGACTGGGATATTACAAAGTCGTTGAAAGTCAATTATGGCATCCGGTTTTCATCGTTTCATGTAAACAAACATACCTACCGCTCCGTTGATCCGCGACTGTCGTTAAGATACCTTCTTTCTCCGCGCTGGTCGGTCAAAGCCGGTTATTCCCGCATGCAGCAATATATTCACCTGTTGTCGAGCAATTCGCTGATTCTCCAGACCGACCTTTGGGTTTCAGCAACCGACAGGGTAAAACCGATGGATTCCAGGCAGTATTCCATCGGAATGGTTTGGGCGGTTTCCCCGTCTTTTGAATTTTCCGTAGAAAGTTATTATAAGCACATGGGGAATGTTATCGAATACAGGGACGGAGCTTCTTTTGCGGGACTTTCGACCGGATGGGAAAGCAAGGTGGAAGCAGGCAGGGGACGGGCTTACGGAGTGGAGTTCTTCCTGGAAAAGAAGGCGGGAAGTCTTACAGGCACACTCTCCTACGCACTTGCAAAGACCGAGCGCAGATTCAATGAAATCAATTACGGGGAATGGTTTCCTGCAAAATTCGACCACAGGCACAACATCAATCTTAATCTGGCATACAAATTGAACCGGAAAGTTGATTTTATGTTTAACTGGACATATTCTTCCGGCGACAGGGTAACCATTCCGTATATGAGTTTGGCAATACCCGATATTCCCGGGCGAATGTCCGACGACATGCAGGCGTTGCAGCTCGACCATCGCAATAATTATCACATGGGGGCATACCACAGATTAGATGTCGGGATGAATTATTATACACGGAGAAAAGGAAACAGATACGGAGTATTCAATTTCAGCGTATATAACGCATATAACCGCATGAACCCGTATATACTGTATGCCGAGACGCATTTAGAGATACATCCTGACGGTACGCACGAATATACCCGTAAATTGAAGCAGCTTACCCTGTTCCCGATCATGCCATCCATATCTTATACATATAACTTTTAAAGAGATGAAAGCATTTAGATATTCAATCGCACTCCTTTGTCTGTTTTCTTCCTGCAACGATGATGTGGACTTCAAAGGGAAAGAACCGGCATCGAAAATGGTGGTAAATGCAGTGATAAACAGCCAATCGGATACTAACCTGATAAAGTTGTCGGAAAGCACGTTTATCTATTCAGACGTGAAACCAAAGCTTATTGAGAACCCGAATATGGAGGTGAAGATAAATGACCGGCCGGTAACGACCTCGTTTGACCATGTAAAAAGAATGAACAGCTACTATAATTTTACTGCTTCGTTGCATCCGGGCGATAAAGTTGAGGTTTCCGTGCATACCGCCGAACACGGTACGGTATATGGCGCGGATATCGTTCCGCAAGCGCCCGTAATCGCATCCGTTCATTACGAATGGTTCACGGGACAGGATAACTATTCCCGTTTGCGGACGTTAGTTACGGTCAAGGATAAGCCCAACGAAAAGAATTATTACCGCATCCTTATCAAAGGTAAAAGCATATTGGAATATGAAGGTGCGCCGACTTTTGATGAGGTTGACTGGCAGTTTCTTGATGTACATGTGGATCAGGAGATTTTATTCAATCATATAGATGGAATTGCCGGAAATGACACGGATACCCATACTTACAGGATTTTCTCCGACGATCTGTTTCAGGGGAAAGAATATACCTTAAACGTGTATGTAAGGCAAGATAAGCCGTGGGAGGATTCCTGGGGGATGGTGATTAGAAGACTTATAAAGGTGGAAATACACGCTCTGAGCGAAAGCCTGTACCTGTATCTGCGTTCGCTTGAAATAGCTTCGAATGAAGACATATTTCAAGAACCGGTAAAGGTTTATACAAACATCGAGGGCGGTTATGGCGTGCTGGGAATATATAATGCGAATGAAAAGATAATAGAATTAAAATAATTGTCCATCTTGAAAACAAATATCGAATGTTTTGCGCAAAGACAACGATTTTTGTTTACAGGTGAAAAAAAATAGACGTGATTCCAGGAGATTTTCATTATCTTTGCCGTAACTTTTTAGAAATATGCATCATGGAATTAAATAACAGGAAACGGTTGCCTTACGGCAACAGCAACTTTGAGTCCGTTCGCACAGAAGGTTACGCTTATGTGGACAAGACACGTTTTATCGAACTTTTGGAACAGGAAGACAACAACAACCTATTCCTGATACGTCCGCGCAAGTTCGGCAAGTCGCTGTTTTTTTCCATGCTGTCACACTACTACGACGTGTGCAGTGCAGACAGGTTTGAAACCCTGTTCGGCGACCTTTATATCGGGAAGCATCCGACGCCGAAACATAACGAATTGATGGTCCTTAAATTCAATTTTTCGGGATTGGATACTTCCGGCATCGACGAATTTCGCAGATCTTTTTTAGGTGGAATTCAATCTGATATTCAGTGGTTCATATTGACGCACAGGACAGTGATTGACTACATGTATTTCAGGGATCTGGCGGATAAAAAGGAAGGCAGCGTTGAAAGATATATCCATCTTGCGTTTCAGGCGGCAGCATCCATTAACCGCAAACTGTTTATTATCATCGATGAATACGACCATTTTGCCAACGACTTCATCGCGATGGGAACGCCTGAAGGTATGGAGTTTTACAAACAGAACATCCGGGCAAACGGCATAGTCCGGGATTTTTACGAGACCCTGAAAGAAGGCTCGGAAACAGTCATCGACCGCATCATGCTGACGGGCATTACGCCGGTCATGCTGGACGACCTGACGAGCGGGTTTAATGTAGCTACGAACCTGTCGCTTGATCCCCGCTACAATGAAATACTCGGATTTACACAGCCGGAAGTCGAATGGCTGATGAATGAAGCCGGCGTTGATCCGTCGCTGATTCCGGTGGATATGAAGCAGCTGTATGATGGCTACCGGTTTAATTTTTCCGGCAAACACAGCGTCTATAATCCGTCAATGATGCTTTTCTTCTTCTCCCAACTGCTCCGAACGGACTACCGCCCGGACTACCTCATCGATGATAACCTGAAAATGGATTACGCCCGCCTGCGGCTGCTGCTTTCGACGGAACAAAACCGTGAACAGATCATCGGAATCGCCCTGGACGACAGCGTCAATGCAGACATTGTACCCAAATTTTCACTCGACAAGCTGCATGACAGCGGGAATTTCATCTCCCTGCTATTCTATCTGGGACTGGTAACGGTAGACGGTTCGGCGCCGTCGCGAATAAAAATACCCAACCAGTCCATTCGCGTAGTATTTTGGGAATATCTCGAGGAAATGACGCGCGAGATGAACCGTATTCAGATAAATACCATCACGCAGGCGAC
>JAISCL010000383.1 GCA_031265585.1 Tannerella sp. | reverse complement strand
TTCATTTCAAAAGCAATGGCAGGCAAATCTTTCGGCAGACCGGCAGGCAAAGCGACTTCAATTCCTTCCGCTGTTTTCTTCCAGCGGACGGATTTTCCCGTCTGCAGGCAGATCAGTTTACTGCCGCGGGCGGGTTCATTTCCTTTCCAGACAATTTTGGCGGGAATCTTTTCGCCTTCCGGCAAACAGACGATTGCATAGATTTTCTTTCCGTCTTTGCTTTGGGTAAACCATGTATTATTGTCCCTGTAATAATAAATTATGCGGGTATTGTAGATTGCTTTCCCGTTTTGCGTCAGCCAGTCTCCGATTTCTTTCAGGCAGGCGACCACTTCGTCCGGCATTACCCCTTCTTTTGTAGGGCCAACTCCCAGCAGAAGATTTCCACCCTTTGCCACAATTTCCGCCAGTGTATGAATCACATTCGCGCTTGACCTGTACGTATCTCCGGGCAAATGTTCCCATGCGTGTCCCAGAGTGATACAGCTTTCCCAGGGCGTTTCCAATTGTGCGCCGGGAATGTTCTGTTCCGGCGTCTGATAATTTTCGTATTCGCCGGCCACTGTACGGTCAACGATCAGGAGTTCCGGCTGATAATTTCGCGCCATGCGGGCAATCTTCGGTATGTCAATATCCTGCTGAGGCGGACGTACCCAGCCGCCGTCTAACCAGAGGATATCTATTTTCCCATAATCGCCGCCGGTCAATTCTTCTATCTGACTGTACGTATATTCCTTGAATTTGCTCCATCTGTCGGGATATTTTTTGACGTCGTAATTTACATTCCGGTCGGGTGTGGCAAAAAAGTCCCACCAGTAGTAGGGAGAAAACCAGTCCGGTTTGGAGAAATAGGCGCCGATCATAAAGTCTTCCTTACGAAGAGCCTTAAGTGTTTCCTTGACAAGGTCGCGCCGGGGATTGTCGCGAAACGCTCCGTGAGCAATGGAAAAATCCGTCTGCCGCGTATCCCATAAACAGAAGCCGTCGTGGTGTTTAGTCATGAATATCGTGTATTTAACGCCCCCCTGTTCAAAGGCTTTTGCCCAGGCTTCCGGCTCAAAACGGTCAGGCTTGAATTTGTTGATCAATGCCAGGTAATTACGCTTGAATTCATCGTAGGAAACTTGACGGTGGCGATTAATCCAGTCGTGATCTTCGGAGCAAAGCGCCCATGAACCGATGCTTCCGCCCGGAAGTTCGTTGGAAATGCCCCAACTGATCAGAATGCCAAACTTTAAATCCTGCCAGCGTTCCAGCTGTTTTAACACTTCCGGCTCTTTCGGATAAATGTAGGATTCCGACTTTTTATGAGCCATTCCCTGCAGGGCTTCGTTTTGGGCGCCAAGGGAAAATATAATTCCCGATACCCATAATAAACTCAAGTAAAATTTAAAATATCTCATATCTTTTGAAATTTAAATTCATCTCATTAAATATAACCAGGCCTGTCCGTTATACCGGAGCGTCCATCTTTCAGATACATATCTTCACAGTTGGCAAATCCGTCAATTGTTATATTCAGTTCTTTATCTATTTCGACGAGGGCGAAACTGTTATTTTCCGGAAAAGCGCCTTCAATCAGGCCTTTCATTGTGAAATAATGAATCCCCCTGCTGAAACTGTAACTGCCCGCATGATGATGCCCCTGAAATACAGCCAGCACTTTGCCGCTTTTTTCAAGGATTTCAATCACTCCATCGGCATTGCCGACGCAGGTTCCATGCTTCTTTTGCGTCAGGTCGAGCAGCTGATGGAGAAAAACGACGACCGGCCGGCGCGTTTCCAGTTCCCCGGACAGCCAGTCCAACTGGGGCTTTGGAATGAAAGCTTTCTTCCAGTCAAAATTGCCGCTGTCGTAGTCGGAACCGTCCTCATTGTAATTGGCGTCCAGGATGATGAACTTGACGCCTTTCACTGAAAAGGAGTAATAATTCCGGCCCCTGGCTTTGCCTTCGTTTGTGGTATGTTCCAGAAAGTCCGGCTTGCTGATATTATCCATGTCATGGTTGCCGAGCACATGATATACCGGGCGGCGGAACATGCGGTATTCCGTTTCTATTTCGTCCAGGAAGGCGAGCGTCTGTTCCCTGTCGACTCCCTGATCTTTGAAATCGCCGAGTTCGATGAGGAAATCCGGTTTCTGTTCGTTGAAAACTTTCATCGCTTCGCGCAGCTTGTCGATCGAATGTGTGTAACAGCGATTTCCCGCCTTTTCCTTACGTGCATAATGCAAATCAGTAACAAGCCCGAATCTGACGCCTGAGCCGGAATCAAAACTCATTCCGCTGCTTTTCCCGGCGCCGAGAATCATCAGCCCGACGATACCCTGTGATACTTTGATAAACTGTCGTCTTTCCATCTTTTTGTAGAAATAATCATCTTAATATAACCTCCCTGTCTAAAATAGAGGGAGTCATTTCCCTGCCGAAACGAACGCTTTTGGAGGCGATTTCGTCCGGAACGGCGGCAATCCATTCGCTCTCCGTTCCTTTCAACTGAAGACTGCCCGAAGGTTTTATCGTAACAAAACAGAACAAAGGGTCTTTGTATATAGCCATATTGTCCATCCATTTATATTTTTCCTGCAGTTCGGCGGGATAACGTCCGGGCATTTTCCTGTCGTGCCAGAAGTAGGATACGCTGTTGATACTGAAATAGTGGATTCCATTTATGTTACGGTAAAAATCCTGGTGATGATGTCCGTTGAAACAGGCCAGCACTTTATTGAATCCGGCACGTTCGTTTTCCTGTTCCAGAAGCCGCTGGACGTATGCTTTATTTGGAATCCCCCATTCGTCATGCAGCAGGCTCTGGTGCGAGAAAATAAAAACAGGCAGATTCGTTGCCTTCAGGTCGGCAACTAACCATTCGCATTGTTCGTCGTTTATGTAATCGCCGTATTGAGAATGATTTCCTTTTTCATAACTGCCGAACCGGTTATCGGAATAAAAATAGTTCCCGTCCAGCATCACGCAATGGTATCCTCCGGCGTCGCAGGAATAATAGGGAGCAGACATTTCCATAAAAGCGCATGCTTCCTTTTTGGTTGCAGAGTCAACATCATGATTTCCCAAAACGTGGAAGGCAGGACAGGCTGCACTTTTGAACCGTCCGGCAAAGTTTTTACTTTCGGGAAGCCGGCTGTTATGAACAAAATCCCCCAGACTGATGACAAAGTCCGGCTTTTCGATTTCGACTTTTTGCAGGAAAGCATCCAAACGCCTGTCGGCGTCATACACCAAGCCGAAATGGATATCGGCGATCAAGCCGAATTTGAGGACTTCAAATTTTCTTGATGCCGAAATCCGGGAATCCGGCAACTTGCAGCCTGTCCCGGCAATTCCCGCCATTCCCAGAAGGCCGGTTTTGCATAAAAAACTTCTTCTTGTTTCTTTTTTTGTTGTCATTTCCGTATAAATATTAATTAGTATGAATCCCGCGCCTGTCTTCAAACGGAACAGGCACGGGGTTCAAAGAACATTTTTACCAGCCCGGATTTTGTTTTAAATTAGGATTCAAAACCAGTTCGGTTGTTGGGATAGGAGATAAATAGTCTCTGTTTAAATTAAAATTGAAACCGTTACTCAGGGACGAATATTGCTGATAGGGGTCAATATATCCGTTTTCGTCGGTATTTAACTTTTCCCAGGCCGTCAGGAAAGCATCCGAAGCGCCGGGATAGTTTTCCCATTGCTGTTTGACGGCGCCTTTCGGCTTTTTCCCGGCAATCAGTTCGTCGGCCGCCGCCCAGCGGAAAATATCATCCACCCGAAAACCTTCGCAAACCAGTTCTATTTTCCGTTCGCGGCGAATTTCCTGAAGCAGCGGGCTGATCCCTGCAAATTCCCAGTTGGGGTCGGTGGTGATTTGATTCATTTCCAGCCGTCCGGTCATGCCTGCCCTGTCGCGCAAAGCATTGACAGTCTTATCAATATCGCTTTGAGTAATCGTACCCAGTTCGGCTTTGGCTTCGGCATAAATCAACAACGTCTCGGCATAGCGGAAATAAATAGCTCCGAGTGTGGTGTTAAAAAATACAGTTGGATAAACAGGATTGTGTCCCTTATACAACTGATATCCGGTTGTACAAAATCCTTCCGAGGTACCTTCATATGTAGGTGTTTGAAAAATTGTTTCCGGTGAATACCAGATAAAATGTTTTCCATCATCCACCTGAATGGTCTGATTCAACCTCGGATCACGGTTAGCCACAATGGCCTTTAAATTACGGTCTCCTTCATACAAGGTAGATACCGCGATTGGTTTGCCGTCCATACACAAATAGGACTCTACCATTTTCCTGGAAAGACCTCTCATCATTCCCCCTTTTGAATCCAGTGTCCAGCGATGCGTTTGGTTGTCGGCAGCAGAATATTTACGCCATAGAAGCACTTCCTTGCTGCCACTGTAATCTTCCTGATTGAACAGTGACCAGTAGCCGTTTTCTTTCCCGGCATTATCTAGCGCCGGAGATCCGTTTTGTTCTGCCATAGCGATTAGCGCTCCGGCAGTATCGGCTGCTTTTTGGATAAACTTCGTTCCGTCGGAGCCGTCCACTTTAAAGGGGGTATTTTTCAGCGCATGATACTTCTCCCATGTTCCTTCATAAAGAGCAATACGCGCCTGAAGCGCCAGAGCGACCTCTTTTGTAACGCGGCCTGTCCAGCTACCGCCTGCACGCGCCGGAAGATATTCCACGGCTAAATCCAGATCGTGAAGGATGGAATCCGTTACCTGACTGCGTGGCATCCGCGACGCAAAAAGCGATTCGGAATCCATATTAACCGTAGTAGAAGACCACGGCACATCGCCGAAACTGCGTAATTTGCTGAAATAGAAAATCGAACGGAAGAAAAGCGCTTCGCCGGCATACTGTTTTATTTCGTCCCACGGAGCATTTACCTGACGGTAATGATCCATAAAATAATTGATATTCCGCAGTAAAGTCCAGTCTCCGCTACTCCATCCTCCACCTGAGGCCGGCAACGTGTTTTCTCCGTTCAAACGTTTACTGTAATCCAGATAAACATCAATATCGCTTCCATTCCGTGCATCTATCATATATGGAGAATCATTAAGTCGCTTATAATCAGGAAGTAATTCCGTTTGCTGGTAGAAGTTATTGGCATAAATCTTCAAATCATTTGCCGTTGCCCAATAGGTTGCGTCATTGATATTGACAAGCGGGCTTCTTTCGAGAAAGTCATCATTGCAGGAAGACATCCATACGGCAAAACAAATCCATACGATTATATTTTTATATTTTTTCATATCATTAAATAGTTGAGTGTTAATTAAAAAGTGATATTCAAACCGCAAGCCCAGGTACGTTGCAAAGGATAAACTTTCCCGTCTCCCGAACCCGAATATCCGGATACATTTGAAAACTCGGGGTCAATCGTTTTAGCCATTTTCGTCAAAGTTGCCAGATTCTCTATATTAACGAAAAGCCGTATCTTCCGGCAGTCAATCTTCCGGATAAGCGATTCCGGCAGCGTATATCCCAATTGCATATTCTTGACCCGCAGGTAGGCTGCATTCTGCAGGTAGCGTGTCTGTATCTGCTCGTTTTTCCTCATTTGGCTACTCATGTAGTAGCGGGGATAATACCCGTCGGGATTATCTTCCGTCCACCGGTCTGACTGCAAAGTAAACAGATTCGCCTGCCACTCACTCCCGTCTGCATCTATCCCCCAGAATATATTTGATGTGAGCCATGCATCGCGCTTTCCGACGCCCTGCAGGAACAGTACAAAATCAAAGCCCTTGTATTCGGCGTTCATATTTACGCCGAACGAATATCGCGGCGTCGTATTCCCGATGACTTTCCGGTCGCCGGGATTGTCCAGCGTATTGTCGCCCCAGTCAATCTCACCGTTGCCATCCAGATCCACGTAACGGACGTCGCCCAAATGCAGCTGACTGGCATTGATTTTGGCCTGCGAAGGCGCCGATGCGATTTCTGCATCCGACTGAAAAAGTCCGTACGTTTCGTACCCCCAGATATCGCCCATATTCTGGCCCTCATACCAGGTCGTATTCAAGCGGTTCGGGTTCGGATATTTAACAACTTTTCCTTTGTAATCACTTAAAACGGCATTGATTCCGTATGAAAAATCATCGATCCTGTCGCGCCATCCAACGGTCAGATCAAACCCGTTCGTTTCCATCGCCGCATTATTATCCTGTGGGGCTGACGTCCCCAAGAATGCAGGCAGCGCTTCGGCAGGCCCCACAAAATCGTCGGATTTTCTTTTGTACCAGTCAAAATCGATACTTAACCGGTTGGATAAAAGCGTCATCTCAACGCCCACATCCATCGTTGTACTGGTCACCCACGTCAGCAACGGATTGATAAGCCCCGGCTGACTGATGTACGATTCGCGTCCTCCGCTGAACAGCCAGTTGCCCGATGTCGGAGCGCTGGTGGACAGAGAGGGATAAAAAGGATAATAACCGGTGAAACTCTGGTCTCCCAGCGAAGCATAGCCTGCTTTGATTTTAAATGTATTGACTGTCTGTTCCAGCGGTTTCCAGAATGATTCTTTCGACAGCATCCATCCGGCCGACACACCCGGATAGAATTTGTTACGCACGTCTTTCAGGAAGCGTGAAGTACCGTCGTAACGGCCGTCAAATTCAATCAGATACTTCTCTTTATAGTTGTAGTTGATGCGTCCGAATCCGCCGCGGACAGCCAGTTGCGAGGCGCCGTCTCCAACACTTGGCGTCGTTCCGTAGGTTAACGACAAAACCGGCAGATTGTCGGAATAAAGATAGTTATTACCTGCAGATACACTCAAATTATCATACAGCTCCTGTGTAAATCCGGCCAGTACCTTAAAATAATGACTTCCCAACTGTTTCTCGTACGAAGAGAAAATATTGACCGTATGATGCTGATTCTTACTGTTGGAACGGCTAAATGAATTGGGCGTTGTACCGGACTGCAATTCTTTTTTTCCACTGGGAAGGTAATAATAAAGCGTCTTCAGGTGTTGAGAACCATTGTTATACCAGCCGTCAAACGTGTAGTTGGCCGTAATATCCCAGCCTGTCAACGGATGAATTACAAATTCTCCCGTCAACAGGGCATTATCGTTGTTGGATTTATTCCGGCCGGCTTCCTCTTGAAATACTACATCACTGGGGTAAGAATAATATCCGTCCGGATTGTACAAAGCCGCAGTCGGCCATTTACGGGAAATCTGATGCATCCAGTTTCCACCCGTCTTAGCCGGATATGTATAAGGCGTATCCGTCACACCGCGGGAAAAGGCGCTCTTGAAATTGAATGTCAGCCACTTTGTCAGTTCGGAGGACAGGTTTGCCCGGACATTGAAACGCTGATATGAATCTTTCCCATAGTTATACAGCCCCTCTTGCTGGTTGTATCCCAATCCGATATAATAATTCGAATGATTTGTTCCGCCCGACACTCCCACATTATGTTGCTGGCTGAAAGCAAAATCCTTGAAATAAATATCGAACCAGTCATTATTGGCATTTCCCTGCCAGGTCACCCATGAATCACTTCCCGGTGCAGGGTCTTTATAGGTTTCGTCGGTAATTATTCCGGCTTGATAATCTTTAATGCGTTGAATAGCTTCATCGCTAAACATAGGCATTCGGTCGGCATTTCGAAAAGCTTCATTTTGAAAGTTTACAAAATCCAATGAATTTGCTATCCTGGGCAGATTGACAGGCTGCGCCCATCCGAAATTGTTATTATACGTGATGGTTGGTTTCTGTCCCGTTTTCCCTCTCTTTGTCGTAATCAGGATTACCCCGTAAGGCGCACTTGACCCGTAAATAGCGGAGGAGGCGGCGTCTTTCAATACCGAGATATTTTCCACATCGTTCATATTGATTGAATTGATATCCCCGCCCTGGATGCCGTCAATCACCACAAGCGGCGAAGCGGTAGAACCAAGACCCGTGTATCCGCGGATATTGATAGACTGAGTAGCACCCGGAGCGCCGCCACTGCTTGATTGTGCAATGTTCAGGTTAGCCACCTGTCCTTGCAATGCCTGTGAGAGATTTGTCACCGCACGGTTTTCCAAAATATCGCCTTTTATTTGAGCCACCGCGCCGGTCAGGTTCACTTTCTTCTGCGTACCGTAGCCCACAACGACCACTTCGTCCAGTGCTTGCGTGTCTTCAATAGGGGTAATTAACAGGGATTTACCATCTGTTGGCAACTTGCTGATTTCTTGCGCAATGTAGCCGATATAGGAAATTTGCAGTACGGCATTGTCCGCCACGTTCAGGGAGAACTTCCCGTCCGCGTCGGTTACAATGCCGTTGGTCGTCCCTTTTTCCTTGATATTGGCGCCGATGACCGGCTCTCCGGTTTCGTCGATTACGGTTCCTTTGACTGTTTTCTTTCCTTCCTGCTGGAATACGAGCGTTCTGCTTTTGGCAAGGATGATTTGTTTGTCGATCATCTGATAACCGACGTCTGTGCTTCTTAACAGTTGGCTCAGCACATCGGTTATGTCTCCGTTATCCACGTGAATGTTGACCTTGCGGCCGATATCTACCGTTTCGTCCGTAAACAGAAATGAATAGGACGTTTCCTTTTCAATCCTGTTGATCGCTTCTTCAACCGTTACATTGTTGAGGGACAGCGATACCGTCTTCATGTTCTGTGAATAGGTTACGCCGGCATAGAGCTGAAATACGATCAAATATGAAAATACAACTGTAAGTTTCATGATACGTGAAATTTTTTTTCGTGTATTTACTTGTGAAATATCTGTATTAAATTTTATTTTTTTCATACTTTTGTAGTGAATTTAGTTAATAAGAGGTATGTCCGGTTTCCGGACGTCTCGAAGCAAGGATGAGTTGAGGGACTTGTCCTTGCTTTTTTGTGCACTTACTGACTGTTGTTTTCCATAGGCATTTTATTTTTAAAAGGTTTGACATTTTATTTGATGGTCACGTTGATTTGCTGCCGGTCGAATGTGCTGTCTTCGTTTTGTTCCGTTTTCATGATCTGACATTTGATTGGCGCTGCTATTTTCAGGTAATCGAGGATTTGCGGGAGGGTTTCCGTCGAAAACGTGGCCCGTACCAGATACGGTTTTTGTTTGGGGTTTTGCAGCGTAATGTTTACATTGTAACGGCGTGAGAGTTGCTTCATCACTTCTTCTATCGGTGTGTTGCGGAAAATGATTTTGCCGTCTTTCCAGGCCGTCTTTTCGTCCGTTTGTACCGCGGTGCGGGTGACTTGACTGTTTTTTTTGTCGAGCTTTACCATGTCGCCGGGCCGAATCGTTACCTGACAGTCTTTGTAAATCACATCTACCGCGCCTTCCTGCAGCACGACTTCATTCACTTCGTCGCCGTTGTAGGCTTTCAGGTTGAACTCCGTTCCGCGGGCAATGACTTTCAGGCCGGAAGGCGCCGTCACCTCAAACGGCATGGCGGCGTTGGTATACACATCGAAAAAGCCTTCTCCTTCCAACTCAATCCTGCGGGTTTTTCCCTTGAATTGAACCGGATAACGCAGGCGGCTTTCGCTGTTGAGCCATACGCGCGAATGGTCGGGCAGTTCAATTTGCATGATGGTACCCGGCGAAACTACGACTTCGGCAAATGTGGCGGGGGATGATTCCGTATGGCGATAATACAGATATGACAGGACGAGAGCGCCGGCAAGCAGGGGTATGAATAATATGGAAGCTGCGCGATTGAAGACGTGATTGAAGATGTTACGTAACCACAGTCGACGTTGCTGCCGAACGATTTCGGACATCATGCGGTCGTATGCACGGGATACGTCTATTTGTTTGTAAAAGCGGATATCTTCCTTTAGCCTGCTTATCGTTAGCAGTTTATCTTTTATTTTTTCGTCATTATCTTTCATGATTCATACTTCTGTTTATAGTGTATACACGAAAAGAGGATAAATGCGACAATTGTTTTTGCGTTTTCACAAAAATAATTTGAGTAGACGAAATTTATTGATAAATGTTGTTATATTTGTCACATCGTTTACAAATCATAGTTATAAAAACATATACAAGGCATGAAAACAGCAGTGCAGGAACAATGGATGTACAATATCTCCCGGGATGACCGGACGGCATTCAAGGAGATGTTTGAATTTTATTATGCAGCATTGTGCGTCTATGCGCGGCGTTATGTCAAATCGGATGATATAAGCGAAGATATTGTACAGGACGTTTTTTGTGCCGTATGGAGGAATCGTTGCCGGATGGACTATAACATTCCGGCAAAAAATTACCTGACGGCTGCGGTCAGAAATCATTGCATCAATTATCTGCGGGATCTTCACTCCGTGACATTCGACA
>JAISCL010000348.1 GCA_031265585.1 Tannerella sp. | reverse complement strand
GCAACCGCCTGAATACGGCCTATACTTCCCACCTGGGCGCTTATATCAGTTATCAGCTGACGCTGGCCGACCTGATGCGCCGGACGTTCTTTGACTTCCGCAATGATGTGGCGCTTGAGTGAAGGAGTTTAAATTGTATGCCCTGTCTCTACACGGTGCACTGCAATCGCCGGAGATTGCATTGCCTGTTAGAGACAGGGTTCCCGATAGAGACAGGGCATGCCCTGTCTCTACACATTTATATAGATTGTGTCAATTTAAAATTTAAAGAAATGAATAATCGATTGTTTTGTCCAAACTACAATTGTAGTTTTCATGAACCGGACTCATTTTGTCCAAACTACAATTGTAGTTTTCATGAATCGGACTCGTTTTGCCCAAAATACAATTGCAGTTTTCATGAATCGAACCCGTTTTGCCAAAACTACAATTGTAGTTTTCATGAACCGGACTCATTTTGCCAAAAATACAATTGTATTTTACATGAATCGGACTCATTTTGCCAAAAATACAATTGTAGTTTTCATGAATCGAACCGGTTTTGGCCATTTGCTCTGTACAGGCACGGAAAAGCTGACAGCGCTGCCGGGCATGCATCCGGAAACCGTCACGTTTTATTTCGCATCTCTCAGTATATATTTTAAAACAGAAATTATGAAACAGTTATTTTTAGCAGTCAGTCTGTCTTTTGCAATGGTGGCATGTGTGCAAAAGAAGAAGGAAGGTCCGCCGGAGACAGAGCAACCGGAAATACGGGTCATTGATTTTACTGCCATCGATTTCCCTAAAAAAGAGTATAAGGATCTGGCCGAAGTGGAATATATTCCCATGGAAACGAGATCCGATGTGTTGTTTGACCGTCGCTACCTGCTGGCCCATCTGTCCGGATCACGAATCGTCACTTCCAACATCAGGCTGGGCGACATCTTTGTGTTTGACGGAAAAGGGAAGATCGTGGCAGGCTTTAACCATAAGGGACAGGGCGCAAGGGAATACCTGGATATCGGACAGCTGGTTTACGATGAAAAGAACAGGGAACTTTTCGTGTTCGACCGTAAAAACCGCTGTCAGGTGTATTCGGAAGACGGCGTCTGGCAGCGTACATTCGAATTTCCCAAATCCCAGCAATTTTTTTCCGGCTATGGCGGTGGCCATTCGTATGCCGCTTTCGACTTCGACGGGGAGACGATGCTGCTCCATAACAACAGCAGTTCTTCCGACAGCCTGTTTATATTCCTCTCAAAAAAGGACGGAAGCGTGAAATCGGCTCTCACCCTGCCGCTGTCCAACCGTATTCCCAATCAGATATTAAAACGGATTGGAGAGGTGCAGTGGAGCACGACGCTTGACTTCCCCAATATTTGCAGGAACGGTGATACGTATTATTTATCCGAACTGTCGTCGGATACGATCTACCAGCTGACAAAAGATAAAACCCTCCGTCCGCTCCTGGTAAGGAAACCGCCCATTGGAAAAATGGAAGATGAAACGCTTGACATTTTGAGTATCCTGAAAGCAACGGATAAATATATCCTGTTTATGTTTACCAGATATGATATAAGTTTCAAAAGTTCTGCACCTGGAATAAGGCCGCTTATCATGAAAACGTATCTGTACGAGATGGAAACTCAGGAGATTTTCAATCCATCCATGAACTTCAGCTACGCGATCCAGGATATGACCCTGAATAACGCAAGTTATCCTAAAAATCAGATGGCTACATTTTTTAGCATGGAATCTTTAAAAGAAGACCTTGAAGCAGGCAAACTGGAAGGCGATCTCAGGGAAATCGTCGAAAAGGCGGATGAGGACGACAACCCGGTGCTGCAGCTCATTAAATTCAGGGAATGATAACGTGGGAGCGCACATTCGGCGCTCCCGCGTATTTTTATCCATATTTCATCACTTCATTCACCGCTTCCGAGGGGAGATGTGCGCCGACCGGCTTATCGAAGGATATTTTGAAAGCGTAGGCGTATTTACCGGGTTTATTCTTGGGGAAGAAGACTTTCAGGCCTTCGTCTGTCTGTTGCCATTTGATTTTCTCATCGGAGCCTAAGAGTTTCACATCGATTATTTTGGCATCTGCGACAGCCTGTTTGTCCAGGGATTTGATGAGGACATCGCTGTCGCTCCAGTTCAGCGAAATCGCATACAGATCGTTTCCTTTGGTCGTGAAACGGAGATCGCTTGCCGTATAGGCGGAGGCTTCGTTATCCGTAAAAGATCCCTGGGTCGGTTCGGTATTGCCTTCGCCGAACTTCTTCCAGCAACGGGTTCCGTAGATCGCTTCGCCGTTTACTTCGAGCCATTTCCCGATGGCCAGGAGCACCTCCTGCTGTTCAGCGGTAATGGTTCCGTCGGCGCGCGGGCCGATGTTCAGGAGCAGGTTGCCGTTCTTGCTGACGATGTCTATCAGGTCGTGCACGATCTGTTCCGCCGATTTGTTTTCTTCGCCGTCAATATACGACCATGATCTTTTGCCCACGGAGGTATCCGTCTGCCAGGGGAACCGCATCATTTTCCCGGATTTACCCCGTTCCACATCCCAGACCTGTACGTTGGTAGGATATCCCTGTTTGGTATTCACCGCCACGTTCTTTCCCCAGTCCAGGGCGTTATTATAGTAGTAAGCCATGAATTTATTGAAATAAGGCATCAATACCGGGTCATTGACCGTCCAGTCAAACCAGATCAGCTGGGGTTCATACTTATCGATCAGTTCATATACGCGGGTAAGCCATTCGCGGGCAAAGTCTTCGGTATATTTTCTTTCATCATAACGCCTTCCATATAACGTAATCGTGGTGTCCTGCACATCGGAAGGGAATTTCAGCCCGCCGTTAAAAAACCAGGCATTTTCGGCTCGGTGGGTGGACAGTCCGAAGACAAGCCCTTCCTTTTCGACCGCTGCCTTCAACAAGCCGACAATGTCCCTTTTCGGCCCCATTTTAACCGCGTTCCATTCGTTCAGGTCGCTGTCGTACATGGAAAAGCCATCGTGATGCTCGGCTACCGGGACAACGTATTTGGCACCTGACTTTTTGAACAGGGCGGCCCATTCTTCCGCATTAAACTTTTCGGCTTTGAACAGCGGGATAAAATCCTTGTAACCGAACTTATCCTGTGGCCCCCACGTATTAATATGGTGTTCGTAAGCCTTGTGCCCTTTCTGGTACATATTCCGGGCGTACCATTCACTGTCGAACGCCGGGACGGCATAAGGGCCCCAGTGTATAAAAATACCGAACTTGCCATCCATAAACCATTCGGGAAACTGATAGTTTGCTGCCATGTTTTCCCAGTCAGGCCGGAAAACTTCCGTGCCCTTCGGGGAAGCTACGGAATCAATGTTATAAGACTGCTTTTTTGCAGGTTCACATGCGCTCAACAGAGCTGCGGTCATTAAGAAATAAAAAAACTTTTTCATGATAATTCCTTTTTATATTAATACTGATTATTCATACGAGGTGGAAAATCCGGGTCATCTTTCAGTTCCGGCATCCGGCAATACCGTTTGGTTGGAGCCGTGTGCGCCTGGTCTGTTCTGTTCATGATTACTCCGACATATTTTTAATGAACGGAAGTTCGGGGAGCTGCTTAAACCCGTAGAACGTCTCCGCGTTTCCGCCCAGGAATAAAGCTTTGTCCTCTTCCGAAAGCAAACCGGATTTGACAATAAAATCATACGACATCCGGTAGGTAATCGCCACGATCGTGCGCGGATAGTCCGATCCCCACATCAGCTTGTCCATACCGACCAGTTCCGCCGCTTCCCTGACGGCCCAAACAGCGCCGGTAAAGGGGTAAAACTCATCGTTGAAAAGCCAGGTAATACCGCCCGATTCGATCATGACATGCGCGTGCCGCGCCAGCTTGATCTGTTCCTGCCAGTGGCGGCGGGTAACCATACCGAAGTGCCCGATCGCGATCCGCAGGGACGGACATTCGGCAATGATTTCTTCCATTTCGGCCACCTGCTGCGCCCCGTCGGCCAGGTCGATCGACAGGAGGATCCCATTCTGTTCCATGAGGCGGAACATGTGCATCATTTCGTCACCGGTCAGCCATATCCGCTTCTCCTGTGTTATGAGCCGTTGCGCGGGCAGCTTGATCGCCCGGAAACCCTGACGGATCAACGCTTCCGCCTCGGCAGAATAACCGGGCCGGCGGGCTTCTATCATTCCACAGCAGAGGAAACGTTCCGGATACTGCTGCTGCACTTCCTGCAAATAACCGTTTTGCACGCCGTCGATATATTCCTGCGTGATAACGGCGGCAGATACCCGGGCGTAATCCATATTCGAGAGAAAGACCTCCGCCGTGTTCCGCCCGTCGGTCATAAAAGGCGGAAGCATCTGGCGAACCTCACCCATAAACAGGGAACGTCCGTTTGTCAGCGTCCTGATCTGTTGACCTTCCACTTCCGTATCCTGGTGAAGCCAAAGGTGGGCATGCGCGTCGATGATGGGATAAAACATAGTCAAAAGCGTATCAGGATGCGGAATACATCGCCCGGGTGAGCCGACCACTCTTCCAGTGCGGCCCCGGCTTCTTCCGGTGGATAAACAGCGGTAATCAATTCATCAGTCGGGCAAATCCCGCGTTTCAGATACTCCATCACCGCCCTGAAGTCGCGTGGCATAGCGTTACGCGAGCCGCGGATGTCGAGTTCTTTCTTTACAAAAAAGGAAGTATCGAACGGTACCTTTTCTTTCGCATAGCCGATATAGACCACCCGCCCGGTGAAAGCGGCTTCCGATATGGCCGCCAGATATGTTTCCGGACGTCCAACGGCTTCAATAACAACATCGGAGCCATTCCCGCCGGTCAGATCCTGCACCCGTTCGTGCAGGTTTTCTTCTTTTGAATGAACGGTATAATGCGCTCCAAGCCGTCGGGCTAACGCCAGCTTTTTATCGTCCACATCAACTGCGACCACCCGCGCCCCGCGGATCGCCGCCCGGACGATAGCCCCCACGCCGATCATGCCGCAACCGATGACCGTCACCACGTCCGAATCGGTCACTCCCGCACGGTCTACAGCGTGGAAACCGACACTCATCGGTTCAACCAGCGCAAGGTCGCACACCGGGATTGCAGGGTCGGCAATCACCTTGTCCCGGGGCGCGAGCAGGTATTCCGACATTGCGCCGTCACGCTGAACGCCAAGAGTCCGGTTGAACTCACACGCGTTCGGCCGCCCGTTCCGGCACGCCGGGCAATAACCGCAATTCGTGTAGGGATTTACGGTCACATGCAGACCCGGTTGCAGCACATCGCCGACATCTCCGGCAACAGCTTCCACCACGGCGCCAATCTCATGCCCCGGAACAACCGGGAGTTTAACCAGCGGGTTTAATCCCCTGAAAGTATTCAGATCGGAACCGCAAAACCCGGCATAACCGATCTTCAGCAGCACATGTCCCGGTTTTAAGGCAGGCTTCGGGGTTTCAGTCAGGCGGACTTGCCCCGGCTTTGTTATCTGTATTGTTTTCATCTTATATTAACTGTTGACCCAGGTGTCCCGGAATCCGGGCTTGAACAGGTGTTGAATTTCTTTTAACAACTCCCTGTCCGGTGGCGTTGCGGCGTACCGGATCGTCCGCAGGACATGCTCCGGGTTTGTAGTGCTGAACAGTGTTGTGGTAATCCGGGGATGGGATGCCGCATAACTCACGGCGAGCTGTTCGATGGAGGCGCCTTTTGCCTTGCAGCAGGCAGCCGCTTTTACGGCTAAGCGTTTCAGGGCTTCCGGCGCCGGGTGCCAGCCGGGAATGCCGCGTTCCGTCAGCAGGCCCATGGCGAAGGGGGAGGCGTTGATGACCCCGATACCTTGAGACTCGAAGTAATCCAGGTAATCCGTCAGCGAATCGTCATTCAGTGTATAATGACAGAAAGACAGGATGCTTTCCACCGTCCCGGCCGGGACATGACCGATGACATAACCGAAATGGCGCAGGTTCAGGTTCGTGATCCCTACGTGCCGCACCACGCCCTCCTGCCGCAGCTCCACCAGCGCCGGGAGCGTCTCGTTACAGACCTGTTCCAGATCCGCAAATTCGATGTCATGGACGTTGATGAGGTCAATAGAATCGACCTGCAGCCGTTCCATGCTTTCATAAACGCTCTCCCTGGCTTTCCGGGCGGAATAGTCCCAACTGTCGACGCCATCTTTGCCGTAACGTCCTACCTTCGTAGAGAGGTAATAACGGTTGCGCGCTATGTTCTTCAACGCTTTACCCAGCACGGTCTCGGCTTTCAGATGGCCGTAGTAAGGCGACACGTCGATGAAGTTAATGCCATTATCCACGGCCGTATAAACCGCTTCGATCCCGGCTTCCTCTTTTAGCGGATGAAAAGCGCCTCCCAGCGAAGAAGCTCCGAAGCTGATCGTAGACACCCGCATGCCTGTTTTTCCGATTTCCCTGTATTCCATAACTGTTCACTATAATTTCGATTCACAAAAATACAGGTTAGGAATGCTATTTTCTTTCTCTTTATCGGTAAAAAGATGCACTTTATCGATATTCTTCGCTAACTTTGAGCCAAAATCGCACCGGAAATGAACAAAGACGAATTAAAGCGGGATTTTATCTTACTGAATGTCGGACGCGCCTGCCACAATGCCGACTGGAACTGGAAAAATGTAAACAGTCCTTTTGCCAGGATTCATTATGTGAAGAACGGTACGGCTAAAATCATCCGGAAGGACGGCGTTTTCGAGCTTAAAAAATCCCGCCTCTACCTGACGCCTTCCTACGTGAAACACACTTATGAATGTAATGACCTGCTGGAATTATATTATATCCATATCTATGAAGATGCGGGGAAAAAGCCCAGTATCTTCACCCTGGTTGATTTCCCGGTGGAAGTGGAGGCCACGGCGCTGGATCTCCAGCTGCTCGAACGGCTTATCCAAATAAATCCGGAAAGGGAGTTGCCCTATTACGATCCCCAGCTGTATGACAATTCTTCAACGATGGCGCAGAATCTCGTCCCCCGGCAAAAAAGCCCGGTCGCTTTTGAAATGGAAACGCAGGGCATTATCAAACAGCTGTTTTCCCGCTTCCTGGCGCAGGCTGTTTACAGGAATGAGCATATCGAGGAACGCATCCTGAAAAGCCTCCATTATATCCATAAAAACATAGACGGGCCGATTGACATCAACCACCTGGCCGAACTCTGTTACCTGACAAAAGACCATTTCATCCGCCTTTTCAAAAAGGAGATGAATTGCACGCCCGGCAGATACATCAATCAAAAGAAAATAGAAACAGCCCAGTTGCGTATCCTTATTGATCATGCAAGCATCAAGGACATCGCCTACGGATTAGGCTACGACAATATACCCTACTTCAGCCGCCTTTTCACCAAAATCGCCGGCGAAAATCCGCGTAGATACAAAAAGAAAACGCATTTTTAATGCGGCATTCTTTTTTTTCGGTTAATTTTCTGTCAGCGATTTTATTTGTATGTTTGTAAACAAATTTAAAAGCACAGTTTTATGAGTACTCCACCGTTAAGTAGTATTCCTTTGAATTTCGACCAATTACTAAAGATAGTAAGGCAATTGCCCACGAAGGAAAAACCGGAATTAGAAAGCATGATTTGGTTACTCCGGTTTGATTTTGTCGATTATTCCGTAGGCTTCATCCATACCGGCTTTTACAACACGTGCATCCAGAATGCCATCATAATAACCTGATAAATGCAGGATTTCGTAAGCATTATTTACTGTCCGCAACATCTTTTTGTCAAGACGGCCCAGCTGTTCGCAGTAGTATTCGATGGATTTACGCCTTCCCGTTTTCTTTACCCCTGAAAGGGAAAGGTAAGCGTCCAATGCGATAAGTATGCCGCTATAAGCGGTGCCGCAAGCGGTTTTTACGTATTTGCGGTCTTTGTAATAATGATCCTCTTTGCCCGCTTTTTTCAGGGACTCTTTGGCGTTCTCCATATAACGGATAGCTTCGGAATAGGATTTTTGCTTGATTACCTGCTGTTCCTCGATTGACATAATATTCTCATATATAAGTTAAGACTGCAAATATACTTGAAAACCCTCAAATAAACAATACGGAAGGGCTGCTTTTCACAGGAATAAGGAGAATTACGGAAACCGCAGTGATTTCATTTTATGAACAATCATGCGGGCGATGATTTCATTCCCTTTGTCCGAAGGATGGAGGCCGTCGTATGTCATATCAACCGCTTCCGGCGGATATGGGTATTCATCCTTTTCCGGATCAAACGGAATATCCCTGTATCCGGGATATTTGCAGGCTTTGTACCGGCCGGTATCCGGATCTTTGAGCCACTTGAACCGGACCATGTTTTTTTGACGGATACCGCTTTGATGGTACAGGTCAACGACCTCCAGCTTTTCCTTTCGGGCGATTTTTTGAATAGCCTTGGCGATATCGGAAAGTTTTTGTCCCTGTTTTTCGCGATAGGAACCGTAGGCATTATTCCTGTAGTTGCCGATATAAACGAAATCTCCCCGTTGCAACGGCGTAATCAGCAGAATCGGAGCCTTGTCGTTCAGCGACCGCAGCTTGTCGATAATAATCCGGAATGCGCCGCATACGGTACCGCTTCCCATATTATTTTCATAATCCTCCAGCGTACCGGCGGGCCGTCCCTGCCACCAGTCGTTCGTGCCTAAAAACACAGAATAGACCTCCGCTTTTTCCAGTCCGAGACTGTCAATCCTGTCTGCGATACCGCCTGCTGTCCATCCGTTATAGCCCTTGTTCACATACGTGATGTCCGTTAACGTTTCGGTTACCCTTGTCAGGTATCCCTTTTCCACCCGGTTGCCCGTTTCGTCCACATGATCGTTCAGGTAAGTGATCGAATCGCCGATGGCTACCCATTTGATTTTCCCGGGAACGGACGATGAGCCGCAAAAGAAAATGCTCGCAATGATGATTAAATATTTACACATGATATTTTTACTTTTTAGATGATTTACCGAAAAGAATGGAAATAATGACCGCCAGTCCGAGACCGAAAGGATAGTAAAGATGAGGGATGATCTCTACCGGACTGACCGCTGCCAGTCCTGCGGCGATCAGCAACTGGGCCCCGTAGGGCAGGATACTCTGGACGGAACAGGACGCAGTATCTATCAAGCTTGCGATCCGTTTCGGATCAAGGCTGAACTTTTCCCCGATCTGTTTTGCTAAAGGCCCTGTGATGATCAGTGCGATGGTATTGTTTGCCGTACATAAATCGGTAAAAGCCACCAGGCCGGCAATCGCCCCTTCAGCCTGTCCGGATGAACGTATATTACGGGTCAGCTTGAGGATAAGCCAGCTGATGCCCCCGTTGAACCGGATGATTTCAAACATGCCGCCGGCCATCAGCGAGACAATAATCAGTTCCCCCATGTCGCTCACGATACCGCCGCTCATTGCAGAGCACCACTCCCAGGCCGAAAATCCGTCCGTCAATAGTCCGATGATACCCGACGATACGATGCCCGTACCCAGGACGGTTATTACATTGACCCCGCACAGCGCCATGATCAGGACGGCCAGATAAGGCAGCGCCTTCGGCCATTCGATGCTGTCCACGTCCGCCTGCACCGGATGAGACTCAAGAACTCCCCGGATTATATAAATCATCAGGACGGCGATGACAACCGGCGTGACAAGCTTGATATTAGCCCTGAATTTATCGGTCATTTCAACCTGCTGGGTTCGTGTGGCGACGATGGTCGTATCCGAAATAAACGACAGGTTATCCCCAAACATGGAGCCTCCCACCACGACGCCCACCAGCATGGGCAGACTGATACCCGTCTGTACGGATATGCCCGCGGCGATGGGGGTAAGCGCCGCGATCGTACCGCAGGACGTTCCCATCGACATGGAAATAAAACAGGCCGCTGTAAAAATGCTTGCAACGATTACCTTTGCAGGCAGAAGCGACAGGATCATATTCACCGTAGCATCGACTGCCCCCATGGCGCGCGCCGTACCGGAAAATGCGCCGGCAAGAATAAAGATGACGACCATTAACAGGATCGTGTCATTGGCCGCGCCCCGGCAAAACAGTTCGATGCGTTGCATCATAGTCCTTCCCCCGGAGGAAAGGATGGCAACGGTCGAAGCCGCAAGAAAAGCGACGGATACGGGCATTTTACTTAAATCCCCGGTAAAAGCAAAGGCCAGGATATAAAGCAAAAAGAAAACGCCCAGAGGCAGTAAAGCTTTGCCGGAAGGATGCGAACCGGCATCATGATCGTGATTCATCGTATCTTTTTTGTTCGTAATGCTTGTTTTTTAAGAATGCAAAGTTACAATTTTCCGGCAAAAAAGAAAGAGATAAAAGATTCCTTTCCGAAAAGAAATTGTCCGAATAAAAATAAATGATTATATTTGAACGTTTAATTCTAACAAATAATGATATGAAAAAGTACAAATGCATAGTATGCGGATATGTATATGATCCGGCAGAAGGCGATTCGGACGGAGGCATAGCGCCGGGAACAGCGTTCGAAGATATTCCTGAAGATTGGGTATGTCCTTTATGTGGCATCGGTAAAGATGATTTTGAACCTGTATATTGATTTTTCCATACAGGATTCGGAGAAATGAAAGCAAAAGTCCGGGTTGACGATCTGCAAAAAAGAAAGCCAATCCGGTTTTTTTTACCCTGTGAATCCCGTACGGGGATGCCATGTCGGCAGAAGATCATGGTTACGACGGTCAAGAATCCCATCGGGATGCCACACCGGTAGAAAAATCCCCTCCATGCCGGTCGAGAATCCCGGAGGGATGGCATGTTGGTGGCGAGGGAACCATTGTATAACCGAATGTTAACATGTGCCTCCCGAACAGAACCGCCGGTGATCATGATCATCATCGGCGCATCAAAGTAACCGCATGATCCGCCGGAATTAGCGTCACCCAAATCCGGCGCCACGAGCCGGAACTCCGTGTCCTGCACCCCTGCCCTGCCGGGCATGACCGCCGCGCAGAAAAGCAGGAGGAGGCATAAAAAACCGGCGCTCCGCTTTGATTTCGTAACGCCGCTATGTATCTTATTTATCTACAAAAACATGTTCGCCCGAACCGGCTTCGATTGCGCCTTTTACCGGTAATACGATTGTGGCGGTGGTATTTGCGGGGATTTTCACTTTCAGGGTAAATACGCCGTCTTCGATTTTCCATTCGGAAGCGATTTCTCCCCTGATGGAATTGTATGAGCCTTTAGCCCAGGTCAGCGAGCCGCCCGGACGGGGATGGATGGTAAAATGTCCGTATCCCGGATGCTTGTCGTCGGGATTAATCCCCAGGATATGCCTGAACATCCATTCCCCGACGGCGCCGAAAGCTACATGATCCAGCGAGTTCATTCCCGATTCCTGAATGCCCCGTCCGGGAACTACAGCGTCCCAGCGCTCCCAGATGGTTGTCGCGCCGACGTTTATCGGGAAAATCCATGACGGGAAACGTTCCGATTCGAGCAGGCGGTAGGCGATATCCGTGCGTCCGAAATTAACAAGTTCCTGCATCAGCAGGGGAGTCGTGATGAAGCCCGTCGAAATCCGGCAGTCGTATTCCTCGATACATTCCAGCAAGCGGGCAAACGCCTTGTCGCGGAGGTTTTGCGGGAGCAGGTCGAAGCTGAGGGCGAGCGCGTAGGTTCCCTGTGTATTTCCTTCGATATAGCCGTCGTCCCGGACATACAGGGCAAGGATTTTCGCCTTTATCTTGCCGGCAAGTTCCCCGTAATGCCTTGCGTCGGCTGCGTATCCGAGCGTACGGGCGATATCCGACAGCATTTGAGCGGCACAGGCGAAAAAGGCCGTGGAAAAAAGGTCGTCGTTAATGCTTCCGCGCGTTGTACTGTAGGTCGGATCGGGCGGAGCGGCTATCGTATTGGCATTCAGCCAGTCGTTATTGTGATTATGGCGGACTTTCCATATCAGGTCCGGGTTTTCCCTTTCCGTGGCGTCAACATGCTTTTTCATGGCGGCATAGAGTTCCCGGATGGCGCGTATGTCGTTATAATTCTGATACATCCGCCACGGTATTATGATGGCGCCTTCCGCCCATCCCGGTGCGCCGACCCATCCGTTCCAGAAATTTTCGTGGGCCAGCGAGGGTATCATGGAAAAAAACTGTCCATTGAAGGCATTTTCATTCAGGTCATGGGAGAGTTTCGTGTAAAAAGCCGCCATGTCCATGTTGAAGATGCTGCTTTGACAGAATATAAGGACGTCGCCTACCGCGCCTGTGCGCTCGTCGCGCGAAGGATTGTCGTGCAGAATGCTGTACATGTTGTTGCGCTGTGTCCACACGATGTTGCGGTACAGTTGGTTCAGTTTCGGATTCGAGCACTCGAAAGCGCCTGTAACCGCCGGGTCGGAGGAGACCGCTTTGGCGGAAATCATATCCGCCGTCAGCGGAATGTCCGGTACCGAAACTTCGGCATACTGGAAGCCGTGGTATGTGAAGGAGGGATCGAAATAATCGTCGTTTCCCGAAAGGATGAACGTGTCTACAGCCAGGGCATGTCCGAGGCTTTCGGTGTAGAGGCGGCCGTCGTCCCTGAGCCACTCGCCGTGCCGGACGGTAATGACGGCGCCCTCTTTTCCTTTTATTTTGAGTGCACAGTGTCCGGCGATGTTCTGTCCGAAATTGACGGTGTATTTTCCGTCCCGCGATGTGATTTCCACCGGCTTCAGTTCCCTGTGGACGCGTATCGGCTCGTTTTTCTGGGCTACCAGGTTGCGCTTCACCGTATTGTCTTCGTACGCGCGATCCCATGCCGTGTCGTCGAATCCCGGCCGGTTCCATCCCGGGATGATTTTCCGGGCGTCGATGGTTTGGCCCGTGAAGTTGTCTGCACGCCGGATGTAGCCGTCGGTATTGATTTTCCACGAGCCGTCGGTGATAAGCATGTCGCCGGAACCGTCGTCATAAACAATGGCCAGCTGGGCTATCAGGCGCCGGTCGAGGGCGTAAAAGCCGCGGTGGGGGAAGGAATGCATCCACTTTATTCCTCCCGTGCGTCCGAGGCACCAGCCGTCGGCAAGCGTAGCTGCAAGCACGTTTTCGCCCTTTTCGAGCTGTTCGCTGAGGTCGAAAGCCCGGTACTGGACACGGTCGAAATAATTGGTCCACTCCGGAGCCTGCAGCTGGTCGCCAATGCGGTTCCCGTTCAGCCAGATTTCGTAGTAACCCAGCGCCGAGACGTAGAGGAACGCCTGCTTCGGCTGCCTGTCGATGATAAATGATTTGCGAAGCAGCGGCGAGGGAGTACAGGGAGGATTCGCCCAGTAATTTACGTCGAAGTCCTTTGATTTATAATGATCCTGTATATACGATTTGTAGGTTCTCAAGGCCGTGTCCGGCTTGTCGCCGATCCATCGCGCCTGCCACTCAAACGGCCGGATGATTCCTGTTACCCAGTACGCCGGTTCGCTCCACTCGGATTCGCCCGAGCTGCTCCAGATCTTCACTTTCCACCAGTAGCGCTGCATGCTTTCCAGGTGCGCTCCTTCGTAGACCACCTGTATGGAGCGGTTGGAAGCGATTTTTCCGCTATCCCAGACGTCTCCCCGACCGGCGGCCAGCTTTTCGGACGAAGACGCTACCAGGATCCGGTATGCGTTCTGCACCTGATTTCCAGGCGCATCAGCGGACTGCTCCACTTTCCACGACAGTCGCGGTTGCGGAACATCCGTCCCAAGCGGATTGACTAAATACTCACATGCCAGTCCCGTCGCATAAACCTTTTTTTGCAGCGAGGGCGCAGCGCCGGACAAAAGCGGCATTAAAACCGCATGTATCAAAAGAATGCCAGGTAAAAATCTATTCATATTGTATTTTTCTATAAATATTGTTTTCCAACGAGCGGAAGTCCGTTTAAATCTCCGAAAAAAACGTGAAATCTGCCGTTATATTACATGTTAATTTGTCGAAAATATTCGACATCCTGTTCATATTACCCCTATCAGTAAGCATCCAGTCCAGTTTTTATAGCTGATATGTTTGACTGCCATAAAATTCCCAATATTCAAATCCCATATTTTCAATATCCGGATTTTTCACGTGATTGCCATCTATATAAAGAGTGTTGGGCAGGTTAAAATACTTTGTCGCACTTATCTCTTGCGGCGCATTTTCCTGCCTGCTGAAAAAACAACAGCGCTTTGTTGAAAAAGTTTGAATATAACTGTTTATCGAAGGAATTTTTATAAGATTTTCCAAAGATTGTTTTAACTGTCGTCGCGCTTTGGATATTTTACCTTCCGTTTTTCTGCCATAAGTTTTGTGTACGTAAAGATATGCAGTCCCTGTATCCGTTAATTCGTTGAGTAAAAAATGGACATTATTATCAGTATAAATAATCAAATCGCAAATATCCTTTCCAATCGAACCGGTATTTTTCACTCTCGGCGGTAATGATGTAATAAAACTTTCGTAATTGATAACAGCGACATTTGCCTTCCGAGGATTACTGTATTTTGCGACGCCTGACTCATAAATCATCGTAGCGTCATCTTTGAGAGCAAATTCCTTTGCCCGGGTTGATTTACAGTTGATGATACACTTTACCGGCAAATTCGGTTCCCGGTTATAATGACTAACAAAATCCTGCTCCAGTAATCTTTTCATCATAAACTGTTGTAATCGGCGTAAATACTGTTAATCGTTTCCGAAAGGATATTTGTATTAATCAAAGGCTTGTTCTGTATTTTCAAATCAATGATTTTACCGTTCTCTACCTGATAGACAGCCAGATTTTCGTAAGCAATTTTTGCGCCCTCAACCGGTTTATCTTTGTCGGATGCTTTTATCAGCAAATTCAAGTGGTTAATAATATACGGACTGTGAGTCGCCAGCATAAGGGTCATATTGTAATCCTTATGTTTTTCAACAAAGCAACGGTTTACTATGAAATTAATCAGGTTCCGCTGGCTTTCGGGATACAGGCTCAATTCAGGCTCTTCGATATGAATATGGATGTTTTTATGCTTTATATCGCCGATATTCTGTTCTGCTCTGAAATCCTTCAAACTGTCGCTTTGAGACAGATATTTAAAAATCATATTGTTGAACGTCCCTTTGAAGTCATAGTGCTTTGAAAAATACTCAATAATCACGGACAGCGGAACAACCATCTGAGTTCCCGAAGAAGAGTCTTCCATGTTAATTGTGTAATTGTCGGTTTCGTTGATACTTCCGATGAAATACCTGACACCGGCGCCTGTTTCCCTAGAAAAGTACTTGACGCCCAAATAATCAATCGTTAACTCCTTTACAAGTCCGGACGAAGTAACAAAATCGTTATAAGTTTCTTCCAGAAAGAAACTCATGGGGATTTTGTCATTCTTTTTCGCCGCCAGCATATCGGGGATAAGGTTTCTTTTGTCGGCAATAAAGTTCATTTTTTCCAGACTCAACTCTTCTTTCGGAACGACAGGCGAGCTTGCAAGCTTACCTTTGTAATGAATGGTGGTTTTGCCCTTTTTGTAGGTAATATCCGTATCGGGTTTCAGATAATCCGACAAGCCGTTATTCTTCAGATATTGCCGGAAATCAAAATTAAAGGGTGACTGCGATATATTGGCATACTTCAAATACGACCGGAGGTTAAGCATCTTATATATCCAGCGAAACAGCACGACGACTTTCATAACCGTACTCTTTCCGCTTCCCGATTCGCCGGTAAAAACGGTAAACGGACTGATATTCTGAATTTCAATATCCTTAACAGGCCCGAAATTTTTTATGATAATTGTCTCATGCATAACATCAAAAAATTTTCCACAAAAGTACAGGTTTTATTCCGATTTACAAACACTGCTTTTCTTTTCAGTTAATGAAAAGTGTTTACTGTTCCATGACTGCGACAGCCGATCTGGCCGGGATGGTTATCTTTTTCTGAAACGGACGCAGTTCCGGGTCTTCCGGCGAAGCGACCATCAGTTTGCCGGGGTTTGACAGATCCAGTTCGGCTTCAATCGCCTTATTTCCTTCCATGTTGACCATTACAACGGCGCGCTTGCCGTTTTTGGCGACAAACACGGAGTGACGGATTGAGCCGACGGCCTTTACCGTTGCTCCCAGCGTATCCCTAAATTCCGCATCCCACAGATAAGCCCTGTACTTACGGCGGAGAGCGTCTATCTTTTTCCCGTATTCCAGCGTCAGGGGAAAATCGTTTACATGTCCTTTAAAATGGTATGGCTCGTAGCTTATGATATAGCGCGCCATCAGGATCAGGTTGAGCATTTCGCGGTCGTCAACGCCCGTAACGGCGACTACCAGCGGGGCATACGGATCGATGTAACGGTCGACAGCCGTCGAACCGCCGTTTATGCGGAAGTAGGAACAGGGATAGTACTGCATCTGCCAGTCCTGATGGCCTTCGCCGGCAAAGAGGAAGTCACGGCTTACGTTGTCGGCGGCTGCCCGCATTTTGGCGGCAAGCGGCATGTCGGCGCCGTAAATGTATCCGGGAGGCGTGTAGCTGTGGTCGGCGGCAAAACTGTATTTTACGCCGCCGTGGTGACAGTTTTCGTCGAAAAGCCATCCGGATGCGCCCAGGTCAAGCACCTTTTCGAACTCTTTGGTGATGAGGTCCTGAAATGCGGGAGAGCAGAAGTCCATCACTCCGCGCCGCCGGTTATTGATGCCGGACAGCTGGGTCGGCGTATAGTAGCTGTATCCGCCATGTACGTAAGGGATGCCGTACGGATCGGTTGCGGCGTATTTATACAGTTCGTTTCTGTACCAGTCGGTTGTCATATCGCCCCAGTTTATTTTTCCGAACATGACCATCCTCACGCCCAGGCTTTCAATGGCGGCTATGGCTTTTTTCAAGTCGTCGCGTGTTCCCAGTCCAGGATCCGTGTTTTGGTTCGGGTCTCCGCCATCCTGTCCGCCGAGATTCCAGCCGACCAGTTGAATCGCTTTCACGCCGTGGTCGGCACATTCTTTTCCGTATTGATAAAGTTCGCTGTATTTTACGCGGTAATCCTGTTCGGGTGAGTTAATCTGAAGCTGCAGCCACGAATGAACATCTTTTATCCAGTCGGGAAGATGCGCGGGTTTAAACCAGGTTTGTCTCCATGCCCTGTAAAGATCGACGCCTTCGTGCCAGTTACCGCTGTATGTGCGAAGAACAACGGGCACCAGTTCTTTCCTGGAGCCGGGCGGCGTGAAAATAAAGTGGCAGGTATGAAAATCAATATGTACCGGGAGGCCTGAAATCTCGTCCTGCCGGGGGACAGGCGAACCGACCGACTGCACATTGGCCGGATACTGTTCGAATGAATATTCTACCAGACAGGACTGCGACGGGTCGTGCAGTTCTACGTAAAGGCCCTGTCCGCCGGCCTGGATGAGGCAAAAGAGGCTGCGGAAGGAATCGAACGTTTTCGTCGGGACAAAATCGCCCCAGTAACCTTTTGAATTGCCGAAATTGGGATAAATCTCCTGCGATTCCAGGTTGCCGTACCACATCGTACGGACATTCAGGCGGTCGTCCCTTGACGGGGGATTGAAATCGCCGAAACAGGGATAATCGACCGTTTCGACGGTCAGCTTCGACCGGTTATCGACGCTTGTGTTAAATGTCAGGGCGCCGTTTTTGAGCGTAATAACGGCCGTCAGGATGATGGGCAGCGTTCCTCCGTTTTCGCTTTCAAGCTCGCTCCATTGCAGGCGTATTTCACCGGCCGATACTTTTTCCGCTTTCTTTACTTTCTGTTTCTGTCCGTATACAAAGTTATAGCGGCGTTCTTCGAGCGGAACGTGCATGCGGAAAGAGATTCCCAGTTCCGGCCTCCGTTCGATTATCCAGCCGGTACGTTTGTTTTCCATCCGGACGAGCGCGCCCGTATGCCGGTCGAAAGCGACAAGTATTGATTCGTCCTGCAGGACAAGCTCGGCGTCCTGTGCTTTAACTGTTGCCGCGACGGCAATCATAAAAAAAATGAATAATCCGATTCTTTTCATAATGCGAAATTTTATTTGATTTTATAGCTGTATATCCAAAAATAAAAGCTGTTCAGTTCATTCTTCAACGATTGAAGATGTTCTATTCTGATCGTGATTTTATCTTTTCCCTTCGTATATTTTGACGGTATTTCGTATTCGCAGTCATACCAGCCGTCAAACGATTTGCTTTTCTGCCGGGGGATGCCGGAATACGTGACAATGTGCCACGGCGCCGGAAGTTTCTTGCCGTCAACATAGATATTACCGGTCTGCAATCCGTTGTCTTTCCTGTTTATCCGGGCCATTAGCCGCACGCCGTCGTTAGCAGGATGGATGCGCGTTTTAAATTCGCAGTATTTATTGAAGGAAACGCCGTCGTCGGCAGTTACATAATAGTCGTCCTGCGTATCGTAACTGTCGTAACTCTGCGTTAATTCGCCGCTCCACAGTTTTCCCTCGATTTTACAGGAATGTTCCTTTTCGCTGTCCGGATTGCCGGTGTCGAGACTGTCGCTCAATTCAAGCATCCTGCCGGACGCCGATTTGTAATAGCAAACGACAAACTCCGCCTCGCAAATGGAATCATTCGTTCCCGGACGCCTCCGTTCAAGCATCGCCGGCATACCGTATAAACCTCCGGTCTGCTCGAAGCGGATATCAATGTGATCATAAAATATATAAGGCTCGTTCATGTGTATCCGGTAAGCGCCCTTGACGCCGGACTTCAGGGCGCCCCACAGGGGTTTGTCGTACGTAAAACCGGCCCAGCCCTGGTTGAAATCGTCTTCCGTACCGTCGCCGTGAATCCAGGGCATGCGCCTGTTGTCGATGTACGTGAACTCGTCTCCATCTTCCAGGAAATTGCCCGACCACATGTTTATCAGGACTACGTGTCCGTGTCCTTCTTCCTCGAAAGCCGTTACGTAAGGTTTTTCAAATTTGCGCGTCCATACGCCTTCGGTTGAGTCTTTTGTCAGCTTCGCCCTGAAATAAGCCGTTTCGTCGCCGGGATAGTCGTAAACGGAAGCGGGCCTGTATCCGACCCTTGACGTGAGGGAAGTGATCGTTTCGCTACCCTTGTTGTAAATTACGATCTTCGCCTTTTCGCGGAACGGCATGGGCCAGTAACAGTACAGGCGCGTGCTGTCGTAGCCGTAGAGCAGGCTGTGCATGGCATTTTTCAACTGACCGTCTTTCGGCCCCCCGCCACCAAAGAAATAGCTGACAGGCATGTCGACCGCCGGTTGATCCGAATCGTCCCAATAGATACGGATCTGCGTATTATAAAATGTTTCCGCACTGTACGGAGTGATTCCCAGGTCTATGCTGCTGACGGAAGCCTTTTCCCCCGATTCGAAGATGACCGTTTCAGCATTCGGCAGAAGTGCGACGCGCTGTTCCCGGTACTCATTCCCGGCCGTATCTTTCGGGTCAGCGCCGCAGTTGTTCCACTGCTTTCTCACCGTTGCTTCGTATTTACTGTCGCCCGGCGCCCAGGTCTTAACCGCTGTTCCCTGCGGATAAGTTAGGTAATCATACTGGTACCAGTTACAGCCATCGTCGTGATTGCTATCCAACAGCCGCGTAATGAGGGTATCCGAAAGGGTGACCTTCAAATGTTCACGGAAAGGGAACGGATAATAACAGATACCGAAACGGATATTTTTATCAATCATCGTAAACGGCTCCGTGACCGGGTCATGGTCGCCGCGGAAAAATTCCTTTACCGGAAGGTCCACTCCGGGAACGGTATCATGGTCGAAATAATATTTGATACGGATCGTTTCGCTCTTCTTCCCTACCCCGTTGTCAATCCAGATATTCATCTGCTGACGGTAGAGGCATCCGGGGCCATACGCATCGAAAAGTACCAGTTCGCCCCGGTCGTCAACGTACCGTTTAAACGTACTCCGGAAAAAACCGAAGCCGTTTCCGCCCGAAGGATCATACGAAATAAACCTGTTTTTCTTTGTGCCCGGAGGAAACAGGTATGGCAGGCGTTCAACGTTAGCCATGGCCTCCAGACCCGTTATAACCCTGTATTCCGGCTGTTCCGTCCTGCAGGAACTTAAAGTTACCGATCCTGCTAAAAAGATCATTAAGACTGACTTTTTCATAGTGTTGAAATTATTTAATAATTATTTATCTGTTTTTTTCCATTACTCTTATAAAATTGACCCGTATATTTCCATATCGCCGATTCGCGCTACTCCATCCATTCCTGCATCCGTAATAAGAAGCCGCACATAACGGGCTTGAACGGGGGTAATATCCCTGTCCGTCACATCGGATGCGTTGTTCGTTTGCCTGTCTGCCGTTATCCATTTTTTACCGTCGAGACTGACTTCGACCGTAAAATCTTTTGTATTATAGGATGAATCAATGTCGTTTACTCCTGCATGACGAATCACATAGCGGCTTATCCGGTACGTTTTTTTAAAATCGAATTGAATCCATTTCTTACCCTTCGAGGCGGAAATCCAGCTTCGTTCCTTCGCACAGGTTCCGTCGGCGGCATAATCCGGTTTAGAACTTGTGGGGCTGGAGGTAATCTTCATTCCGGACAAAAGCATCAGGTTGAAATCCATGCGGTTGGCTTCGTTATACAGGGCGAAAAAATGGTCGCCACGGCAAAATACAATCTTGCCGGGCGACAGTTTTTCCAGTTTTTCTTTCAAAACGACCAAGCTGTCGGGGCCCATTCGCCAAGAAACGCCTTGAGCCGTCAAAAACACCGGATGCGATCCGTCGAAATTCACAATCGTATCCATCTCCCGATCCATATCGGCAAAATTTGTCGAGCCGGCATAGCAGGGATAGTTCGGCAAAAACGCCAGTTTGTTCTGCTTGACAAAAGCAGGAATTTTTTCCGGACGCTTTCGCCAATCCTGTTGCGTCGCTCCATAAAGGTAGCGGCAAAAGGTAGCATACGATTCCATTTGGGTTTCATTTATTTCGTCCCAAACGGTGACCACCCGCAATCCGCTCCGTTCCAGATAGGTTTGCGTCAATTGCAGGTAACGGTCGAATGATTCTCCTCCCGTATTAAACCATTTACGATTGTGCGCATCGTATAACAACGCATAACCTAAGCCGGAAGGTCCCGAAGCCAAAAAATCATTCGGAGTCGCCGTCCTGTAAAAATAATTCAACAGTTGCGGCCCAAGATCGGCCAATCCGGGACTAACCGTCCAGTTAACGGGAATAACGCCCCTCTCTTCATTATCCCACAGTCGCGGCATGGTATGCTGACAATATTGGATATTATCGCCGTCGCTCAGGAAGACCGTCAGGTAGATTTTATTTTCCAGATCCGGTTTTTTAGGCGTTTCCGGCAAATTAATCACACGGTTCATTCCTGCATATACCGTTGCATTCTCGTAAAAATCGGCGGGAATGGTCGATATTCCGTATTCGGTTCCGATGCCGATCCCCGAACGTTCTTCCGCCCACCAACCTAAGATAATGCTTTCACCCGCTTTCATATCTTTAAGAAACAGACGGACAACCTCGTTTTCTTTCTCCTTGCGCGGATCAAGCCAAATGACGGCGGCTCCCGCAGCTACGGCAATATCCCGGATAAAGACAAGGGCGGAATGACTGATCAGCAATCTTTTGGTACAATCTTTCCAATACGCGTCGTAAAGATGCCGGTATATATCCTCCGGCGTACTATAGGGCAAAGGCGATAAATCCGCTATCACCGGAAACTCTATGCCCTGCGAAAGCAATTGTTCGTATCCAGCAGCCGTTACGGGAAGCGCATTTTTCAGTCCCGCTACCGTAGTTGCTAAATTACGGTAGTGATCGCTTTTTTCAACGCTGTACAAGATTACGCCGTCTATATTTTCTTTGTATTTCCGCAACAAGTCCCATTTTTTATCCGCTGGATATTCCCGGATGTTTATCCCCAGACACTCCGGCCAGTAATACGTCCCCTCCCCTCCCGGCCGAAGCAGAAAGACAGACGGTTTCGTTTTATTAATCAACCCTTGCAGAACGGTAAACATCACTTTTTCTTCCGGCGCAAGACTTGGGTCTTCTACCCGAAACCCATCAAGCGTATCAACCAGGACGGCAAAGCGCGGAAACGCCTGCCCCTCATTCCAGGCCATACCGGTTTGCATCAATTCCCGATCCTGCGCACAAAGCGTCGCAACAGAGCATAACAACAACCACAAACAAATTTGTTTCATATTATTCTAATTTTCGCATTAATATTCAATAATCACCTGTATCCCTTCAGGATTGTTTTCAAATTTAATCAAACAGGTATGTGAAATTTCATCCCACAAATAATTACCTGTCACATTTTGTACCGTCGCTTTACGGGGCTTTTGAGGCAAGTATATGCGCATCACATTGTTTGTCTGTGCCGGACTTTTAGCGATAAACGAATATGTATTTTTTGAATACTGCTCGTCATAAATCCTCGAAGCGCTACACAATACCGCCGGTTTATTCCTGTTTTTTATTTTCTTTATGTCATATAGACAGGCCTGCTCATCCGGATGGATAATTTTGGTTTGCAATACCGGTAATTCGGGATCGAATAAGTCGATGAATAAACCTTTCAATATCGTCGGTTCGGAAGATATGCTTTCATCCATAACGGAAACGATTACGTAAGGTCCGCGTTCCAGATAAAGGTTGTTCTTTATTTCCAGTTTATCTGTATCAGGCGTTGTTTCAAATGCTTTTCGAATAGTTTCGAAATATATTTTGTCATTATTCGAACTTAATACAAATGATTTGGGTTCTTCACGCAATACGTAAACTTTTCCTTTTCCGCATGAATATTCCCCTGTCGACGGAGTGGTGGGGTCAAGTCCAAGCTGTTCGAACAAGTGCATGGAAGGGACTTTGTATTTATTTCCGCCGGTATTCCACCATTCCATAACAGATTGATACGCATCAATATCTTTACCGCAATACACCAGTACGCCACCGGATTTTACCCATCGGGCAATGTGATTGTGAAATTCACTGTTCATCGGTTTCATGTTGGAGTAAGACATAACCAGTACTTTCAAGTCTTTCCACGTATCCGAATATGCTGTATTTTCAATATGTACAGTGCTAACAGGAATGCCGCGTTTCAGTAAAGGCAGGGTTTGTCCGTAAAAATTAGAGAATTGCGGGTCTTCAAGGTTTTCTTCCATTTTTTGCATGCTGCCTCTGTTAAAATCTTCCGATTCGTCGTCTTTGGAATCTTCCTTTTCCTTATTATGTGTAGGAAAACGCTGGAACATCAAGGAATTGGACATCAGTACACTGATTCCGTGCGAACCGTTTATCTTGTTTCCCGACAGGGGCATTTCGTTCAGCGTATTAATCATTATTTGCATTTGCATAGAATAAAAACGCGGAATCTGCTCTTTGGTTTCACAAGTGGCGCACGTTTTGTACAAACCTTCATAAATCCGCTCGGGCCAAGGCATTACTTCATAATTGCCGATCATCGGATAAAGCAATTGCGCCGTAAAGGTAGCCTGATAATTTTTCTTGTAATCGACCCAATCGCGAGGCCAATCTTCAACAGGATCGGTCAGGAAAAACATTTTACGAGCGGTAGGCCGGGTCATAGATTCCATTGAGCCGTATTCAAGAAAGGCATTTTCAAAAACGCGCTCTTTTCGCACACCATTGTAATAAGTCGGTTCGCGCGACGTTCCTGTCCACACTTGAGCAATGTAACCATCTACGCAAGGGAGCGAGGCCAGGCTGGCTTCCGGACTGACGATTTGCCACGACGAGTAATTTACCAGCGAATGGGTCGGCACATAACAACGGACGTTCATTCCTTTGCTTTTTCCGTATTCCTTTGCATACGTAAAAACTTCTTCCAGCGCACGGTAGTACAAATGATATTTCAGTTTATTGGATAAATAGGTATTTTCGGGCGATTCATGCTGCGCTCGCCACGAAAAACCATAATATTCCTGCCATTCGCGCTTGAAGGCTTCGCTATATCCTCCTCGCATCCAAAACTCGGGTTCTTCCATATAGATAGCATTGATACCAGCGTCAATTACCCGTTTTACGTGTTTCTCTTTCAGATATTGAAGGAAATTTTTCGACGGCACGATATAGGGAACCATCCTTCCGTGCCAGATGGTATCGCCGGTTACTGTTACTTGCCCTTCGTCCAGATGCCATTTTCCATCCCATTTTCCGGTGAAATAATCTTGATATTCACCCCAGGCAATTCCTGTCATGAAATGTGTCGTATATCCGTGGTCTCGCCACGATTGCACCCGTTGCTCAAAAGTCATGTCTTGCCGGTCGTTTACCCCGTAAACAATGGCGACATCAGATCTTACGTCCATTACCGGTTTCCATGGCCCGGAAGTCTGAAAAGTTGTTTTTTCATGTCCTGATGACGATATGTTTCCGGTCTGGGCATTTGCTCCCGCCAGAATCAATCCCAGGAGCGTGGTAAAAAGTATTCTTTTCATAATTCGAAATTTTGTTTATATTTCGGTTTATCTAACTGTTTCCTTTAATTTTGCAACCTCATTCTATTAATATGCAACTTGAGAAAAAGTAGAAACGCAGGATCACTGCGTCCCTACTTTCCACGGAGTTTCAACTGTTCGATGAACGACAAGCCGGAATCTTTGATAAACGTTTCTTCCGAAATACGCCACCCGGCCAATACTGCCGGGAAGAATCCCCATTGATAACCGGGTGCGAATTTGGACGAGCCGTCGTAGCGGAATTGGGCTTCAAACAAGTATCTGTTAGCAAAGGCATAGTTAAACTTGCCGGCCAACCCATTGTTAGCCTCTTTATACAAATCGCTTCCGGAAGTACTCATATTTCCAATCTGGCCGTCGGCACTACCGCCAAGCAGATAAGGAATGTCAAGTATCAGGTTTCGCTGGGCGTTAAAGTTATCGCCATTCCGAATCTGGGATTCCCATACCAGAGTACCATTTACCTTGTGCAATCCGAACGCGCGGTCGTAATTCAATAGAAATTGCCACAACATCACCGTTTTCACTTTGGTTTCCCGGTAGAGTTGGCTGGGAGACGACACCGAATATCGCTGATACGAATCGGATGCCTGATCATAACGATACTGATAGTATTCCTTCTTATGACGGGCAAAATTCGTTACATTGTAGTTGTAACTAAACATTCCTTTTGCGCTCAGTCCCTCGACCCATGGTACATCATATTTTAGACTGGCCATTCCCTCTATCCATTTTTTTTGGTCTTTTTCCCAGCCGATCAGATCACTGTGGATAAAAGACACGGGATTTTCACCCTCGGTCACAGCATGGTTGTACATGGTTTCCGCCTCATCGGCATATGGGCCGATCAATGGATTCATCCGCCAATAATCGCGAATCGTCCATACGGCACTCTGATTCGGTTGATTCCGTTGATCCATAATGGCCGACAGGTGAAGATCAAACATAACGTTATTAGCGATTTTGGTCGAAAGATTGGATAGTACATTGTATTTATTGTATTTCCGGTCGTCGGTATTGAAAAAACTGTTCTGATATAGGTATCCCATTCCCACATAATAATTAGTACGGTCGTTTCCTTCCGTAATGCTCAGATTATGCTGCGATTCAGGCGCATAATTTTTGAATATGTAGTCATACCAGTCATGGTTTTTTTTCGTTCCGTTCCGGTAAGCTTCAAATTCGGATTCGGAATATATCCATTTCTGATCATACAAATTGTGCATGTTTCGTTCATTTTCGGTTGTCATGTAACTGATGGCATCCGTCGGCTTGGACATACCCGAAACAAACTGGAAGGTCATGGTACCCGAATAACTAATTTGCGGCTTGGGATCTTTGGAACCTTTTTTCGTAGTAATCAGCACCACACCATTGGCCGAACGTACACCGTAAATAGCTGCCGAAGCATCTTTCAGCACCGACAGGTTTTCAATATCTTCCGGATTCAACCGTTGAAATTCTTCCATTGTACGGGGAACTCCGTCGATCACAATCAAGGGCGTACCCATCCCGCGGATATCGAAACTATTGTTAAAAGCGCCCGGTTCGGTGGTCTTTTGTGTTACACGTACCCCGGTAATCTTTCCGGTAAGCATGTTTTGCACATTTTCATTTTTGGTAACGACAATCTCCGCACCCTTCACGGCAGAAACTGCGCCTGTTAAGGTCACCTTCTGTTGTGTACCGTATCCCACAACCACGACTTCTCCAATCTGTTGGGCGTCTTCTTCCAACATTACATCAATTTCCGTCCGGTTTTTTACCGGAATAACAACTTTCTTGAATCCGATGTAAGAAATCGTCAGCGAACCGTCGGACGGAACATCAATCCGATATTTTCCATCCAATTCGGTCGCTGTTCCGACCGTACTTCCGGAAACAACTACACTCACGCCGGCCAACGGTTCTCCCGTATTATCTCTCACAATGCCGGTCACCGTAAGCGGTTTTTGCTGAGATATATCCGCTTTCAAATAGACATTTCCCATATTTATCAACCATAATACAATCACTAAATTTACAATTTTTCGGAGTTGATAACGAAAATTACCCCACCCGCCCACCCACCCATTAACATTCTTTCGTTTTTTCTCATAATTCAATCGTTTTTTTCTGATTTAGTTAATTTTAATCACTTCTTTTGTAAAGTTTTTTTTCTTTTCAGTTTAGTTTGATCGCCTACCGTACTATTTTGAATAACATACTCCACATATGATATTTGAAAAATCGATTTTTTGTCAAAATAATCTTTTGTCTCATGCCATTAAGGCCATTAAGTTAAAAATTAAATTACATACGTAAATTTTAGAGCGTATCCGTCGTTCGTTTATAAAATCAGTAAGCGGCCGAACGGAAAAAAACGCCGAAATCATCTCAAGAAGCATTACATAAAGATCTCTCTTATTCAAAAAACATTTTTTTTAAACAGGATTGATCCATAGCATAACAGAACAATGGTGCAAATATAAAAAGAATTTATGGATTTGCTAAATCGTTTTATGTTAAAAATTATAAGATGTAATTTTTTTATATATTCCACTGATTTTAACAACGAAAATACATTCTCATCAAGGCCAGTCTGCATCCGTAACAATTGAGGCGGGAATTGCAGATTCAACGGGGTTTCCGGCGTTATTTCCCGAATCGATCCTGCTCATCAAAAGATCAAAAGCGTTTTCACAAATCTCTTTTACGGGTTGCCGGACATACGGAATTGAAACGTTTACCGCCATATCCATCCGGTCGAAACCAATAATCTGTATATCCGATTGAAGTTTGACGCCCATTTTTACCAGGCAACGGATCACAACCGACGACAAGCCTCCCGTAGTAATAAACAGTCCGTCTACAGGGGCAGGAAGATTCCATATTCTCTTCAAAAAATCGCTGATCGTATTTTTATAATCCGTATAACCTACTTCGCAGATCATCTTATCATCCAGTAATCCATTTTTACTCAATACATCCGTATAGCCTTTTTTCCTGTCCTGCATGTGTTGCAAACTATCGCGGTAAGTTATTAAAGCGATTCTTTTACATCCTTTGCCGATAAGCAATTGAGTCACCATTTTGGATATTTCATAATTATTGATAATGACACGGCTTGTTTCCATTTTATCAAAATACCGGTCTACAAATACCATGGGTATATCCGGGTTCAAACGTTCAATAACGCCTTCCGCTATATTGGCTATAGGAACCATTAATATGCCGTCTACCTTTCTGTTTTTTAATATATTAAAGACAGAATTGACGCGTTCCTGCTTCTCGCCTGTATTAATAACGATCACCGTATACCCTTTCGATTCGGCATATTCCTGAAAATGAAATGCAAGGCCTGAGTAAAACTGATCCGATATATCCGCCACTATCAATGCGACCGTCCGTGTAAGACCGGTACGAAGACTTCTGGCAATCTCATTCACCTGATAATTCATTTTTTTTGCCATCTCCCATACCTGTTTAGAGATGTCCGCACTAATCCTGAACTTTTTTTCCTGACCGTTAAGCACGAAAGAAACGGTAGAGAGGGATACTCCTACTGCATCGGCGACATCCTGCATGGACACTTTAGTCTGCTTTCTTCTCATTCTTTTCTCTGTTATACATTAAATCGTTTTTGCAAGCAAACTTACATGAAAAAATCCGGTTTCACAAACACGTGCAATAAAAAACTCACAAGCTATCCCGTGATCCGCCGCCCTATTCACAGAAGTGCATCTATACTTTCCGCATCAAATTTCCGTCAATATTTCATGATAATTGACGGAAATTTGAACCGTCTGCAGGATTGCAGTGCCGGACAAATTCGCACTTCTGATGCGGCAACATATCAGCGCCGGATTGCATGAAGCCTGCCTGCGAGGCAATTCCGCTTGCCACAGGCTGTCGTCGGTAAAAAGCCGAATGAAGGAAGCCGGTTTTTTTGAATAATCTTCCTCACCGGTTTTCCCGGTGAGGAAGATTTATATATGTCCGTCCGGTTTATTCATCCAGCCTCCGGATGGTTTCCCGGACATAGAGCCAATCGTTATAGACGGCTGCTTCCGATTCGGTTGCAGGCTTATTCAGCGTGCGGTATCTGTAACGCAGGTAAAAATATTTGCTTACCTTGTCGTCGACCATATTGTCGCGTTCTTCGGAATAAATATTCAGTCCTTCGCCGTCAACCTGTTCTACCTGAATAGTCCCGTATGGCGTAATATTGACCCGGTTGTTGTCCCTCACCGTCAATACGATGCCATATTTGTCCAGTTCTTCCCGCGTTGGCCGCGACAGTACGGGGTCAATCCCGAAATCCGCCCGGACAGGGCCTGTCCCGGCAAAAATCCGCACGGCGTTTTTACTGAGCGGACGCGCCAGTTTTGTGGCAGCGATCCCGCTACCGGCTAAAATCTCGCCATTATCATCCAGCGTGTTCCCCTTCATGGAATAATACGTGTCTTTCAACATCCCCGCATACTGATTTTCAACCATTATGCGGAACAATATATTAAACTTATCAGGATTGACTTCATATTTGGACACGCTTTTGATAGCTAACGGTATGAAATAGGTTGAGTCGGGCGAAAGGCCGTCAGGCAATACATGAACGGCTACTTTCACATACTGGTCGGCATTTTCCGCCGGGATCACGACCTGCATGGTTTCAATACTATATCTGTCCCCGGGCATCAAAAGAGCGTACCGTGACGTGTCTATATCGTAATTAGACCTGTTATAAACGTTCAGCAGCACGGTATCCGGCTCCAGATATACGGTAACCTCTTCGGGATTGGCCAAAGAACCGCCGCAGCCGACAGAGAAATAACCCGTTGACCGGTTTCCGTCGTCAAACAGGTACACATCGGAAAATACATTATAATCTTCCTTACTCAACAGATACAGCACATACCTGTAATATTCCTTTGAAGAGAAATTTTCTTCATTACAGGCAACAAGACCTGCAAAAAACAGACAAATGATAAAAATATATTTTTTCATAATGATTCAAATTAATTCGTTCCATCAATATTCCCATCCCGGATTCTGATCAAGCGCAGACGCTTTGCGCAGTTCGGAAATCATAATCGGCATAAAGACAAATTTGCGGTTGACGACCCTGCGGCGCGCTTTTGAATGATTCAGCGGCACGCGCGTGTAATAATCGTCCCCGGACAAATCGGTATTCATGCCCATCATCAGTTCATTTTCACTGTCGACGTATTTTCCCCAGCGGCGCACATCGTAGAAACGGCGATTCTCACACAGGAACTCCAGCAGACGTTCCCTTTCAATCAATTCCTGCACGACACCGGGATCGGCAAGCTCTTCATCCGTCAGCCCCGGCAAGCCTGCACGGTAGCGAACCTGGTTGAAACAGTACCTGATCTGCTGAACATCGCGCGTAAAAACCGTCTCATTCCCGTCGGCATCGGTCAGGGTATAGGGGCTTTGGAGATTATTGAGCGCTTCCGCATACGAAAGCAGGATTTCCGCATAACGTATAATCGGGAACGGTTTTTCCAGGACGAAAGCGCCGGCGCCTGCCCATGCGTCTTCGGGATGCACGTATTTACGCAGCGTATAGCCGGTGATCGGATATGCGTTCACATCCTCGGTTACGGCCGACCTGCCTCCTGCGCCGCTGTAGTCGTAGAAGATCTGCTGATTTTTGTAAGAGGCTTCGGATGTAGACGTGGCCGTCCACCAGGTTCCGCTGAAAGCCACGCTTGCATAAAAGCGCATTTCACGGTTCACATACATTTTATGGACATTCGGCCCCAGCTGATAGCCGGAGAAAGCGTACGTCCCGTCCATATATCCCGTTTCGCTGTATGTCCCGTCGCTCATCGCCTCCTCTTTCGTCCGTCCGTCTTCCATATAATAGGCGTCAATAATTTTTTGAGTTACACAAAGATTGTTGTATCCGCGGAAATAGGTAACGGGGAACGACCTTTGCGTAAAACTCCGTACCTGTGAAGAATAGCGCGCCCAGAGAAATTCGGGATTACGCGGCGAGAGCGATTCGCCGTTGAACATGTCGCTGTATGAATGAAAAGCGTCGATATTCCCTGCCCCGTCCGGGAAACCTGCGTCCGGCACACCGGGCGGAAGCGGCCTCGTATCGCCCGTACGTTCGACGGTATGCAAACGGTAGACGCCCCAGTCGATGATCCGTTTAGCCGCCTGCGCTGCAACGGCCCACCGCTGCTCGTCGTACTGCTGCTGAATATAATGAATCCCGTCGGACGAGCGTTTGAAATCATCGAAATAAAAACGCGCTGCATTCCCTTCCCTGCCACCGCCGTTGAAAAGCGGACTGGCATGTTGAAGCCTCAGGCGGGCGATCAGCCCCAGCGCCGCGCCGCGCGTGGGACGGCCAAAATAATTGACAGCCACTTCCGAAGGCAAATAGTTGGCCGCCCTGTCAAATTCCTCGCAAATGTACTCGATACACTCATCGTACGTATTCCTGTAGCGTTCATAGTATTCGGGTTCCTCGTTGGTCTCGAGGACGTCATCCTGCAGGAGCACTACCGGCCCGTACAGATTGATCAGGTTATAATAGGCATAGGCGCGCATGAAATGCGTATAACCCATTATTTCGCGACGGTCGATGGATGTAAGGTCAACGGCGTCATCCATACGGGCAAAAATCGTATTCGCCTTCCGGATGACCCGGTACATTTTGTCGTAGATATTGATTCCCTGTGCATCGGAGGCCGTAACCTCCCCAAGTACAAGCTGTAAGCCGTTGTATGCGGCTCCCAGCGAGAAGGCCTCGTCGGTAGCCATGATACCCGGCGTATAAACCACGTTGCCGAAAATTCCGCCTTCATCGTCGAAAGAGTTGGCCGTGCCCCAGAGATATTTTTCCAGGTTCAGCTTGTTGTGGAAGATGGAATCATATTTGAGCGTCTCGTTAAAGTAATCGTCAACGTCCAGAAAGTCACATGCGTTGAACAGCGGGAGCAGGACAGTCAGCGCTACCGCATAAATTCCGAAATATTTTTTTATTGTTTTCATATCCGTCAAGTATTTAGAAATGTATATAAACCTGGAACGTCCCGCGTAAAGGGATCGGATACGCCCGTCCGTTAAACTGCGCCTGTTCGGGGTCATAGATTCCGACACTGTCCCAGATGTAAAGATTGTTTCCCACCAGTTGGAAATCGATCGAAGAAACGCCGATACCGCGTAGCCGGTCCGCTTTCAGGTTATAGTTAAGACTCACTTCCTGCAGCCGCAGGTATTTTTTATTTCCTTTCCAGAAATCCGAGATCTGGGAGTTGTTCTCGTTGCGTCCGAAAGTCAGCCGCGGGAAGCGGGCATCGGGATTTTCCGCCAGGGACATGTCCATTCCCATTTTTTCGGCATATTCCCGTGAGATCCACCGGTTCGCGGGGTCGGCAACAATCGTCTGCACGCTGCCCATTTCGCCGGCATGAAAGGGCACATACCCCATCCCGTTGATATAATTCATGCCAAACTGACTGACCTCCTGGCCGACATAATAGAAGTCACAGTCGCCGGTGCCCTTGAACAGGATTCCCAGCGTAAGGTTTTTCCACTGGTATTCGCCGCCAAAGCCGTACATCAGGCGGGGATATGTAGGGTATGAGAGGACAACGCGGTCGTCGGCATTGATCACTCCATCTCCGTTCACGTCCTTGTATTTGATATCCCCGGGCAGCACTTCCGACGAAAAGGTTTGGGCCGGACTGCTTTCCACGTCCTGTTCGTCGCGGAAGAGGCCCATGGAAATGTAGCCCCGTATGGCGTCGTGCGGATAGCCGGAATATTGCTGGTAATCGTATTTGGGCGTTGCCTGCTCCCAGTTTTCCACCACGTTGGCGGAATAGGTATAGTTGGCGCGCAGGGTAAAGTGCGAGTCCCGGTTCAGCTCGTGCGTGTAGGAGATGTTGCCGTCGGAGCCGTAGCTCTTCATGCGGCCGACATTGCCGTAGGGCATTTGCACCAGTCCGGCGTATCCGGGTATGTTGGCGCGTTCCTGAAAGATGCCGTTGCGCCTGTCGTTGAATGCATCCACCGTCAGGTTCAGCTTTTCGTCGAAGAAGTGGGCGTCAATGCCGATGTTTGCCTTGACGGCTTTTTCCCAGACCAGGTTGTCGGCACCAATGCTGTTTTCGGAAATGCCCGATTCCCGGTAGCCCCATCCGGTGGAGGCATTGGAATTGACGATGGTCAGGTACGGGAAGCGGGTATCGGAGATCCGGTCGTTGCCGACCGTCCCGTACGAGCCTCTGATTTTAAAGAAAGTGATCCAGGGCAGCCGGTCTTTGACAAATTCGTACTGCGTCGGCACCCATCCGAGGGCGACGGACGGGAAAAAGCCGAAGCGATGCCCGCTCTGGAAGTTTTCCGAGCCGGTGTAGCCGAAATTGACGTCCAGCAGGTAGGTGTCGAGATAACCGTACGTCAGGCGGCTCGACAGGCCCTGGTAGCGTTTCGGTATGGCCTTCATGCTCGGGCCGATGCCTCCTCCGGAGATGTCGTTCGTATCCTTCGAATCGCTCATGTAATAATAGGCCAGGAAGGAGAAGCGGTGCATTTCGTTAAAGAGCCTGTTGTAGTTAAGCGTTGATTCGAGATGGTACTTGCGGTACTGGCGCTGGGCGTAACTGTACATGGCATTGATGCTGTTCACCCGCCGGGCCAGCTGCAGTTCGCCGTCTATGCCGCGGGAGGAGGCATAATACATGTCGGGCATTACGTAGCGGCGCTCGTTAAAGTACGTTTTCGTATCAAACGCGCCCTGTACGCGGAGGTTCAGGCCGTCGAGGAGAACCGACAGGTCCTGGTCGACGTTAATCGTATTCTTAAACGTGTTCGTGCTTTCCGACGCAGTGCCCAGGTAATTCATCATGATGTACGGCGAAATATTGTCCTCGCCGGTACCGTACGTGGGAAGGTGTCCGGTGGAATAGACGAGCGGGACGACGATCGGCGTCATCGACGAAAGCGAGAACCAGAGGAGTTCCGTATTCGTCATGCCCGGCTGTGTACGGCGCGTCAGGTAGCCATCGGTGCTGAAAAACACATGGGTACTCTCCGTCAGCTTAATATCCAGGTTTGTACGGTACGTGTATGTATTGTAGCCTGTCTTGGCGCCGTACTGGCTGTCGGGGCTGACTTTATAGGCAGCGCTTTCTTCCGACATGCCCAGGCTCAGGAAATACTTGGCCACACTTCCGCCGCCCTGTGCGTTCACGTAATACGTTTGCTGCAGGCTGAGGGGCTGGATAATCTCCTTCTGCCAGTCCACATCCGGGAAGAGATCGCGGTCGAGGCCGTAGCGGATGATGTCGAGGTCGCCGGCGCTGTATTTGGGCTGGTCGCCGCGGGAGATGAGCGCTTCGTTGACCAGGCTGGCATAATCGTAAGAGCCGACGTAATCGGGCAGGCGCTGCAGCTTCGAGAGCGACAGGTTACTGCGGAAAGAGATTTTCAGCTTGCCCTCCTCGCCCCGTTTGGTATTGATCAGCACAACGCCGTTCGCGCCCCTCACGCCGTAAACAGCGGTAGCCGAGGCGTCTTTCAGCACCGAAAAGCTTTCAATATCTGCCGGGTCAACGGAATTAATGTCGCCCTCCAGTCCGTCGATAAGGACTAAAGCGGAAGCATTCGCGCCAAACGTACCGATCCCCCGTATCCAAAATTCCGAAATGTTCTTCCCCGGTTCACCGCTCGTCTGCATGGTGATCACGCCTGCCATCCGTCCGCCAAGCATATTCGTGAGCGCCGTGGCCGGCACCTGCAGATCCCTGGCGTCAATCGTGCTGACAGCCCCTACCGTGCTGATTTTACGCTGCTTGATTCCCAGCGCTTCCACCACCACTTCCTCCAGTTCCGAAGCGCTCACTTCCAGCCGGATCTCCAAACCGGCTTCTTCTTTCTGAACATAATGTTCCACCTTTTTATAGCCTATATACGAAAAAACGACCGCCTCATTTTTGGAGGCTTTGATTGAAAAAACACCGTTTTCGTCGGTAGTCGTGCCTATTCCCGGCCTGTCCTTTATATAAACGGCAACACCGGGCATGGTCTCGCCGGTTTCATCATATACGGTTCCCTGTACGGTCAGGTTCCGCTGCGCCGATACCTGCATCACCGCGCACAGCAGCAGTGTGATGCCAATGATTAACTGTTTCATACTTTTTATTCTCTGGTTAGTTTACGGATACACTTGTTTCCCCGGTCTGCGATATAGATGCTGCCGTCGTTCCGGTCGATGCACAGGCCCCAGGGAGAATTAAACAGGGCATCATCGGAATTTCCGTCCTGATAGCCGCTCTTGCCGGCAATGCCCACAATGGTCGTCACGATGCCTTCCGGGGAGACTTGACGGATGCAGTGATTGTTGACGTCCGCCACAATCAGATTGCCGTCATTGTCCAGCACCATCTGGCGCAGCCCGTTAAACCGGGCGTCTTCAATCTGTCCGTCCTTCCAGCCGGACTCCCCGCTTTTCCCGGCATAAACCCCGGTTTCGCCCGTCAGCACGTCAAAATAGTGGATGCAGTGCTGGCTCGTGCTGGCACAGTACATCCTCGACTTGTTGACCGGGTCAAAGACAAGATAGGTATCGCTGTTCAGGGGATTGCACCTCGTCGACCCGTTCACATCCACCGCCTCCCCCATGCGTGTTTTCGGATTGAATTTAAGCAGGTACCCGTCGCGGTTTGAACGTGTATAAACCATGCTGTCCAACATGCAGATTGCAAACGAATGTTTATACAGGTTGACATTGAAATCCGGCGTACCGTTCGCCACGTCAGCCGGCGTGGGATGCAGTATTTTCCGCGTCCTGGGCGTCCACTGGGCATCGGCGTCAAACTCGTAATAAGTATCCTTGTAGGCGTCTCCGCCGTCTGCCGGCACCACAATCACCCGTCCCGTAATATCGGTACTCGGCGCATTGGGCTTGTTCGGGCACAAAAACAGCTGCGTCACCGAACGGTTCTGCTGGCTGATCATGACCACGCTGTTGGGACTGTCCTGGTGTGCGAGGAACAGGTTCCCCTCGTCGTCAACCGTGAGGTACGTCGGCTGCCAAAACGTCGCCTCGCCGAAACTGCCCTCCTTGAAGGCCGTAGTCCCCCTTTGCCCTACAATCGTCGATACAACCTCGCGGGTATGATAGACGTATTTTTGAGCAAACACCGTTGAATCCTGCCCTATGACGAGCGAAATCACACAGGTGTCGCCGGGCTGCCGCGGAGTGATGACCAGTATGTTTCCGCTGTTGCAGCCCACTACCGGCGCCGGTTTACTGTTAAAATACACTTTGACTATATTCGGATCGTTACCGAAATTGTC
>JAISCL010000198.1 GCA_031265585.1 Tannerella sp. | reverse complement strand
ACGGCAATCTCCTGCGTTACATAGCCGATGTAGGAAACAATCAGCGTCGCTCCCTGTGATACGTTCAGGCTGAATTTGCCGTTTATATCGGTGATTGTCCCGTTGGCAGCTACACCTTTCTCCTTGATATTCGCTCCGATAACAGGTTCTCCTGTTTCATCATTAACGCTACCCGTAATTGTTCTAAGGGCTTGGGCATTAATAAATGGAGAAGCAATACAAAGAAGTAAAATCAGAAAACAGATTTTCCTTATCGGTATTTTCTTTAAATCCGACAACTTAGGTTTGTGACTCCTTTTCATAACATAATATGCTTAAAATTGGTAATTTCATTAATTAAACGTTAGTACTTATATTTGTTAACGACGAACTTAGCTACTTGCAGTTTTCCATTTTGTGTTTATGGGTTTTTGTGTCTATTGCTTCTATGTCATAGGTTACTAGTTTATTATATTAAATAACACAATACAAAATTTAAAGATTCCTTCTATCACTGAGGACGGGTAGCGATAAGAGTTACCTTATATGAATAATTGTTTTTAATTGTTTTTATCCGGCTCAAATAACAGAATAAAAACGTTCGTAAATTATTCACAAAATCGATAATTTGATTTCCAAAATCGACAATATAATATAAATAGGCGCTTTTCTTATGCCGTAAGCATTTAACCCCGTCGCAAGAGCGAAGGATAGCACGGGGTATGAGAAGGGTCACTTCATACCTGAACTACGCACGGCATGGTTTTTGTATATTGCCCTACGGGGAAGAACAAATGAGCGGCACACGTTTTTCTATTGACAGGATTCCCCCGACAGGGAATGCACAAAACCATCCCGTGCGCAGTATAAATTTTCAAATTTCGGATGTGCGACAGAAAATCCCGGAGGGATGACATGTCGGTAGAATTACAGGCCTTTCTGTTTGGCTTCGTTCCAGAGGACGTCCATTTCGGACAGGGACATGTCTTTTAAGGAACGGCCTTTTGCGATTGTTTGAGATTCGAGGTAGGTGAAACGGCGGATAAATTTTTGACTGGTGCGTTCCAGTGCATTGTCCGGATTAATGCCATACAGGCGGGCGGCGTTAATCATGCTGAAAATAAAATCGCCGAACTCCGCTTCCTTTTTGTCGTCGTCCATCCGGTTGATTTCTTCACGTAATTCCGCTAATTCTTCTTCTACTTTATCCCATACCTGCTCCCGTTTTTCCCAGTCAAAGCCGACGTTCCGCGCTTTTTCCTGGATACGCTGCGCTTTTACTATGGACGGAAGGGCGGCCGGTACGCCTTCGAGAACCGTCCTGTTGCCGCCTTTTTCCTTCAGCTTGAGCTGTTCCCAGTTCTGTTCCACTTTTTCAGGCGTACCGGCATTCACATCCCCGAAAACATGCGGGTGGCGGAAGATCAGCTTATCACACAGGGCGTCGCATACGTCTTTTATATCAAACGATCCCTTTTCGGAGCCGATCTTTGCATAAAACACGATATGAAGCAGCATATCGCCCAGTTCCTTTTTGATACCCGCCTGATCTTCCCGCATGAGGGCATCGCAGAGTTCATACGTTTCTTCGATTGTATTTGTGCGGAGACTTTCGTTGGTCTGCTTCCGGTCCCACGGGCATTTCTCGCGAAGCTCGTCGAGGATGTCCAGCAGGCGTCCGAAAGCTTCCATCTGTTCTTTTCTTGTATTCATTGTCCGGTTTTTAAGCGATACTGTTTCTTTCCGTTTTCAAGAAAATGAATATACCCGGGTATATTTTCATCGTAGGCATACGAAGGTGATAACGGGAAGCCTTCATTGTCAAGAATCATATAATAAGGCTGGGCATTTGCGCCGAATTTACTGCGCTGCAGGTAACTCCACCTGTCACCGGCATACTTCAGTACGCGCCGCCTTCCGTTTTCTTCTATTTCAATCGGATCCGGGAGTTTTGTCCTGTCATCTACCATCAATGTGATCAGTATGAATTCTTTTTCAATAAGCTGTTTCACCCGCGGATCGGTCCATACGGCCGCTTCCATCTTGCGGCAATTTACACAGCCATAGCCGGAGAAATCCAGCAATACCGGTTTTTGCAGCCTGGCAGCCGCCTCCATTCCCGTTTCATAGTCGTCAAACTGAGCGTGCACCGCATCACTGTACAGGTTAAAATCCTGCGTATAGAGGGGAGGAGCAAAGGCGCTGACCGCCTTCAGCGGCGCACCCCAGAGGCCGGGGATCATGTAGACGGCAAAGGCGAAGGAGATGACGGACAGGAATAAACGGGTGACGGAAATGTATTTCAATTCCGCATCGTGACGGAAACGGATCTTTCCAAGCAGGTAAAATCCCAGTAAGATAAAAATGACAATCCAGAAAACGAGAAATACTTCGCGGTCTAAAATGCCCCATCCGTAGGCCAAATCCGCAACAGAGAGGAATTTAAAGGCCAGCGCCAGTTCCAGGAATCCGAGTACGACCTTTACGGAGTTCAACCATCCCCCGGACTTCGGCATGTTCTGAAGCATATTCGGGAAAACGGCAAAGAGGGTGAAGGGGATGGCCAGCGCCAGTGCGAAACCGAACATCCCGACAGCCGGGCCGGTGGCGTCGCCCTGTGAGGCGGCCTCGACGAGTAAAGTCCCGATGATCGGCCCGGTGCATGAAAAGGAAACAAGCGCCAGCGTAAATGCCATAAGGAATATACTCACTAACCCGGTGGTCGAGTCGGCCTTTTTATCTATTCCCGTCGTCCAGGATGAGGGCAGGACAAGCTCGAAGGCTCCGAAAAAGGACATGGCAAAAATGACTAACAGCAGGAAAAACGCCGTATTGAAAATGGCATTGGTGGATAAACTGTTGAGTGCGCTCGCGCCGAAAATACCCGTAATGAGCAATCCCATGGCAAGGTAAATGAGGATGATCGAAAAGCCGTACAGGAGAGCGTCACGGATCGCGCGTTTCCGGCTTTTCGCGCGTTTCAGGAAAAAGCTGACGGTCATCGGTATCATCGGCCAGACGCAGGGCGTAAGCAATGCCAGCAGGCCGCCTGCGAAGCCGGCTATGAAGATATACAGGAAAGAGCGGTCCATGGTGAAAGAGGTCTCATCCCCCAGGGCTTTCAGCTCATCCGTTACAGGCGTCCACCAGAAGGTTTCCCGTTCTTCCGACGCAACCGGATCCGGTTCTTGGGCGGGCTTTTTTGCCGTTCGGGAAAGCAGGCCGGAAAGAACACTTACCGTTCTTTCTTCTTCGCCGGGGGTTTCCATTGAGTCCGGATCGGGAACCGGCTCTCCTTCGGGCGGGGAAACGGCTTCTTCTCCTGCCGGCGCTTCCGGGTCGGGTATATGCTTTACATGTTTCCTGTCAAACGAAAAGGGTACGCGTTCCGGCGGAAGGCATGTTTCATCGTTACACACCATGTACTCCACTTCGCCGGACAGCCTGAATTTCCTGAAATCGGTTATTTTGATTTTCCGGGTGAAAGTGACCGTGTGTTCAAACCAGCGAATATTCATGTTGAACTGTTTGTCGAAAATCTCCGTCGGCCGGACAGATGCAACCGCGTCGCCTACCGTTTCCGCACCCTGCAACACTTCAAACGATATGGAGGTTGACACCGGTCCGCCTTGCAGGTTCATATCGTACAGGTGCCATCCGCTTTCAATATCCGCTTTAAAAACAATTTCTTTTTCTGCCGACGGAAGATCCCGAAATTCAATCGACCATTTAACGGGATTATAGATCTGGGCATATCCTTCAGAAAATAAAAAGAACATGCACAGCAATAAAAATACTTTTTTCATACGACGATTTACTTTACATCAAAATGTCACACTAAAACCGGCCATTGCGCTAAACGGCTGCAATGGATACCCATAATACAGTTCCTGCTTCCGGAATAATAAGTTGTTGAACTGTGCATATACACCGAACACATCATTAAATATCCAGGAGGCCCGGAAGCGTAAATCATTGATTGCACCCATTTTTACATTCTCCTTATCCAGACGGGCATACATGCCTGACGCCATGCTGTAATCAAGGCTTAACGCAAGCGGTTTGAGCGGACGAACCGTTAAACCGGCATCGACCGTGAATGCCGGCCTGCCATAGGCTTCCAGCGCGTCATCCGCATCCGGTTCCGCTGCACCGTAAGCATTTTTCCAGGTATCCAGGTATTTTAAATTATAATGGTTATAGACTCCTTTCAGATAAAAATCAACGATCTTCTGATAATCATATTTCAACGTGGCGCCGGCCTGCAACCGCTGCGAAACAGGCTGAAAGGCCATGCTTACATTATTAAACCCGTTATCTATCCAACTATAGGACGAGGGATTATAAAAAACATCCGATTCGGTATATTTATATCCGGCAAACAGGTCAAACCACAGGCCTTCGGCGGCGGCGCTGCGCACTCCAAGCTTTAAATCCGCCCATGTTCTGGAAACATCCGGGGTAAATGCCGGATTAAGATAACGGTTCAGGCGTGACAGTTCATACATCGTATTCGACTCAATACCCCCGCCAAGGTTCACGTAAAACAGACTCCAGTTTGCGACCGGAACATCCAGCGCTACATTCGGAGAAATGAAAACTTCCGTTCCGTCCTGAGAAACAAGCATCAGGTTCAGGCCCAGCAACAGTTTCACCTTCTTATTTTCCAAACGGTAATAAGGGCTAAGGGTTACCTCATAACGGTTATTAAACGCCGTACTGTCAATTTTCACTTCGTCTGTTCCCGGTTCGGTATAAGTCAGCAGATTCGTTTTAAGGTCAACGCCAAAGCACTGGCCGTTGCTGACCGGGGAACGCAGGCCCAGGTTCAGGCCGATGCTGTTTTCCGTCATGCCGTCATAGACCTTGCTCAAGGCATATTTCTGATTAAAATTCCTGTAATCAATGCCGATATGATACCCCAGAGAAGATTCGCGGTTAGAGGCAACGCCTGCATACACGTTTATATACCGGTTCCCCTGGTTCGTTGCAGAATCATTTTCCACGACAGGGACAGGCGCCGTGAACGTATGGGCCGGCACGCCGTAGTAGTTAAATGCCGAATGGCCGAAACTGCCTCCCAACGACAGGGTAGCCGCGTCAAAACGGTGCTTAAAATCAAGTCCGCCGAAATTATCATTCAGTTTCGCCTTCCGTTTTGCCACACTGTCTGCCGAAAATTTGACATCCCCATTTGTGGAACGGTGTGAAAAATACACGTCCAACTTGTCACGGCCGGTATTCAGCAAATGATAACCGAAATCGCCATTGAAGTTCATCAGCATACCGCCGGCAAAATGCAGATATCCGTTACGTTCGCTGTGTGCAACCTCCGTCATCAGCCTGCCGGCGGGTAAGAGGTTCATTTCCTTATCGGGAAACGTCGGCGCCGCATAGTCCGAATAGACAATCGGACGCTTTGAAATATTCATCTCACGGACGACCGGAAGCGTGTTTACTTTTGCTGCATCCTGCACGATCGGATCATATTCACGCTCCAAAGTCATCTCGCGGTTGAGATTTTGTTGCCGGTCGATCCGTTCCTTTTCGTCTTCCTTATTGTGATCCGGTTCCTGAGCAAAACCCGACAAGCTCACGCCCGACAAAAGAACTGTAATCATCACCGCTTGTATCTTACGCATTACCATGTTTATTTATTTTTTTAATTTTTGCAATCTGTTTTCTATCATACTGTCTACCTCTTCACTTCCGCTATAATTCCGCTTAAGCGAGGTCAGGTATTGACGCGCCTGGAAGTCGTCCCCCTTATCAATATAAATATCGGCCAGGAGGATAAATCCGCGTGCCAGCCAGTATTGATGGGGGGTGCCTTTTTCAATAAAGTCGAGCAGCTCTTTTTCGGCGCGTTTCACATCCTTATTATCATAGTAAATCTGCGCCAGCTGGTATTTTGCTTCGGCGCCCTGTTCGGTACGCATATCCTTACTTAGCGCCGACAAATCATCGGTAGCTTTGGCTGTATCTCCTAACTTGAGGTATGATTTGGCGCGCAGGTACCGTGCCTGCGATTCGATTTCGGGTGAAAGGTTGGCCTCTTTCAGCAATTCGTTGGCGGCTTCCAGCGCTTCCGCCTCATTGCCCGTATACTGGGCGCACCACATGATGCCGAGTTTGGCGGCTTCACGGTTTTCGCGGGACTCGGCCACCGCCTGTAATTCACGGAAGGTCTTGATGGCCGTCGCATAATCTTTTTCAAAGTATTCGATTTCCGATTTGCGCGCCAGCGCTTCTTCCCGGAATTTCGTATCACCGCCGGCCAGCAGAAGCGTAAACAGCCTTTTCGCTTCCGTATAATCCTTTTTATCAAACGCTATTTTCGCCAGGTAATAATTTGCATTTGAACTGAACGCTCCACCCGGATAGGATCTCAGATAACCGGCCAGACTTCTTTGCGCGCCGTCAAAGTCGCCCCGCGTAAACAGTTTTTCCGCAGCCAGATAGGTCAGCGAATCCTGCTCGCTTATTTCTATATGCACCTGTCCCTCGAGGGAATTGACATAAGAAGCATATGAACTGATGTCATTCATATCAATATATACGGATTTAAGATCCTGAACCGCGATTTTAGCTTCTTCACTTCCGGGGTATCCGTCAATCACGCGCTTATACGCTTCAATGGAACGTTCCAGCTGATTGTCGTTATAATATAATAATCCAAGCTGTACGCCGGCCTTCGGAGCAAGACTGCTTTGCGGATACCGATCGATCAGCGTCCTGAACGAAGCCGCCCCCTCACCGTATTTTTCAAGTAACACGTATGTGCGTCCACGCTCAAAAAGGGCATTGTCTACATATTGTGATGCCGGAAATTCATTAATCACGCGATCCATCATCCGTATTTTTTCATCATAATCACGCTGAAGCCCCAGTACAAAACCCCGCTGGTAAACGGCATAATCAGCCGAAGAAGGCTGAAGCGCCACCGCCCGCGAATAATTCGTTTCCGCCTCGGTAAACCGACGGTCATAAAACAGACAGTCGCCAATACGGTTGAATGCATCTGCAAACGATTTGGATTCCTGCTTCTGTTCCAGCGTCACATAGCGGCGGAAAGAGACCAGCGCCTGTTCAAAATCCTGACGTTTAAAATAACAGTACCCCAGATTGTAATAAACGAGTGAATGGGCATCCGACGATGTATCATACCTCGACAGATTCTGATAGCTGTTAAAATCCGTTATGGCATTTGAATACCGTTCCAGGCGGTAATACGATTCCCCACGCCAGAAATAAGCGTTGGCGCGGGCTTCGTTATCATAGTTCCCAAGCGCTATGGTCTGGTTAAAATAATCAACGGCCTTCTCCATTTCAACATTCATAAAGGCCTGGTTGCCCAACTGGAACAGGACATTCTGTTTCGCTTCCAGAATTTTCGGGCTGGGCTGGCGAATCTTATCAATCGATTCCAGCGCCGCATCATAATTTTTAGAAGTGAGGTAAACCTCCACCAGGTAATCGTTTACCTTATCGGAATACTGCGATTCCGGAAAATCATTCAGGAATTTCTCAAAGACTTTAACGGACTCTCCAAACCCGGTAAACGATGTCTCATGGATCAGCAGGGCATAATTATACAGCGCGGTCTCCCGGACTTTCCGGTTAAACTGCATTGAGCTTGCCTGGTCAAACGCCATGCGGGCATTGTTCCTGTCGTTCAGCTGTATATAGCTTTGCCCCAGATAAAGGCTTGCGTTCTGGGTCAGTTCATCCTCCTCGGTAACCGTCTGCGAGAGCGCATCGACCGCATTCATATACTCGCCCCGGTTATATTCACAGACCCCCAGCAGATAAAGCTCACCGCGCGCAGGCGTATCGACCGACTCCACATACCGTTTTAACATCGTAACGGCTTCATCCTGATTACCCAGCTGGTAATAAGAATTTCCGGCTATACGGTACAGTTCCGTGTTATTGTCGCTGTCCGGATACGTACGGAGCAAACGATCGGTCAGTTTCACCACCTCATCATGATTATCTTCGATATAATTGATCTGGGCGATATAATAATTGGCCTGTTCGCGATACTCCGGATTCTTTTTCAGGCGGTTAAATTCGCGCATTGCTTCATCATACTTTCCGGTCGCATAATCAATATAGGCGATATAATAGGTGGAAGCCTGGGAATATTCGGCGCCAAATTCGCGAACCGTCACAAAATTCCCGCGCGCGCCCGCCAAATCGTCATTCTGCATCCGGGAATAAGCCAGGCGATAGTTCAGGACTTCCTGCTGTCCGGGATTCAAGGCATCAATACGTGCATCCGCCAGCCAGTTTTCCGCACGCGTATAGTCCTCCCGTTCAAAATAGCCGGTTCCTATTAACAGGCACGCCTCATCTCCGTGGCGGGAATCCGGATATTGTTTCAGGTAAGATTCCAGCAGTTCCACGGCATGCTCCTTTCCCTGCTCAAAAACGATATATGCCAGCATATAATCGGACTCCTGCACCAAGTCGCTGTTTTTCGCGACTTTTTTATAGGCTTCCAGCTTATCGACGCATCCGGCATAATTTTTCAACTCAAAGAGGTCTTTTCCTTCCGCAAAAAGCCTGTCTGCCGAATCAAACGGATAAGAACGCTGTCCGTTTGCCGCAAGACTGACTGCGACCCAACACAACGGAATAATGATTTTCTTAATTGTATTCATATTATTTTTCATATCTTTTGCAAAGATAATGCAAGCTGCGGGGAATACAAAATAAACCTGTTTATTATGGTAAAAAAAGGATATCCGTACCGAAACGAATATCCTTTTATCCTTAAAAATACCGGAAAATTCAGGCTTCTTTCACTTCCCAGGCAAGAGCGCTCGCACCCAGAACCGCCGCATCACTCTCCTTCAGCTGTGAAACAAGCAGTTTTGTTTTCCCTTGGAATACTTTCAGCATGTGATCTTCCATAGACCGTTTCACCGGATTCAGGATCAGATCGCCCGCTTTCGTCAGCCCGCCGAAAAGAACAATCGCTTCGGGACTGGAAAATGCCACAAAGTTGGATAAGGATTCTCCCAGTATATTTCCCGTATACTCAAATATTTCCTGAGCCAATTTATCCCCTTTAACCGCTGCATCATACACATCCTTGGACGTAATGTCTTCCGGATTAAGATCACGCAGGGAGCTTTTTTCCGTACGGTTCACAAGGATCTCACGCGCTGTACGCGCCACTCCCGTCGCCGAAGCGTAGGCTTCCAGGCAGCCATGACGACCGCATCCGCAAAGGCGGCCATTTTCACGGATCGTCACATGTCCCAGCTCGCCGGCAAAACCGTCATGCCCGTAAACCAGCACTCCGCCGATCACGATACCACTCCCCACGCCCGTACCAAGCGTGATTTCAATAAAATCTTTCATGCCGCGAGCGGCGCCGTAAGTCATTTCCCCAATCGCAGCGGCATTGGCGTCATTGGTCAATATAACCGGAATCTGATACGTTTTGTCACTGATAAGCTGTGCCAAAGGAATTTTTCCCTTCCACGGCAAATTCGGAGCAAACTCAATACATCCATTAAAATAGTTGCCGTTAGGCGCTCCGACGCCGATCCCTTTGATCTGACCCGGTCCGCCGGCCTCTTCAATAACGACTTTAAGCCCTCCGGCCAACTCCGAAACATAATCATTCACATCTTCATAAGTGCCGGTCTTGATAGAACCGTTGTAAAGAATGGTCCCGCGCGCATCAACAACTCCGAACACTGTATTGGTACCCCCAATATCAATCCCTATAACATAAGGCTTCTCCATTTTCTTGTGTGTTTTAAATATTAAACGATAAATAATTTTTGGGGAGCAAATATAAGTTATTTATATTTCCCGGCAAATCTTTCCCACAAAAAAATAGCATAATTCATGGAAATAAACTTAAATCTTCATTTCTATCCCGGAAATTTTACCTATGTTTGCGTCCATATATTTATATGCATCATATTATGAACGAAACAATACGGAACGATTTCCCGATTTTAAAGCGCACGGTATACGGCAAGCCGCTCATCTACCTCGACAACGCAGCCACCACCCAGAAACCGCGCAGCGTTGTCGAAAAGATCACGGAAGAATATTATAATGTAAATGCAAATATACATCGTGGCGTACACTTCCTGAGCCAGCAGGCAACGGAAGTGCATGAAGAAGCCCGTCGCACCGTACAAAAATTCATCAACGCAGCCAGACCCGGGGAAATTATTTTCACACGCGGCGCTACCGAATCCATTAATCTCATAGCTTCCGGCTTCGTCTACGAACTGATGTCGCCCGGCGACGAAATAATCATTTCCGGCATGGAGCACCATTCCAATATCGTACCCTGGCAAATTCAGGCCGCACGTTATGACATCTCCATCAGGGTCATACCGGTAAACGAAGACGGGGAACTGGACATGGATACGTTCGTGAATTTATTTACGAAAAAAACAAAATTAGTTTCCGTCACCCACATTTCAAACGTGCTGGGAACGGTCAACCCGGTGAAGGAACTGATCCGGATAGCCCACGAACACAATGTCCCGGTACTGATTGACGGCGCACAGGCCGTTGCACATCAAAAAGTGGATGTTCAGGAGCTGGACGCAGATTTTTACGCCTTTTCGGGGCATAAGGTATACGGCCCGACAGGCATCGGCATTTTATACGGAAAAGAAAAATGGCTGGATAAAATACCTCCATACCAGGGCGGAGGGGAAATGATCGCATCCGTATCGTTTGAAAAAACAACATTCAACGGCCTGCCGTTCAAGTTTGAAGCGGGAACGCCGGATTATATCGGAAGCGCCGCGCTGGCCATCGCACTCGACTATATAAATGACATCGGGCTGCCGGAAATAGCCGCGTATGAAGACCGCCTGCTGCATTACGCCACGCAACGCCTGACGGCCATCGAAGGAATACGCATATTCGGGCCTTCCCGGAACAAAAGCGCCGTCATCTCCTTCTTAGCCGGCAATATCCATCATTACGACATGGGAATGCTGTTAGACCGGCTAGGCATAGCTGTCCGTACGGGCCACCACTGCGCCGAACCGCTGATGCACCGGATGGGCGTTGAAGGAACCGTCAGGGCATCGTTCGCCTTCTATAATACGATGGAAGAAATTGATTCCCTGGCGTCAGGAATAGAACAGGTCTGTCGCATGTTCCAAAAAAACTGCAAATAAACACATGTTACTCCCCTGCCTGAAAAAAGACCGTATCGAAGCCGGCTGCGACGAAGCGGGACGCGGATGCCTGGCCGGCGCCGTATATGCCGCGGCAGTCATTCTCCCAGCGGATTTCCGGAACGAAACGTTAAATGACAGCAAACTGCTAACGGAGAAACAGCGGGAAACACTGCGTCCCCTCATCGAAAAGGAAGCCATCGCCTGGGCGACAGGCATTGTGACGCCGGAAGAAATAGACCGCATCAACATACTCAACGCATCATTCCTGGCGATGCACCTGGCCATCAAACAGTTACAGGTAAAGCCCGAACACCTGCTGATTGACGGGAACCGCTTCACCCCCTACCCTGCTATTCCGCATACAACCGTCGTCAAGGGAGACGGGAAATACCTGTCCATTGCCGCGGCATCGATCCTGGCCAAAACACACCGCGACGAATACATGAACCGCCTGCACACCGAATACCCCGATTATTTATGGCACGAAAACAAAGGCTACCCGACCAAAGCCCACCGCGATGCCATACGCCGACACGGCACGACCCCCTATCACCGGAAATCCTTCACCCTGCTCCCACCCATACAGTTCTCATTAGACTTTTAAACATCCCCCGGCACAGCGGTCAAAAATCCCATCGGGATGGCATGTCGGTAGAAGCATTTTGGCAAAAAAAAGAAATTTATTGCGTCATCGCTGTTTTTTTTATTTTTTTATTTTGTTATTCAAAAAAATGCTATATATCTGCGGCCATATTACAGAATTAATAAGAATAAAGCGGAATGACGACTGTTTCTAACATAAAATATCTATCCCTGTTTAAGTTAATTAACATATTCGTGTTGGTTAGTTCCCGATATTTGTTAGAGAGAGACGCAGGCGCATATACTCTAAAGTACGGGCGCACGCATACGCGTGTTATTATCAAAAAATTTAGTCTTAGAATACTCCCCTATACTTATACTTTCAGTAGCCTGCTATCCGGCGTAAAAAATTTATTCCGGGGCGCCGGCGATTCATTTGCCGCCGTCAATAGCCCAATTTTTGAAGTCAAAAACTCATTTTCTGAAATCAACAATTCAATTTCTGAAGTCAGAAATTCGGTTTCTGACTTCAACATTTTGCCTTTCGGCGTCGGAAATCCATTCGCTGAAAACAGTCGCTCCGGCGGCAATACGCACACCAAAAAGCCGGATACGCAAATCAAAATGGAGATTGATCTCTCCAACCCGGCAGAAGTAAGAATCCACTATCACGACGCCGGAAGTCACGGCATCGGCAAGCCCGAAGGCGTACACGGTGGAGAATTTGTTTACGTCGTACGCACAGCCGGTGATCCGCCACCCAAAGACTGGAAGGAACTCACGAACAGCGTTTTCGACACCCGCACACCCCTGACGCTCACCTTCACCGGCGAGCAGCGCGGCATGATCCTCTATTTCGCCTCCCGCTGGGAAAACACGCGCGGCGAAAAAGGCCCGTGGAACGCCATTCAATGGGTAATCATTCCCTGAAATGAAACGCCTGTAACTACCCGTGGATCCCGTCCGGCACACGTAAGATCGACGACATCCGGTCTCCCGCTACCGGACGGGAAAAAGGGGTATAAAATAAAAAAAAGTTCTTTGACATATTGGTTTACACGCAAATACAAATCCGGGTGGGTGCAATTCAAATTGTCGCATCCACTAAGCGGCGCGCCTCAGTGGCATTTTGAGAAAATCAATGACTTTCGACCACTGTTTATTCATGGATAATACCCGTAAGCGGAGCATGTTTTCGGAGCCCCTTCGACTCCAGCGTTGTCCGGAGAGTTTCATTCTGCTTTGTATGACGGTTCGATGAGCGGATTCGATGGCGCCGCTCCCAATAATGCCACAACCCATATCCCGGTATTGTTTATAGCTCATGCGCTTTTTATTGTTCCCATAATAGTGTATTATTTTTTTCTTATCTTCCTCTCTAGCTGAGGTTAAACTTATATTATCAAGAACGCTCTCTACTTTGGAATCAGGCAATAATTCCTTTTGCCTCTCATACCACTGTTTTCTTTCCATCGCATCATGCACAAAGGCTTTGTCTGCAAATTCATACAGATGCTCCATAGCATGATAAAAATCAAGTA
>JAISCL010000218.1 GCA_031265585.1 Tannerella sp. | reverse complement strand
TTACGTCTGCTGGAAAAGAAAGACCCTGCCAAAGCCAAAGAACTGGCGCAGGCGGTCATTCGCAGCTACGACAGCTACGATACGGATATCGCGTCATTCAGGGAAACGCGGCGGAGACTGCTGACCTGGCTGAGCGAGTAATATCAACAAGCCGGAACCGATGATAAAATGGTCGATCCGGACAACGAATGAATAAACCGATAGAACCCTGCTCGACGGAAAGGAGACAGAAACAGGAGCAGGGAGGTGAGAATCAAAATCAGTACTAATTTTAAATTTACAAGAGATGGCAAAAAGTACAAGAAACGTTGTTACCCAGGGATTGAGCGGGACAGTTGGCACACTGGTCTTCAGCCAGCGTGGCGGACAGACGATTGTGGGAATGCGCCCGCAAGGACAGCGTGAATTTAATGAGGAACAGAAAGAGTCTCAGCGCCGCTTCCAGCGGGGGATTCTGTACGGGAAAGCGGCTATTGCCGATGTAGAGATGAAAGCGGACTATCAGCAAAAGGCCAAACCCGGCCGGTCGGCATTCAATGTGGCCGTTGCCGATTTCCTCAACGCGCCCGTGATTGACCGCGTCGACCTGTCGAATTATGCAGGCAGGGTCGGCGACACGATACTGGTGCGCGTATACGATGATTTTGCGGTACGGGAAGTCAGGGTCAGGATTACCAATGCCGACGGCTCTCTCATAGAGGAAGGCGCCGCACAGACGGATGCGATCGGATATGAATGGACTTACGTCGCCACACGGGTCAACGAAAGTCCGGAAGGCGACCGGATAGAGATCTTCGTGTCCGATACGCCCGGCAATGTGACGCATGAGGAACGCGAGTTATAAGCGTTTGCGAAAAGAAGGAAAAGGGCAGGCTCTGCAGAGGGTTTGCCCTTTTTGTTTGGAGTATGAAATGAGTATATCTGGAGTGTATACGAAGTGTATACGGAGTGTATCTGAAGTGTATGTGAAATGTCACGCTTTATGCCGAAAAATACGTTCGGCAAGGATTCGCCCGAAGGATTTTATCATGGACCGGAGAGACCGGTCATCTCCCCGTTAATCTTTATGTATTGCAGGAAGTGAAATGTCAGGAGGGTTTAATGATATATTTGTGGAAAATTGTACCTTTGCCGGGGCAGAGATGAGTTTGCGTTTTATAAATAACAAAAAAGAGAAACACAATGAGAGAATTGAACAGGGAAACAGCGGTTAAGAAAGTGCGTCCGGAACGGATCATTCAGTTTGGCGAGGGAAATTTTCTTCGCGCTTTTGCGGACTGGATCGTTTATAATATGAATGAAAAAACGGATTTTGACAGTAGCGTAGTGGTTGTGCAGCCCATCGAAAAGGGAATGATTGAGATGCTGAACGGGCAGGATTGTCTGTATCATGTCAATCTGCAGGGGTTAGCCGACGGAAAAGTAGTGAATACCCTCACGCTGATTGATGTGATAAGCCGCGCACTTAATCCGTATACGGATTATGACGCATTTCTGAAACTGGCGGAGCAGCCCGAAATGCGGTTTGTCATTTCCAATACGACCGAAGCCGGTATCGCTTTTGATCCTTCCTGCAAACGGACGGATGCCCCCGCTTCTTCCTATCCGGGCAAGCTGACGCAACTGCTCTATCACCGCTTCAAAACGTTTAACGGTGACAGGACAAAGGGTTTTATCGTGTTTCCCTGTGAACTGATCTTCCTCAACGGTCATAAGCTGAAAGAAACGGTCTGCCAATATATTGACTACTGGGAGCTGGGGGAGGCGTTTAAAACCTGGTTTACGGAAGCATGCGGCGTTTATGCTACTCTTGTAGACCGGATTGTACCGGGTTTCCCACGAAAAGATATTGCTGAAATCCGGAAAAAAACGGACTATAACGATCAGCTGGCGGTACAGGGGGAAATTTTCCATTTATGGGTAATCGAAGCGCCGCGGGAGGTGGCCACGGAATTTCCGGCGGATCAGGCGGGGCTGAACGTCCTGTTCGTGCCTTCGGAAGCGCCTTATCACGAGCGTAAGGTCACATTGCTGAACGGCCCGCACACCGTGCTTTCCCCGGTTGCTTATCTGGCCGGGATTGATACCGTGCGCGACGCGTGCCGGCATGAAGTGATCGGGAACTATATCCGGACGGTGATGTTTGAGGAACTGATGGAAACGTTGAACCTTCCGGAAGAGGAGCTGGAGCGGTTTGCAAATGATGTATTGGAGCGCTTTAACAATCCGTTTGTGGATCATCGGGTGACATCTATTATGTTAAATTCGTTCCCAAAGTATAAAACGCGTGACCTTCCGGGATTAAAGACTTATCTTGAGCGCAGGGGCGAACTTCCGAAAGGGCTTGTGCTGGGCCTTGCTGCGATCATCACCTGTTATAAAGGCGGAAAGCGCGCCGACGGAACGGAAATTGTACCGGACGACGCACCCGAAATCACGGAGCTTCTTAAAACATTGTGGGCGACAGGATCTGCACAGGAAGTGGCCGAAGGTGTTCTTGCCGCAACCTTCGTCTGGGGTGAAGACCTGAATAAAATACCGGGACTGACCGCTCTGGTGAAGAAATACCTGGATGATATCCGGGAAAAAGGAATGATGGAAGCCGTAAAGCCGGTTTGTTCTCAGACTCTCAACTAAAATGAACTACATACAGATTAATCCGGCAGACAATGTTGCCGTGGCAATACAGCCCTTACATGCAGGCGATCAGCTGTCCATCGGGGGGAACCGCATCGAAGTGAAGGAAGAAATTCCTGCGGGGCATAAAGTCGCCCTGCGCGATTTTGCCGTGAACGACCCGGTCATTAAGTACGGGGATCCGATAGGTCATGCAGTAAGGGAGATCGGGCAGGGTTTCCCGGTAAATGAAAACAATATAAAGACCGGTCTGGAAGGAATCTCCGAATATACTTACAGGCCGGCTTTGATTCCTGCACAGCCTGAAATGAAAAGCGTTACATTCAGGGGATATCGCCGGAAGAATGGCGAAGCGGGCGTACGCAATGAAATATGGATTATTCCGACGGTCGGCTGTGTGAACGGGATCGCCGGCCGGTTAGCCGAATCGTTGAGGGCTGAAACGGGCACGTACGACAGCAACCCTGCGAAGGATTCGGGAGTCGATGCGATCGTCGCCTATCCCCACAGTTACGGCTGTTCGCAGCTGGGGGAAGACCATGAGAATACCCGCAAGGTGTTAAGGAACATGGTGAAGCATCCGAATGCCGGAGCCGTTCTGGTCGTAGGATTAGGATGTGAAAATAACCGGCCGGATGCGTTTCGTGAATTTTTAGGTGAATACGACGAAGAAAGGGTGCGGTTTATGATAACGCAGCAAGTGGATGATGAATATGAAGAAGGCATGAAGGCATTGCGTGAACTGTACGCTGTCGCTGCTGCCGATAAGCGGGAAGACATCTCTTTCGGAGAGCTTAAGGTGGGTCTTAAATGCGGCGGGTCGGACGGCTTTTCGGGTATTACGGCAAACCCTTTGCTGGGCGTGTTCTCGGATTTTCTGGTGGCCCGAGGAGGCTGTACCGTATTGACGGAAGTGCCTGAAATGTTCGGTGCGGAAACGATCCTCCTGAACCGTTGCGATACGCGGGAACTTTTTGACCGGACCGTCGCCCTGATAAACGATTTCAAAACCTATTTTATCTCGCATGATCAACCTGTATATGAAAATCCTTCTCCGGGGAATAAGGCCGGAGGGATTTCGACACTGGAGGAAAAATCGCTCGGATGTACACAGAAATCCGGAAGTTCTGCGGTGAAAGATGTACTTCGCTACGGTGACCGGATCCGGACAAAAGGCCTGTCCCTGCTTTCGGCTCCGGGTAATGATCCGGTAGCCGCTACGGCGCTTGCCGCCTGTGGATGTCATCTCGTTCTCTTTACGACGGGGCGGGGCACTCCGTTCGGGACATTTGTTCCTACGGCAAAAATCTCCACGAATACCCGTCTGTCCGAACATAAACCGGGGTGGATCGATTTTAATGCGGGAACACTTGTGGAAGGCGAGTCAATGGCGTCGCTGGCGGCACGCTTTATCACATTTGTGGCGGATACGGCCAGCGGCAGGCAGACCGGTAATGAAAGGAATGGATACCGGGAAATCGCTATTTTCAAAACAGGTATTACACTTTGACTTTTGCGTGAAATTCATGACTCGGCAGACTTTTTTTCCTGATCTCCTCTGAAATGAGACGGGCAAACTTACTGTTAGCCGGATGTTCCGGACGTATGGCAATAATGGCGCCCTTGATAAACCGTCCCGTTAACGACAGGTCTCCGATGATATCTACTATCTTATGCCTTGCCGGTTCGTTCGGGAAACGGGGAGGGTGGTTCATGATATAGCCGATGGCTTTTGCATCTCTCTTTTCCGTACGTATCATCTCCGTCAGCCTGTCTAACTTTTTCTGGCAGATCTGTTCGTCATAAACAACAATACTGTTCGTCAGAAGCCCTCCCCCTCTGCCTTCCTGCAGGAGGTCTTCTATCTCTTTAATGAAAACGAAAGTCCGGCACGGAGCGATCTGATCCGGAAACTCGGACAGGTCATGCATACTTGCACTTTGAATATCCAGTATTTCGGAATCATAGTAAATCTGCGTATAGATTTTTAACCTGTCGGAAGGTAAAAGAATCAGGTGGGAATCCGACAGATCGTCCAGGTATTCTATGATATGATCCGGAATAAAGTAAACCCGTTCCCGGTTCTGTTCCCGGGCGCCGGCCAGCTGTATCTGATTCGTAAAGGCCGCAGCGCTCCCGTCCAGTACGGGAAATTCCGCCGCATCGACCTTTATCAGGCAATTATCAATGCCGCCGGCATAGAGAGCCGCCAGTCCGTGTTCGACGCCACCCGCCTGTATTCCGTTTTCCGACAAAACCGTACGGTTGCCCGTTGATACGGCATTCTCGGCGGTTGCTTTTATGACAGGCTGATCATATAAATCTGTCCGGCATATTCGATATCCGAAATTGTCGGGCGCAGGACAAAATGAGACCGTAACGTCCGCTCCCGGATGAAATCCTTTTCCCGTTAAGGAAAATTCTTTTTTCAATGTTTTCTGCCTTATCATTGATCTGTGCTGTTGTAGATGGATTCCGGATTTTTTCCGGGAACATTCCCCAGGATACGTTTGATTTTTTTATTCTTTTTAAAAATAAGGATACCGGGAGCGTCCGGAACATCAAAGGTCGCAATATACTCCGGATGCTTTTCCGGATTGAGTCTGGAGAATACATAGCTGTTCTTCTTCCTTTTCGCCGACGGATTCAGATGATAGCCCATCTTCTCACAGATGTCCGTATTTTCGTCATAAAACAGCACCACACACGGGCTGGCGGACAGGATCTCCGAAACGCTTTCGGGCTGCAGTTCAATCAGGCAATGATCCGTTGTACTCAACTGTTTTTTCTTACCGGTTGAATAATGAGCAACATAAACAAAAACAGTAAATGAAAGAAATGCTATCATGACATGTGATGCTTTTAATTTCCCGGCAGTTTTCAGATCGTTTCTCATAATGGTTTTTAATAAGAACGTTAATAATTGTCTCACAAATATACAGATCCGGAATCACAGTAAACAAGTCATTAAGCGCAATGATAAGAAATTTTTTTTTCTTATTTTAAAAAAATAATGTATTAAATTTAATTTGTTACGCAAAATGAAACAACAGGATGCAGGAAACCCTGAAAATGAAAAAAAATAAAAGAAAACGCCTCCGGAAGACGGCTCAATATATTGGGGGCATTTCAAATGGTTGCACCAGGCTACGCCTGCGGCGTGATGCGATCATTTGGATTCACCCTGTGGAACAGATAATTTTTTTTGAAAATATTTTGTCGGATTGGAAAAAGGTTGTACTTTTGCACCACGTGCTTACCCCGCTTCCCGTCAGAACAGCGCGCTCAGGGTAAGCCTTTTATTTTACACACTATGCCAAAAGTTTCCTACACAAAGTCATTTTTATCTTACGCGGCACAATTATCCCTTTTGAAATCGCGTGGAATGATATTTACCGATGAAGCAAAAGCCTTGTACTTACTTGAAAAAATCGGTTATTACCGTTTAAGCGGATATTGGTATCCGTTGCTGGCAGATAAGGAAAAACACACTTTCAAGCCTGATGCTAATTTTGAAACCGTTTTCAGTTTATATAAATTCGACCGCGAACTGCGAAAACTTGTCAACGCGGAAATTGAAAAAATAGAAGTCGCTATTCGTGTAAAGATGGCATACGAACTTTCTATGGCGTATCATCTGTTTTGGATAGAGGATGCAAGTTTGTTTTCTTCTTCTCATAACCATTTGGCTACACTTGATAAAATTAATGAAGAATATATGCGAAGCAACGAAGAATTTATAATTGCGTTTAAAAACAAGTATTCAGACCCGCTTCCACCTGCCTGTATTATTTTGGAAATAACCTCTTTCGGAACGCTTTCACGCTTATACCGCAATTTGAAGCCAAGCAAAGCAAAACGCGATATAGCAAAATCATTTGCCTTGCCTGATATAGTTTTTGATTCATGGCTGCACAGTTTGGCTTGTGTCAGAAACAGGTGCGCACACCACACGAGACTGTGGAACAGTCTGATAAAAATCCAGCCGCTATCACCAAGAAGACCGCAACGTACATGGCTGGAAAACAATACAACATGCAGTAACCGCATTTACTATGTCTTTTCCATGATAATCTACCTGCTTAATGAGATAAATCCCAATCATACTTTCAAACAGAAACTTGAAGAACTGTTCGCAAAATATCCCAATGTGGACAGGGCGGCAATGGGCTTCCCTCCCGCATGGCAAAATGAGCCGTTATGGGCAAAATGATACTGTTACAATGCCTTCACGCGTTGCAACGGCTTGAAGGATATGACTGATTTTTTTTCAATTTTATGCATCAAATTAAAATCGGTTTATTATCTTTGGCGCTGGAAATTTCCGCCCGTCCCGCGGGGAAGAAATCCGAAGCGCCGGATTTTCCGCTGACGGTGCAAAATGTTAAAAAAGGGCGTAAAAATTAACGCTTACGGCGTAAATGTTAAATTCCAGGCGTGGGATTTAACGCTCGCGGTGCGGGGAAGAAAACTTCAACGGAATTTTTTCCGCTCGCGGCGCGGGGAAGAAATCCGACACGTGCCGTACTGTCAATATCGGATTTTAAGGTGTTACCTGCACCTCATTTTGAAACCAGTTATCATAACCATCAAAAAAATGAAAAAGATTATCTTCGTATCCGCAGCTGTTTTTTGTTTTGTACTGTCCGTTTCCGGTCAGGATTATTACACGCAGGAAGAACGTGATTTCCGGTTGCGGAAAGCGCAGGAGAACATGCCGGCGCTGTCGGGAACCGTTAAACGGCCCGCGAAAACGGTTGATATAATAAAAGACAGCGCGGCCTGGCAAGGCTGGAAAGTCATTCCCGGTTCGCCGGTTCAGATTTTTTACCGTACTTCATTGAAGGCTCAACCCGGCTTTATTCTTGATTTCGGCGAACACGTAACCGGCTATTTTACGTTTGTCGTCACCCCCCTGAACCGCACGCCGGATGCACCGGCGCGTATCCGGTTTACCTTCGGGGAAGTTCCGTCCGAGATCATGACCCCGTTTGATTCCTGCCGCACCGGACTGAGCCGTGCCTGGCTTCAGGACGAGATTGTGACGGTCATGACCGTCCCCGACACCATTACGATTCCGAGAAGACTTGCTTTCCGCTATGTAAAAGCAGAACTGATTCATGCGCCCAACTACGATTTTGCCATCTCGGACGTATCGTGCAAAGCCGTTACATCCGCATCCTCGACGCCCGAACCGTTGCCCCCGGCTACCCCCCAAATCATACGGGACATTGACCGCGTGGGCCTGAATACGCTCAAAGAATGCATGCAAACGGTATACGAAGACGGCCCCAAAAGGGATCAGCGCCTGTGGACCGGCGACCTTTACCTCGAAGCGCTCGCCAATACGTACTCCTACCGCAATCACGGCCTGACAAAACGCTGCCTGTACCTCCTGGCCGGCCTGGCCGATGAAAGCGGCTTCCTGAACGGAACGGTTTTTGAACGGCCGCATCCGCATCCGCAGGCCAAACAGTTGCTGCTGGACTATGCGCTCCTGTATAATGCAGCGCTCAAAGACTACCTGGAAGCCACAAAAGATTACGAAACAGCCGGCGACCTGTGGGAAACCGCCAAAAAGCAACTGGATATTATCAATTTATACCTGCAGGACAATGGCCTGATGGATTTCGAAAAGGCGAATAAAGAATGGTGGATATTCATCGACTGGCGTGACGGACTGCACCGGGAGGTGGCGTTGCAGGGAGTGGCCATTTACGGATTGAAACAGACGTATGAACTGGCCAAAATGTTAGGCCGGGAAAAAGAACTTGCCCACGTTCCGAAAATGATAAAAGACATGACAAATGGCGCGCGCAGGCATTTTTATGATAAAAAAACCGGCCTGTTTACCGGCATTGAAAACAAACAGGTATCCTGGCATTCACAACTGTGGATGATCCTTAGCGGCGTCGCCGGCAGGGCCGAAGCGCAGCGTGCGCTGAAGGCCCTCCATCAAACGAAGGATGCTGTTCGCACGGGTACGCCTTATGCCTGTCACTATTATATCCAGGCGCTCATCCAATGCGGCATGACCCGGGAAGCGAAAGACGCCCTGATTGAATACTGGGGCGGCATGGTTCACAAAGGGGCCGACACTTTCTGGGAGGCTTATGACCCGGACAATGACTTTATTTCGCCTTACGGCTTCCATCCCATGAACAGTTATTGCCATGCATGGAGCTGCACGCCCGTTTATTTCATCAGAAGATACCCGGAAATATTTCAATAAACCATACCGGTATGAAAACCCGCTTAATCCTCCCGTCCCTGCTTCTAATCTGCCTGTCCGGCTGTGCAGGCGGCAAGAAAACCGAACCCGTCTCCATCATCTTTGAAACGGATATGGGAAACGATGTAGACGACGCACTGGCGCTGGACATGCTGTACAAATACCGGGAAGCAGGCCGCGTAAACTTCCTGATGATGGCCACAAACAAAAAAAGCGAATACTCCGCCGCCTTTCTCGACCTCATGAACACCTGGTACGGACACGATATACCGACAGGCGTCGTCGCCGGCAGCAACGACCTCCCCGACAATGCCGGCAGCTATGTACGTGCAGTCTGTGAACTGAAAGACGATGACGGCAAACCGGTATTCGGACGCACGCTGAAAAGCTTTCCCAAAGCAGTGGAACTGTACCGCAAGACGCTTGCCGGACAGCCGGATCATTCGGTTTACATCGTATCCGTCGGCTTTTCCACCAATCTGGCGCAACTGCTTGACACGCCTGCGGACAGCTATTCGCCGCTCACCGGCCGGGAACTCGTCGCAAAAAAAGTAAGGCTTCTTTCGGCCATGATGGGACATTTCACCGATAACGGCTTCCGGGAATTTAATGTCAACTGTGACATCCCGGCCGCCCGGAAAGTGATAAGCGAATGGCCGACGGAAATCGTAGCCTCCCCCTACGAGGTCGGCGACGTCATCCTGTACCCTGCGTCAAGCATTGAAAACGATTTCAACTGGGGCATGCCGCATCCGCTCGTCACAGGCTACAAAAATTACCTGCCGATGCCTTACGACCGTCAGACCTGGGACCTTACATCGCTGCTGTACGCTGTTGAAAACGACAAAAGCTTCTTCGGCACCTCAGGCCCCGGCACCATATCCGTTTCGGAAGATGCGATCACGACATTCACTCCCGATCCGGACGGCAAACACAGTTACCTGAAAGTAACGCCCGAACAGGCCGGCCTCATCCGGCAACATTTCATAGATCTGATCACCCGAAAACCCGAAAAGTACAAATTACAAAATTAAACGGATAGAATGATGTCACAGGAAAAAATCGAATCGGAAGGAGTCTGTCATTTTTGCGGAAAAACGTTTGCAAAGGCTGGAATTAACCGTCATTTAAAAACACATTTGAGAGAGATGGCTCCGGGGAAAAAAAACGAAACGTCTTTCTTATTAAAGATAGAAGCTGATCCGTATTATGGCGTTTTGCCTTATTTCCTTTCACTTTGGGTGGACGGCGAAACGACCATGGAAACGATTGACGGTTTTTTGCGGGCTATTTGGCTGGAATGTTGCGGACACATGAGTGCATTCCGGAACCCGGCAGCACGAAGACAGGATCTTGGCGATGTATCGGATCCCCTTCTGGTGAAAAGTTTATTGGAGTCCGGGAATATCAAAGAGTTTGAGAAATTGATGGAAGGCTCTGAGCGTGAAATCCCGATGAACCGGAAATCCGAAAAAGTTTTTTCCCCGGATCTCAAACTGGAATACGAATACGATTTCGGGAGTCCGACGTTACTGTTAATAACAACGATGGCCCGGTATCCTTTCAAAGCAGATCAACCCATCGTATTACTTTCGCGCAATGAACCGTTGAAGCTCCTTTGCCAAACCTGCAGGAAAGAACCTGCAACGCAAACGTGTACCGCACATCATTGGGAAGAAGATTCTCTATTCTGTCCGAAATGCGCCAAAAAACATGCTAAAAAATGCCCCGACTTTGGCGATTACGCCGCAATGCCGGTAGTAAACTCTCCACGTATGGGAGTCTGCGGTTATGAAGGCGGAACAGTTGATATTGAGCGGGACGGCATATACGGGGGATAAGTCGCGCGGTATTCGGCTTCAGACATTCGGTTTCAGGTATTCGGTAATCAGGTCGGAGATGATGTTTCTGGGCTGTGATTTGTCCAGTAGCCACATCATTCCCGGGTCGCTGTTGATCTTCTCACATAACTCCAGGATCGAGCCGCACCCGGCGCTGCGAAACTGCCTGCAGATAGCCTTGTTTCGCATTATATCCGAATTTGCCAGTCCCTGCAGGGTATCAATGGCGAGGTATTTCCGGTCTTCGGTTTGCAGCCCGGTCAGTCGCGACAGCCGGTTCCCTTCGGGCGTACCGCTATTGGTAAGCAGCAGGAAGGTACGGATCAGAATGACGCCATCCGTCACCTCGGCCATGAAATAGCCTATTTTCAGTTCGTTGGTATAGCAGGCGATCAGCATCCGGGTTTTCGTCACATGGATAATTTCCCTGCGCAACAACGCCCCTACCAGAACAGTGATGTAAAACGCCGGTATGACAAGTCCGAGCCGTTCTTTCATGCGCTCAAGCGCGTGCCGCTGAATGTAAACCGGGAGTTCCGGCATGGGGAGAGTCTTGCCCGTATCGACCGGAGACAGGGTGATGTGGCGGAATTTCGGCATGCGGTTCACGTAATACAGGAGGCCTACCTGTATCGCCGAATGTGTTTCGCCGTCGATAGACACCTTCCGCGTTTCCAGGGGATAGGTTCCGATCGTAATCCTTTTATACATCCTGAAGTCCTGGTTCATGAACCTTTCAGCCGCCTTGATGTTGTAGTTTGTCAAGGTAGCCCGTGGTACCGGCATGCTGTAGTCCGTGTACGGCGTAACGGTTTCGAGGTAGTAGGTATGGAGGTATCTGTTATCCATATCGTCAAAGACCCAGCAGGCATGGGTACATATATCCGAAACGCCTTTTTCGTACAATTCTTCGCGTTCATCCCGCAGCTCGGCAAACCGGACAAACTGTTCCTTGCCCGGGTAATCGATCTCTGAGTTGTGCGAATGATATTCGAGCGACATGCCCACCAGCAGGTAATCGGCAAAAGTCATCATCTGCCCGCTTCCCTTTACCACCTCCAGCGTCATGGAAGTTTGCTGCAGTTTGATGGTTTTTATCAGGGCATCCATCAGCCGTTTCTGGATTTTAGTCCCTTCGGCGGCCACCACCTTGAGCGGTGCGCCCCGGAACTTGTAGAGGAATATTTTCTCCGACAGTGGAATCTGTTCGAACAGATCCTCATCCCCTATCTGCAGGCACAGGTTCTGCAGCTTTTCCATGAAAAACTTCCTGTACTGCATGTCCTGCTGTTTTTGCTGTTCAGCAGCGCTGACATATTTTTTCTTTCTCGTGTGTTTATTCTTTGCCATAGAACAGTTGAATTTATCAGACACAAATTACATGAAAAATCCCGATTTTTCCAAGCGTGGGAAATAAAAATCAGGATCATCCTGCCGCACTTACTTCCCTGCTTGAAGTACAAATACTATTTTTATATCTCTAATTAAATTGTTCAACAATATAAATTTATAAGATGATGGGCAAAGATAGCATATTTGCCTGTATATTGGATGCACAAGGGGAAAAAAAATTTTAAAGAAACATGATGCGGAACCCGACAAATTGCGCCATACGCGGGTTGTGTCCGCAATGTGATAGCGATTGACAGAAACCGGGTAAAAGGGAAAGATACGGGGGATTCATTTTAACGATAGAGACGCGATGCATCGCGTCTCTACCGGGGTCAGGAACTGTGAATCCTGTCTGCAATCCAGTTGCCTACTTCGGATGTGCTGTGCGGTTTTTCATTCAGGGAAATGTCTTCGGTCGTGATGCCGGCTTCCATGGAGGCTGCGACAGCTTCACGTATTGCACGTCCTTCTTCCTGCAGGTCAAAGGCATATTCAAACATCAGGGCTGCCGATAAAACAGTCGCCAGGGGGTTGGCGATGTTCCGGCCTGCAGCCTGCGGATAGGAACCGTGAATGGGTTCAAATACGGATGTATGGAGGCCTACCGATGCGGAAGGAAGCAGGCCCAGTGAACCTGTTATGACAGAGGCTTCATCCGTCAGGATATCCCCAAACATGTTTTCCGTAACCATCACATCGAAGCTTCCCGGCCACTGCACAAGCCGCATGGCGGCGTTATCCACAAACATATATTCGGTTTCCACTTCCGGGAACTCCATCGCTGTTTTCTGTGCCACTTCACGCCATAAACGCGATGTAGCCAATATATTCGCCTTATCTACGACGGTTAGCTTCTTACGGCGCTTCATAGCATATCCGTAGGCCAGGCGGACAATCCGGTCGATTTCTCCGCGCGAATAAATACAGGTGTCATAGGCCGTATTTCCGTCTTCACTCCGTCCCTGCGGACGGCCAAAGTAAAGCCCTCCGGTCAGTTCACGGATACAGAGCAGGTCAACGCCTTCAAGCAGGCCGGCCCGTAACGGCGACTTATGGGCCAGGGAGCGGAAGGTCGTTATCGGGCGTATATTGGCATACAGGCCCAGCTTCTTCCGCATCGCAAGCAGTCCCTGTTCGGGACGTACGGCCGCGGCCGGATCATGATCATAGCGGGGAGAACCAATGGCGCCAAACAGTACGGCGTCGCTATCCATACATAACGCATGTGTTTCATCCGGATAGGGATTGCCGGTGGCGTCTATGGCACAGGCGCCTGCCAATGCCGTTTCATAAACCAGTTCGTGATTATATTTTTCACAAACCGCTTTTACCGTTTTCAGCGCCTGATCCATAATCTCAGGCCCGATGCCGTCTCCCGGCAAGACTGCTATATTCAGTTTCATTTATTTTTCCGGCCTGTTAAAGTATACATATTTGGGTTCCATGGGCACGTACGTATCATCATCCCATAACGTACTCGTTATCATTAAATCGGCGCTGTAGCGGTTACATGCGATCGGCACATTATGCACCCGGCACTGACGCAGTAACATCTGGATATCCGCTTCGTGAGGCTGGGGATTGAGGTCATCAATCAGAAAGATCGCCAGGTCAATTTCCTTGCGTACTACCATCGCCGCAATCTCCGCATCACCACCCATCGGCCCGGAATGCATACATTTGATATTGCAGGCATCAATGCCTTTTTCTTCATACGCTTTACGGATAAGTCCTCCCGTTGTTCCCGTGCATATCAGATTGTGTCCGGACAAAAAGCGGATATTATGCACCGCCCATTCGATCATATCCGCTTTACGGTTATCGTGCGCTACCAGCGCAATCGTCAATTTTCTGTTCATAGTTTTAATTATTTATCCTGATTTTCAATTTTATTAAGCATCTTCACCGTTGCTTTTATAGCTGCTTCGATCTGGTCGGCATCCAGTCCCCGTGTCTTAAAATCAACACCTTCGTGACGCCAGGTGATGATGGTTTGCACAAACGCATCCGTACGTCCTCCGGGGGGAATGGAAACCGCATAATTCATAAGCATTGGGAACGGGCGGCCCAGCGACTTGTAAATCTTACGCAAAGCGCGCACAAACGCGTCATACTGTCCGTCTCCCGTTGCCGTTTCCTCATAATCCTTACCGTTGATTTCCACTTTCAAGGTAGCTACCGGCCGTAATCCCTGCGCCAAAGATAAGGAATAATTCAATATCTTTATCTTATTTTCATGCATATCATAACGGAGGACATCCGAAATGATGTAGGGCAGGTCTTCCTGTGTTACGATTTCTTTCTTATCGCCCAGTTCTATGACCCGTTCCGTTACTTTGCGCATCGATTCTTCATTGAGGTCAATGCCTAACGCTTCCAGATTTTTACGGATATTTGCCTTGCCGGAGGTTTTGCCCAAAGCGTATTCGCGTGTCCGGCCGAAACGTTCGGGGATCAGCGAATTGCAGTAAAGGTTATTTTTATTGTCTCCGTCGGCATGAACCCCCGCACACTGCGTGAAGACGTTCTCTCCTATGACCGGCTGGTTCGGGGAGACACGTATACCGGAATACATCTCAACACTCTTGCTCACATGATTGATTTTATTTTCTATGACATTTGTGCGTTCCTTCAACTGATCATGGATCACAGCTATAACACTGCTCAGCGACGCATTTCCCGCGCGTTCACCGAGTCCGTTTACAGTGACATGAATGCCTTTAATACCCGCGCGTACGGCGGCATACACATTGCCGGCAGCCAGGCCGTAATCGTTATGCGCATGAAAATCAAAATGTAATTCCGGATAACGCACTACCATCTCTCTACAGTAAACATACGTCATTTCGGGATTCAGGACGCCCAGCGTATCTGGAAGCATAAAACGGTGTATGGGCAGGGATTTCAGCGAATCAACCAGCTGATAGACATAACCGGGAGAATCCCGCATCCCTTCGGACCAGTCTTCAAGATACACGTTTACATCAATACCCGTTTCACGCGCCAGTCCCACCTGTCCCGCAATATCTTCGATATGCTGTTCGGGAGTCTTTTTCAACTGTTCCGTGACATGTTTAAAAGAGCCTTTGCACAGCATATTGACCACGCGGCATCCGGCCTCCCGGATCCACCGGAGAGATATCCCGTCGTCTATGAATCCCAGCACTTCCAGGCGATTCAGAAACCCGGTCTTGGCCGCCCATTCCAAAATCCGCTTAACCGATTCAAATTCTCCCTCAGACACACGGGCCGAGGCGATCTCAATACGGTCTACATTCAATTCGCTAATCAACAAACGTGCAATTGACCTCTTCTCGTGTGCAGAAAAGGCGACGCCGTTTGTTTGCTCCCCGTCCCGGAGAGTCGTATCCAATATCTCTATCATAGGGCTATTTTTTTAATTGCAACAGGTAAGGTTTTATAAAAAAGCATGAAAAGCGGCTTTGTTTTTTTCATACGCTTCGATCTTCGCTTTATTTGCCAGTAAAAAATCAATATCATCCAGTCCATTCATCAGGCAGTGCTTTTTGTAGGCGTTTATTTCAAACTGCTCGCTTATGCCGGTAGCCGGACTGGCGATAGTCTGTGCCGGAAGGTTTACTTCCACCACGGTTCCCGGATCCTTATGGATCGCATCAAAGAGCGCGGCAAGGCAGGCTTCGCTCACAACTACCGGCAGAACGCCGTTATTCAGTTCATTATTCTTATGAATATCCGCAAAAAAACTTGATACTACCACACGAAACCCGTATCCTGCAATCGCCCATGCCGCATGTTCACGACTGGAACCGCTTCCGAAATTTTTACCGGCCACCAGGATTTTCCCGCTGTACTTCGGGTCGTTTAACACAAATGATGCGATCCTGTTTCCCTGCTTATCATAACGCCAGTCGCGGAACAGGTTCTCGCCGAAGCCTTCCTTCGTGGTCGCTTTCAGGAAACGGGCGGGAATGATCTGGTCGGTATCCACATTCTCCAGCGGGAGAGGGACACATGTACTTCTTAATATTCCGAATTTTTCTTTCATCTTTCTTTCGCTGTTTTTAATAAGACTATAACATCGTTCCCGGATCCGTCACCATTCCGGTTACTGCGGCGGCGGCGGCAACCAGAGGGCCGGCGAGCATCGTTCTGGCGCCGGGTCCCTGACGGCCTTCAAAATTCCGGTTGGAGGTTGAAACCGAATATTTCCCGGCGGGTATTTTATCCTCATTCATGGCCAGGCAAGCGGAACAGCCGGGCTGCCTCAGTTCAAACCCGGCCTCTTCGAATATCCTGTCAAGTCCTTCTTCGCGGATCTGTGCATCTACCATCCAGGATCCGGGAACAAGCCATGCCGTTACGGCAGGATTCCGCCGGCGGCCTTTCACGATGGAAGCAAATGCCCTGAAATCTTCGATACGCCCGTTTGTACAGGAACCGACGAACACATAATCGACAGGCTTTCCGATCAGCCGGTCGCCTTCCTTAAAACCCATATAGGCAAGCGACCGCCGATAGGAGGCGCGTCCTGCTTCGGGTATGGTCTCAGCCAAAGGGATCGTCCGGGTGATACCGGCAGCCATTCCGGGATTCGTCCCGTACGTAATCATCGGCTCAACAGCTTCGGCCCTGAAGATGACTTCCCTGTCAAAAACCGCATCCTCATCACTTTTCAGGGTCTTCCAGCAGGCCATCGCCTGTTCCAGGGCTTCTCCGCAGGGGGCATACTCGCGTCCCCGGATATAGGCGAATGTTTTTTCATCAGGGGCGATCATCCCTCCGCGGGCGCCCATTTCGATGGACAGGTTGCACAGTGTAAACCGTCCCTCCATCGTAAGGCTGCGTACTGCCGAACCGGCATATTCTACAAAATAACCGGTCGCGCCTCCGGTGGTCATTCCGGAGATGACATACAGCGCAATATCTTTTGCCGTTACTCCTTTACGCGGTTCTCCCTCGATACGGATACGCATCGTTTTCGGTTTTTGCTGGAGGATGCACTGGGAGGCAAGCGCCATTTCAACCTCACTGGTACCGATGCCGAACGCGACGGCGCCCATCGCCCCGTGCGTAGACGTGTGGCTGTCTCCGCAGACGACCGTCATTCCGGGAAGCGTCAGTCCGCGTTCCGGGCCAACGACATGAATAATGCCGTTCTTCGGATTCATCATGCCGAAACAGGTCAGGCCGAAATCTTCCGCATTTTTCTCCAGGGCATCCACCTGCGTTCTGGATACCGGGTCTTCGATCGGCTTATCCTGGTCGCGGGTAGGCGTATTGTGATCGGGCATGCAGAAGATACGTTCCGGGCGAAAGGGCTTCAGGCCCCGTTTGCGAAGCCCGTTGAAAGCCTGGGGACTCGTTACTTCGTGACAGTATAACCTGTCAATGTACAGCTGGGTGGGACCGTCCGCTACGGTTTCGACCACATGGGCGTCCCAGATTTTATCGAATAATGTTTTCATATTTACTTGACAAATTTATTAATCGCATCAATAAAAGCCTCCACCGATGCGGCGATAATATCGGTGTTAGCCGCAAAACCATAATAGATATTTTCACCGTATGCCACCTGCATGTGCACCTTCCCGACATCGTCGCTGCCCTTATTGATCGCCTGGATCAGAAACTCGCGGATCGTCATCCGGCGGTGTATGATCATCTTGACCGCTTTGATGGCGGCATCCACGGGGCCGTTGCCCGAAGCGGCGGCTTCAAATTTTTCACCTGCAATGTTCAGGCAGACGCTTGCGACCGGAAGCACTCCCACGCCGGAAGTCACCTGAAGATATTCCAGCTTGATACGGTTCGCGGCCTTGCGCCCTTCGCCTGCAAGCATCAGGATATCATCGTCGCTGACGTCTTTTTTACGGTCTGCCAGCTTCAGGAAATCCTGATAGACCTTTTTGTCCAGCGTTTCCTGTTCCAGTTCTATGCCAAGCAGGTGGAGGCGGTGCTTCAGCGCCGCACGTCCGCTCCGCGCCGTAAGGACAATGGAGTTCTCGTCAATCCCGACATCTTTGGGATTCATTATTTCATAGGTCTGCACATTCTTGAGGATGCCGTCCTGATGGATACCCGAAGAATGGGCAAAGGCATTCCGTCCGACAACCGCCTTGTTCGGCTGGACAGGCATATTCATCAGGCTTGAAACCAGGCGACTTGCCGAATAGATTTTCTGTGTATTGATATTCGTTTCGATCGCCAGGTGCCTGTGGCATTTCAGGATCATGGCGACCTCTTCCAGCGAAGTGTTCCCGGCGCGCTCCCCTATTCCGTTGACGGTCACCTCCGCCTGGCGGGCGCCGTTTGTTATGCCGGCGATCGTATTGGCCGTGGCCATTCCAAGGTCATTATGGCAATGCGTGGAGATAATCGCTCGGTGAATGCCGTCCACATGCTCCATCAGGTATTTTATTTTCTCTCCGAACTCCGAAGGCAGGCAGTAGCCCGTAGTATCTGGAATATTAACGACTGTCGCCCCGGCTTTGATGACCGCTTCGACCACACGCGCCAGGTATTCATTGTCCGTCCGGCCTGCATCTTCGCAGTAAAACTCCACATCTTCCACATATTTCTTCGCATAGCGGGTCGCCGCAACGGCACGTTCCAGGATTTCCTCCTGCGTAGCGTTAAACTTGTAGTTAATATGATAGTCGGAAGTGCCGATACCCGTATGTATACGCTTGCGCCTGGCATACTTCAAGGCTTCGGCCGCCACATCAATATCTTTTTCCACCCCTCGCGTCAAGGCGCAGATCACAGGCCAGGTAACCGCCTTCGAGAGTTCAACCACCGAGTTAAAATCACCCGGACTCGAAACCGGAAACCCGGCCTCTATAACATCGACCCCCAGCGACTCGAGCGCTTTCGCTACCTGTATCTTCTCTACCGTATTCAACTGACATCCGGGCACCTGTTCCCCGTCCCGTAAAGTCGTATCAAAAATAAATAACCGGTCCATTCATGTTCCTCCTTTCATTAAAAAAACCTTTCTCATCATCACCGTGAGAAAGGTTTTATACACATGCATACATCTCACTTCCCGTCTCACCGCCGAAGCAACAAAATGGAAATAATCGTGTTATGTAATATATGCCGTATCATAATCATCATTTTTGCGGTGCAAAGATAGACGCTATTTTCAAATATACAAAATAATTCAAAACTTTTTTCAAACTTTTTCTTACAAACCGGAAGGATTTAAAAGTTGAAAGTTGAAAATCATCTTCGCACAGGCCGAATCGGTGAGTCGTCCACAGGGGAACTCCCGGCGACATCAGTCCCGCATAATCCGCTTCAATCCTCGCCTCTTACGTAAGCGTGGAACGCTGCCATGGCATTCCGGATATTGAGACGGTCATTTCGGGCGAAATGAACATGGATCTGAATTTAGCATAACTTTGTTTTTTTGCCCGCGAGAGTAATATTTATTTCTCTTATTATCAATGAATACAACATAAAAATGCTAAAACCTTATATTTCACTGTTATTTTTTTTATTTTTTTCTTGCAGTAAATAAAAAAAATACTTTATCTTTGCCCCGACCAAAAAACAAGAGTGGATAATAAATAGAAGAACATGAGACACAGTACATTATTCATACAGGAAACAAAAAATAGAAGGACATTAGGTTTTTTTATGCCTTTTAATTTGTTTGTTATGAATATATTTGCTACTCTCTCTCTCTCTCTCTCTCTCTCTCTCTCTCTCTCTCTCTCTCTCTCTCATACGCATACGCGCTACGCGCGTTATTGATCGCGTACATAGCGCACACGCGCGTCAAGATACATATTTTTTCAACACGGAAAGCCATACGGCCTTT
>JAISCL010000246.1 GCA_031265585.1 Tannerella sp. | reverse complement strand
AAATATTTGTCCTGCTTTTCCTTTCTCGGCGGGATCAAAATCCATTATTAAACCGTCGCTGTTTGATTCGGTAAATTTTAACCATTTATTATTGAAAATATATTGTCTCTTAATATATTTACATTCGTTGAATTTTATAAAATCAACAATTTCATTTTCAAATAATTCACAAAACATTTTATAATTTTTTATCATCTCATTTACCGATAATAGTTTCTGATAATCTATAAATGTAGTTATATTATTATTTTCATCCTGTCCATTATGTATTAACAATGATTCCTTAAATGTATCGGGTAATTTTATATCCAATATATTTTCAAGATTATTTATCTCTTTTTCATCGGCCGGTCCTAATAATGAACTATAAATTTCATTGCCATTTTTTATGAGAAAAGCATCTATTGTTTTCCAATAATATTTTATTTCCGACATAACAATACTCCTATTTGTCCCATTTTATTTTTTTGTCCACATTTTGTCAATATAAATATATTTGTATATAATTTTCAACCGATTTTAGGGGTTATTGCGCATAACGTTCCGTTATTAGGCGGTCCGTGTTTCCCTGGTATCCCGTGTGTCTACCTGTTACTAAGTCTATATCATACAATGAATTACGTCAACTGTTTTGTGTTTCTTGTGCCTCCTTGGGCCTATGCGGTACTCCGCGTTAGTCCCTTTTCAATTATTTTGCTGTCATATCTGCTGTCAATTTTCAATTAACACAAATACTGTTGATTAAAAATATCTGTTTTTCACATCCCGGATATATATTTAAAACCCCTTTATTTGCGTTATAGCGACCCGTAGAACAACACAAACGGTTATTGCCGTATCATTTTTCATGCCTAAGCCGCTTCAAGCGTTTTACAGGCCGGTTTTTGCGTTTTTGTAAAATCTTGTTTCCAGGAAAATCAAAGCGGTCAAAACTGCTCCGTTCCGCTTCTCTCGCCGGCTGGGTCGGGCGGATTGCTCCGCCTTTCCCGCCTAAGAACCGTACGTGAAAGTTTCCCTTCATACGGCTCAAGCCTCAGGTAAGCAACCATCTGCCGGATGATTGCCGGCAATAGTTAGGGCAGGCTGTTTGCTTTCAAGGTTAAGTCCCAATCTCCGGTTTACTAACAGCCGGTATCGCCGCTTTTGGAAATAGTCTTTGTCAATGTATGGGTTCTTGTCCAGTTTCAGGTGAATATGCCTGATTATCTTTTTGTCACACATTTTACGAAGGGTAAGCGTATCCATGAATACATAGTGTTTGTTACCTACGGTCTTCCAGTAGCGGTTCATAATCCATTTTCGGCTTTTTCCGGAATGTCTACGGCGCGCCCATTTCCATAGGTGAAGGTATACGTCATTGTCTATTGTTGCGAATACTTTTCTTGCCACTGTTCCCTGATGATACATGCTCCAGCCGTTGATGACAGGGTTAAGCAGCCTGATAAGGTCATCTTGTGTTGCGCCTTTGTTGTTCGTTATGACCTGTCGGAGCTTCTCCAAGACCTTTTGTTGTGATTTCTTTGAAGGCTTTATGAGCAGTTTCCCCTGGTACTTTCTGAAGTTCCAGCCAAGGAAGTCAAACCCCTGAGAGATGTTGGTTATTACCGTCTTTTCTTCCGACAGTTGCAGACCTCTGTCCGCTATGTAGTTCTTTACCAGCTCTTTCACTCTTTCCGCTATTTCTTTTGTTGCGGCGGTTATTACAAAATCATCGGCGTATCTGACCAGATTAATTTTCGGATTAAAAGTTTTTGGTTTCCCATCGACCTTTATCGTTGTACGGTATAACTCGCTTTTTAAGAGTGTCTCTATTCCGTTCAGTGTCGCGTTTGCCAGTATCGGGCTAATCAGCCCGCCCTGCGGCGTTCCGTTCTCTGTCGGGAATAACTGTTTTTCGTATACATAGCCTGCTTTCAGGAATTGTTTGAGCATATAGGTGTCCATCGGTATATGCTCTATCAGCCATTCGTGCGCTATCTCATCAAAACAGGATTTTATATCCCCCTCTACTACCCAATCCGGCGCTGTTTTCCTTGCCAGCACTGTAAACAGTTGTTCCATAGCGTCCTGACAGCTTCTCGACTTTCGAAATCCGAATGACGTTGTGTCACTGGTACTTTCGATTATCGGGTCCAGCCCCATTGCCTCCAGCGCTTGCATAGCGCGGTCGGTCATGGTTGGTATTCCTAGAGGGCGTTGCTTTCCGTTGCTTTTCGTGATGTATACCCGTTTCAATGCCTTCGCCTTGTATCCCTTCTTTTCCAGTTTGCTTACCGCCCGGTACTTCTTTGCCGGACTGTCCCATTTCTCTTTGTCTGTTCCCGCGGTTCTTTTTCCCTTGGTACTGGTTACTTTCCGTATTGCCCACAGTTTCGCATAGTACGAATGGGTGAGCATCCGTTGTAGTTCCCGTGCCAGTTTTTTATTTCCCCTCACTATTGCCGCGAACCTTTGGTTCGATGCGATTCGAGTTTGTATATTATTGACGAACGCTTCCACTTTTTGCCAGTCGATTGCCTCCCAGCGTATAGCGGCTTCTTTCGTTTCATCCAAGTTCACAGTCCTCATCGGTATACACCTCTCCCTTGTTCATAAGATTTCTTCCCGTCTTGCAAATTGAGACCATACGTATAAGTCTGCCTCCTTTCGGAGTGCCCCAAATTTTGAAGGGCTATGCGCCCCATTACAGAACGCCATTCGCTTCTTATACCATCCTCTGCCCGCTGTTTCCCTCGTGGGGCGTACATCGGGTTTACCACGTTCCGCTTAAATACCAGTTCGATACGCTTTAGAGCCTGTCTGTAGCCCGGGGCCGCTTGTCCATCTTTCCCGACTCGGAGCGAATAGCCGGAACCGAACCCTTACTTTTTTTTAGTTCAAGCGTGTCACTCCCTTTTCGCTTGTCAAATTTAACGAGCCTTATGACAATTCGTTTAATCTGCTCATGACGTATCATTTATGCTTGCGTTACCGGAACAGGGGTATCCGTTTACCGCGTTGTCCCCGCCGCTTAGCACCCCTCCGTTACCAGAGATGCACCGGCGGGTAGCATTACCCCAAATGGATGGGGTAGACCGATGGATATGTTTCTTTTTCTCACTTCCTTTCATATCTCGATCAGCTATTTCAAGCGACCTCGTGTCGCACTTACTCTATGACCATCAATGAACGTATCAAACAGGCCAGAAAAACCCTCAAATTGTCCCAGGTAGAGTTTGCTAGGGCTATTTTCATCAGTAATGGCTATATCGCTGAATTGGAGAGTAATAACCGGAAAGTGAATGACCGGATTATCCACCTCA
>JAISCL010000147.1 GCA_031265585.1 Tannerella sp. | reverse complement strand
TCCGCCTGTAAAAACATATTAAAAAAAGGCGGTTTTTTTCTGAATAACTCCCGGCTTCCCGCAATAGAAGAAAAAGACATACTTTTATTAAAAGAATTAATTGAAAGCAATAAATTGAAACCCGTTATCGACAGAACATATTCAATCAACACAATAGTTGAAGCCCACAGATATGTTGATACCGGTCGGAAGAGAGGAAATGTTGTTGTAAAAATAACGTCATCGCAATGATATAAGTGAAAAGCGTAACAAACACATAGCAAGGCATGCCCCCTTGTTCCTTTTCCCGAAAGCCGGAACGGCTGCCCTATAGGTAGCCCGACGTAAAACGTCGGGGTCAGCAAAGCCACCATCGTTCGGAGCGGCGAAGCCCCGGAATCCATAATATTTACTATTTAATTCGTTTATAAACAAAAACTGTCGGGAATGGAAGGATAAATAATGATATTCCACTATCCCTGTCCAGCGTGAGTTTATTTTTCCCGGTAAAGGAATAGAGGTAACGATCTTTATACTCGCCGGTTGCATTTTCCGTACGTAAGTATTTTCTGTCGAGTGAGAATTTCGTACCCTCTTCATATCCGATTATTCTCCCCTGAAATGTCCCGTCGGAAGAAAATACGATTGTAATATCACTTGCACTTATGGGAATATCCGGATGCCCGGGATCAATACGTTCCGTCTCTTTCCATTCACCAACAAAAAGCCCCTGAATCTCCTGCACAGTCATCCCTTCAAGATCAAGGAGATCATCACCACCACACCCCGCCAGACCCAAAAAAGCCGGAAAAAAGAAAAGAAATAAAGTTTTCTTAAAATAATAATACATGTCTTTTCAGATTTAAACGTTATACATTCAGTTATTTTCTGTTCATAGATAATATTGATAAGCCCGCAGACAGGCTTTTCAGCTCTGGTATATTCATAGTCCGCCCCCTTTCCGTTCCATAATTCATAATTCATAATTTAACATCAACTACGATTACCTTTCTGAAAATTCTTACTTTACCCGTTTATAAATGCGAAATGTGGGAGTACCTTTCATCGCTGTTCTATTTCCGGCAACGTAGTCCAGCCGGAGTTTATTACGACTGCCAACGAATGTATGGCGGTAAGTATGCCCGTCAGGCGCCTTCCCGCCATCCAGATACAAAAACTCCGAATCCAATGAATAACGCCTCCATACATCACTCAATGAATTTAAGTAGATACCATCAGCCGAAAACTCAATGGTATGCCCGTCCGTAGCAAGTACGGAGTACTCCTCATTTCCGCGTTCTGTCTCTTCCCATTCACCCAAAAACAACGCCTGAATCTCCTGTTCACTCATATTCTCAAGGTTAGGATCATCACCACCACACCCCGCCAGACCCAAAAAAGCCGGAAGAAAGAAAAGAAATAAAGTTTTCTTAAAATAATAATACATGTCTTTTCAGATTTAAACGTTATAAATTCAGTTATTTTCTGTTTATTGATAATATTGATAAGCCCGCACACAGGCATTTCCACTCTGGGATATTCATAAGCCCCCCTTTCCGTTAGTTAGATGAAGAATAGTTTATTAATAGCAGATGTAAAGTTATTATTTTTATTTACAAATCAAAGAAATTATGAATTATAAATTACAAAATCAGGCGAATGATCCCCCCGGGCCGCTGCACGGCAAATTATTATATTTTTCTTAACCGTTATGTTCCTCATTTGTAATAAATGAAAACGAATTTTGCATCAAAATTAATTGACTGACTTATGAAAAGATGTATTCTCGTATTTATTTTGACAGGAATGACACTGTCCGTATTTGCCCAATCGCAGACACTCCGGGATTCAACCGTCCGTTCGCAGGATTGGACGATAGCATTGGATGAAGTTGTGGTAAGCGTTCAAAAGCGCAACCAAAACAGCCTGGAAGTCCCCATAGCCGTAAACGCACTGTCCGGCACGGATTTAATTAAGCTGGATGTACGACAGTTCGACGAACTTTCGGAACACATTCCCGGCATGCAGATGCAACTGCAAAGCCCTAACAATCCGGGCTATGTGATCCGGGGCGTAACCTCCGACGACGGTGATTCCCGTTCCCAGGCAAGGGTCTCCATCTTCCAGGACGGCATCTCCATCTCCCGTTCGCGGGCTTCCGCCGTAGAACTGTTCGACCTCGACCGGATAGAAGTAGTGAAAGGCCCGCAGGGAACCCTTTTCGGACGGGGAGCCGAAATCGGCGCGCTTCACCTTATTCGTAAAAAACCCGTCAATGCCATGGGCGGAGAAGTAACGCTGGGCTACGGCTCCTACAACCGCAAGCTGGCCGAAGGATTTATCAACACGCCCGTCCTGAAAGACAAACTCCTCAACCGCTTTGCCTTCACCTTCGAAGACCGCGACGGGTTTATCAAAAACCTTTCCGGCGGCGACCTCAACGGCAAAAACACCTTCGCCCTGCGCAATTCGACACGTCTCTTTTCCGGAGAAAGAACCGTAACAGACCTGGTCGTGGATTATCAACGCGACAACTATCCGGGCACATCGTTCAAAAACGGACAATACGCGCCGGCAGGAGGCGACGTAAGCCCGAACACGACGGCTGATCTGGAACAGGGCAAAAACCTGTATATAAAAAGAAACCTGGGCGGCGGCGGACTGTTTGTCAACCACGACATTAACCATGCATGGAAGTTCAACTCCGTCACCGGCTTCCGGGCATTCAATTCGGATGAGTCGTTCGATGCCGACGGTACGGCCTCCCCGCTGTTGTGGTGTTCCGAAATAGAAAAAGGAAAACAATTCAGCCAGGAATTTCGTTTCAACTACACCAACAACCGCAATTTTAACGGCTTTGCCGGAATGAGTTACTTTTACGAAAACACCTCGCAGGAAGTACCCCTGCGCAACAACGAACAGGCCCTTTACCCGGCTTATATCTCCGGAGTACTCAACGGACTGTTTGCCGGTATGTTCTCGCCGGAGATTGCCGGTGCCCTCTTTCCCGCCATGCCCGCGCTGACCAATGGCAAGCCCAACTATACGGAACAGATACCCGACATCCGGGCAATCATGGAACAGCTTTACAGCCAACAACTTGGCATGCCGCTGACGCTGGAACAGATTTTCGCATCCCTTCCCGCAGAGCAGCGCCAACAACTGACGGGAATGATTGATTTACTGTCCAACTACCCGCTCAAAACCCTCCACGAAGAAACGTATAAGAATACGGCGACCAATCATGCCGCCGAAGTTTTTGCCGACGGAACCTGGCAGATTACCCGGCAACTGGGACTCACGGCCGGCCTCCGCCTGAGCTATGAGCGACAAAAAGGAACCTACGAAGCGGCAGCCTCCGGCCAGCCGGCAATACTGGGAATACTGCAAGGCTCACCCAACATGCTGGCCGCGGTTTCCGACGGAGAAATAGCAGACGCAAAAGACTACTATTCCGTCGTCATGCGTGCCGCCCTGAATTACCTGATCGGACGGAACAACTTTTATGCAAGCGTTTCCCGCGGACGGCGTCCCGGAGTAGTTTATGTCGAACCCGCAGGAACAACCTTCCTTTCGCCCGAAGTTATCTGGAGCTATGAAGCCGGCATAAAAGGAATATTGCTCAACGGCAAACTAAATTACGATTTGGCTGCCTACTATTACGACTGGTCCCATTTCCAAAGCGCCTCGCTTCACTTGGAAGAAGGCGCATCAATTGCCCGGTACATGCCGGACGACGCCGGAAAAGCCCGTAGTTTCGGAATCGAAACCAGCCTAAAATACGCCATCCTGCCCGATTTAAATCTGTTCGGCACCTACGCATACATTGACGGAAAATTCAACGATAAAGACGAAGAAGGGCATGAACAGGAATATGCCGGGCATCATTTCCGTCTCACCCCGGAACATTCCTTCTCCCTGGGATTCGATTTCAGTTATGCTCTGCGAAAAGGCCCGTTATTCTATTTGCGTCCGGCATATTCATGGAAATCAAAAGTCTGGTTTGAAGACAATAACGACGAACGCCTGACGCAGCCGGGCTACGGTCTGCTCAACTGCACAGCCGGATTCCGCTTCAAGCCCTCAAAAAACAGAAAAACATACCTGGAAATCGGCCTGTACGGTAAAAACGTACTGAACGAAAAATATATCATCGACGCCGGAAACAGCGGAAATGCCATCGGCTTCCCCACCTTTATCGCCGGAAATCCCTCCGTATTCGGCGGACAGATACGAATAGGTTTTTAATGAAAAATAAACGACATAAAACAAACAAAACAAATGAAAAAAGTATTATTATCAACAGTTTGCATCCTTATGATCATTCTCCCCGCCCCGGCAAATAATGAAGCAGAGTGGCAGGAATACACCGGTCAGTATATTGTTTCCTTAAACAATTCGGAAGAAATCATGGATATTACACTCCAAGGCGATTCAACACTTATAGCATTCTCCGTACTGGGAGAAGTAACATTAACATACATCAAAAAAGACCGCTTCGAATTCCCTCAATACGGAGGAATAATCATTTTCGAACGAATTATACAGGGGATACCTGCCCGCCCGGCAATATCCCCTTCCGATAACCATCCCGCTCTATTTAGCACCCCCTGTTGGTGGATGTCCGAATAATTTTTTAAATGCAAACGAAAAGTGGGAAATATTCTCAAATCCCAAATCAAGGTAAATTTCTGATGGTTTTTTATTTTTCTTATAGATGAGATAATAAGCTTCTTCCAGTCGTTTTTGTACGAGCCAGTGGCTTGGTGAAGCATTGAATATTTTTTCAAAATCCCTCTTGAAAGAGGACAAGCTTCTGCCTGTCAAATAGGCAAAACGTTCTATACTTACATTGAACTTGTAATTACGGAGCATAAATTTTTCCAAATCAATTTTATGAGGGTCGCTAAAATCAAATAAGATATTCGCCAGTCCGGGATTTGATTTGAGTAAAATCAAAAGAAGTTCGCTCCTCTTCACATACAAAAATTCTCCGTCTATAATCCCGTGTTCGTTGAAATAAGGCATTAACGATTGAATAAAATTGTCAATCAACTTATTGTCATTTAGCTGAATGATGGTTTTTTCCGGTTCTTTCTTTTCAACCGGATAATTATAAGTTTCGTTAAACATTTTCAAAAAATCCTGCTCAAACTGAATATAAATTTTCCTGAAATCATTTTTGTCTGTATGCTTGGTAAATCTTGCCAAATGATTTCTTCCTCCAATACCGTAATCTCCCGGTTTTAGCTTATACTCTTTACTCCCGTCATAAACGGTCATTGAACCTGCTACCAAATACATAAAAGTATGATTGGCTATAAATTGTTCCGTAGACGTAGACGGACTTATGTAACAATTGGATATGGCAGTATCTTTCATCAGCTATTTTTTTATCAATCCTAATTGCAAAAAACTTTTAGCCGTTGCTATAATTGCTTCTTCATTTGTCCGCGGAGACCAATTTAAAACTTTTTCGGCTTTCGCCCCACTTGCCTGTGCATAATTTCCAAGCAAAGTTCCTATCATTCTTAATGAAGGATTAAAAAGGGCTACTATTTTTATTATCCAGTTCGGCATTTCCTTAGTTGGTACATTTTTGGCGTCATCGCCTAAATTGCGTTTCAAAATCATAGCAACATCAAGCATTGATAAAGCATTGCCCGAGGTAGCAAGAAACCGTTCACCGTTAGCTTTCGGACTTGTCATTGCAAGCAAATGCAAATCAGCCACATCACGGACATCCACATAGCAGGAATACACTTTTGGACAGGCACCGATTTCGCCTTCCAACATTCTTCTCACAATTTGATTTGAATGGGAATAATCGGCTCCTAAAATTGGTCCCATAACCGCAACAGGATTAACGGTTGAAAGTTCCGGATTTCCACCTTCCATTTTGATAAACTCCCAAGCTGTTTTCTCAGCAATGGTTTTTGATTTTTGATAGGCGTGAAGGTTTGCATCAAGGTTTGACCAGTCATTTTCAGTATAAGGAGTTACCCTATTTTTGTGCCCCATGCCAATAGCGCCATACGCCGAAGTTAAAACCACACGCTTTACATTTGCCTCTCTCGCAGCTTTCAAAACTCGGAGTACGCCATCTTTTGCAGGATTAATCATTTC
>JAISCL010000054.1 GCA_031265585.1 Tannerella sp. | reverse complement strand
GGAGGCGCCTGCCCCGATTTCCCCGCGGCAAAGACATGGGACGGAATCACCGTAAATGTCCCGATTGCCGCCACACCGGTCGAAAGAAACCCCCGCCGGCTCATTTTTACTGTACTGATCTGTTCTTCTTTCATAATACTTGCATTTTCTTGATATTTACGCCGCAAAGGTCGTATTTTTTACTTGAAATGTAATCATCTATACCGTATTTTTATGCTCAAAAACCGGGAAAGGGGACACGGTTCACAAACCGTTTGGACGTCCCCATTCCGGTTTTGCCTGTGTTTACGGGAGTTTTACCTCCAGTACGTTACTGTAATTGTAATGGCTGCCCGCATTGTTGGCAAAGGCGCCGACCCGCACGTAAACGGTGGAGTTGGGCGTGAGGCCGGTCAGGGTGGCCGAATACGTCTGCGAGATGATTTCATCGTCGCTGACCGAATTAACATCCAGGTCGGTTTTTTTCACGAACGTATTCTTGTCCACATACGGTGTCTTGCCGCACACGAAGGAGACGGTTCGTATCTTGGGCGCGTTCGCCGAACGGGAGATCTGCGTCGAAAGCGTCACTTCCCCGCCTGCACCCGGCACGGCGTTGACGGACAGGCGCAGATACGGCGTCACCCGGATGTCCAGCGTTGTTGTACCGGAAATATCCGTTTCCACCGGCTCAAAGTCGGCAAAAGCGCCTTCGGCCGTAATCCGGTATCTGCCGGCAAAAGCGGATCTGTTCTCGAAGGAACCGTCCTGCTTCACCCAGAAATCATACGGCTGCGGACTCCATTCGCCTTTGTAGAACTCATAGATTCGGATTCGCGCCCCGTTGGGAGTCTGGGTCGGCATGGCTTCGTTCGTTTCCGAATCCACCAGCCGGCCGGTCAGCGTCGCATTGGGGGCATCATAATTATCCAGATCGCATCCGTAGAAACAAAATCCGCACAGGACAACCAGCATGAATGCTGTCTTCAAAACTTTATCTTGTATTTTCATCTGACATGTAAGTTAAAATCCCGGATTCTGTACCAAAGCATCGTTTTGAGCAACACCCGGAATAGGTTGATAATAATTTCTTTCCAAAAACGTTTTTGCCGAATTAAGCGTGTTCGGCGCCTTTTCATAGACATATTTTCCCGTCCCGTAGTCCAGCCAGGGCAGCAAGGCCGAAAATACCGTGTTGTCCATTACCCGGGTAGCGGTTCTCCAGCGTATCAAGTCCCACAGTCTGAGGTTCTCAAACGCAAGTTCCACTTGCCTTTCATGCCGGATGTCCTCCATCGTGACGGAAGTTTTCGGCTGGATACCTGCGCGGTTCCTGACTTCATTCACTTTCGAGGAGGCGTCTTCCGGACGTCCCAGTTCCATAGCGGCTTCGGCGTAGTTCAGCAACGTTTCACCGTAACGGAATACCAGGAAGCTGGTGGTAGAGCGGTCACGGGCAAGCCGGAGATTCACCGGATCAAGGTATTTCTTCAGCAAAAATCCGCTGCGGGTGCCGTCACCCTGTATCGGCATTCCGTCTTTGCCCGCAAGGGTATAGGACGGGTCTTCCGCGAATCTGTCCGAAAAGGCGGCAGCCGGTACCTTCACTCCGTCGCTGCCAATGATCCCGCGGCGTATGACGACATTATTCCCCTGCCAGGGATTGTTCGGATACATAATCGTTGCGAAAAATCGCGGATCCTTACCTTCAAAAATATCTTCCGGCTGATCATAGTAGATCGGATCGCCGCTGGCGTCATTCGTTACCAGGACACCCGGCCTGCCGTCCGTATATTCAAAGGCTTCCACCAGTTCCAGTGTCGGGCCGATATTATTGCCATAACTGACTTTGAACGATTCGGGGGACGTATAATAATCAAAACTGTGCCCCTTATCTGCGGAATAGGCTTTGACGAAGATGGCTTCTTCATGCAGCGTCCTGTCCAAAAACAGGTTCTGGAAGTTGGCGGCGCGGTCGTTCGGATCCTTGTCATACAGGCTGTACCTGCCGGAGTTGATGATCGCTCCCGACGCTTCCAGCGAAAGGTTGAAGTATTGATTCGCCCTGTCGGAAGGAATACCGACCAGCCCGTTCAACTGTACGTTGCCGTACCGGGCAATGGAACCGGCATACAGCATGGCGCGGCTCTTCAAGGCGTACGCGGCATATCGGGTCGCCCGGAACTGGTCTTCGGAGGCATTCGTTTCCGGAAGTCCGGCGATGGCCCTGTCCAGGTCTTCGGCAATGAAATTCCACGTATCCTCTTCCGTGCTGCGCGGCACTTTCAGGTCTTCTATATTTGCGCCGTCATATTTCTGCGCTTCCCTGACCAGAGGCACGCCTCCAAAACGCTTCACCATGACAAAATAATTGAACGCCCGCAGAAAATAGGCTTCCGCTAAATAGTTATCCTTTTCCGACTGAGCGATCGTCGCATCCGGGATTTTCTCAATAAATTCATTGATTGTCCTCACATTATTGTATTCCCATCTTACCCGGTTGTTGGTATAATCATTCAGATATGCATCCGGAAATGTAGGATTATAGGGAATCCCCCAGGTATAGGTGCGTAAGGATTCATCCGTGTAATGCGAGAGAAAACCTTCCGAAGCGGTCTTCCATTCGTGCGGTTCCACCATTACATTATCATACATGTCGGCCAGATAAGCCCGAATCGCACTTTCATTTCCCCAGACATCCCTGTCGGAAATGACGTCCATCGGTTTCCTGTCCAGGAAGTCATCAATGCAGGATCCCAGCGTCAAACAGATGCTGGCTGCAATTATGCATAAAATTTTATGTTTCATATTCGTTGTCTTTTAAGTTTAAAATGTAACATTTATTCCTACATTCCATATTTTGACGGAAGGATATCCGAATCCAGTTCCACTGGCTGCTTCCGGATCTCCATACGGGAGGTTGTCGAATGTCAGCACGTTATTACCGGAGACATACAGTCTCAAATTATTCAGGCCGGTTTTATGGATCCACTGTTTCGGAAAGGTGTATCCCAGTTCTATATTTTTAATCCGGAGGTAGTACGAATCAAGATTATAGAAAGTGGATGCCCTTGTGTTATTGGTTTTCCCCGTGGCGTAAGTGGACGGATATTTGCCCGGAATCCATTCCGATTCGGGATCAAACGGATCTGCCCGGTGCCACCGGTCCATCAATGACTTCAAAGAGGTTCCGCTATTGAACAGCGGATACGCCGCCGCATCCCGCATATAACGGGCATAATGCGTAGCGCCCTGTATCAAGACGGAAAAATCGAAGCCCTTCCAGTTAGCCGTAATATCGAAACCGTAGTAAATTTCCGGCGTATTGCTTCGGCCGATAGGTTGAACGTCGAGGTCATTGATGACGCCGTCGCCGTTGAAATCCTCAAATTTCAGGTCGCCGGGCAACAGCGTTGTATTGCCGGATCCGTCCTGTACTGCCCAACGGTTGATGTCATCCTGATTTTGGAATTGCCCTACGCATACATATCCGTATTCGATATTGTTCCAGCGATCGCTCCGGTTGTTTCTCCAGTACAGGAATGAATTGATCGGGTCATTCTGCTCGATGTACCTGTTTTTGGAGCGCGTCAGCGACATGTTTCCCTTGACGGAGTACCGGAAATCGCCCACTTGATAGTTGTGCCCCAGGGTTAGTTCAAAGCCGCGGTAGTCGTCACTGTTCAGGTTTTCCTGCGGCAGTGTCGCTCCGAACGTATTGGGCAGCGATTCCGTGCGATACGCCAGCAGTCCGTTGCGCTGACGGTAAAACACATCCAGCGACGCTTCCAGCAATCCGTTCCTGAAAGAAGCGTCCAGCCCCGCGTTGTAAATCTCGGACGTAAACCAGGTGAAATTTTCATTCGCCAGGCCTTTGGAAACAAGTCCCCTGACTACATTTGAACCCAAAATGTAACTGGTGCTGCCCGGATAATTATAGCCGGTGAGATACTGAAAGGCCGCCACGCGGTCATCTCCCATTTTTCCGTACGAAAGCCTCAGTTTCAGGTTGCTCAGGTCGGCGGCATACCGGTCTTTCAAAAACGATTCTTCCGAAATACGCCATGCTACTTCCGCACCCGGGAAGAATCCCCAGCGGTTATTTTTATAGAACTTGGCGGAACCGTCCTCGCGAAAGGTCAGATTCACCATGTATTTGCTCAGGTAATCGTAATTCAGCCGGCCGATAAACGACACGTTGGCACCTTCCGATTGCGTGCCTTCGTTCGTCTTGTTCAGGTCGCGGCCTGCATTGATCTGGTCCAAAGCGTCAATATCAAACTGCCGGTAGGCGCTTACAAAGTCCGACAAATCCTCCCGCTGTTCGTATGCAAGGAACGCGGAAACCGTGTGCTTCTGTGCGAATATCCGGTTGTAATCCAGCCGGAACTGCAGGAAGTTCTGTTCTCCGATGTCGTCCCTCCGGGTCAGCGCCGAGGGCGAGTTCCCGGTATAAGTCCGGTTATAGCTGTCCACCGCCCTGTCGTAGGAATACAGATAATATTCCTTGGAGAAATTCTTCGTTTCCTTCAAATTTCCGAGATAACTGAACAGCAGCTTGGCGGACAGGCCTTCGACAAAAGGCACATCATATTTCAGCGAGAACTGCCCGTTGAACAGCTTGTAGCGCTGTTTATCGTATCCGGTCTGTTCGGGATACAGATTGATGGCGTTGTTCGTTCCGAAAGTCGTTCGCTGGAAATAGTCATGATTATCGTCGTTGGCCCAGGGTGAAAAAATGGGCAATACCTGAACCACGTTTCCGACGGATACTCTCGGCGTGTTGCGGTTTTCAATCCGGCCGCTCAACTGAACTTCGGCCGTCAGATAGCGCGCTATCCTGGCCGAAATATTGGAACGGATGTTATACCTTTCAAACCGCAAATTACTTCGGTACTGTCCGTCCTGATTCAGATAACCGACGGAAGTAAAATAGTTAACGGCCTCATTTCCGCCTGAGACATTCAGGTTATGCTGTGTCTGGGGAGCATTCGGACGGGTGATGACGTCGTACCAGTCGTAACTCCGGTAGCCTTCTTCCGTACCGACCCTGAACTTTTCCAGGTCTTCCCTCGTGTAAACGGACGCAATCCCGCGGTTCAACGCATCTTCATTCATGGATTCCGCATAATCCAGCGCATTGATCATTTCCGGAAACGAAGAAAAGTTTTGCCAGCCGTAGGAAGCGTTATACGTAATTTTGGCTTTGCCGGTGACGCCTTTTTTCGTCGTAACCAGCATCACGCCGTTACCGGCCTTCACTCCGTAAATGGCCGCCGACGCATCCTTCAGTACGGAAATACTTTCAATTTCGTTCGGATCAATCTGGAATCCGGACTGTTCAATCCCGTCTACCAGAATAAGCGGAGAGCCGAACCCGCGAATATCCACCGTGGCGTCGGAACCCGGATTGCCTCCCCTGTCCACCACCCGGACGCCCGGTAAGCGACCAACAATAGCCTTACTGATGTTCGACACCGGCGCCTTGATCAGATCCTGATTGGAAATGGCCGAAACGGAACCGGTCAACGTCATTTTCTTCTGGGTGCCATACCCGACGACCACCACTTCTTCCAGCACTTTGGCGTCTTCCACAAGCGTAACATTCAGGTTTGTCCTGTTCGTCACCGCAATCTCCTGCGTCACATATCCGATATAGGAAACAGTCAGTGTCGCCTCCTGCGATACGTCCAGACTGAACTGACCGTCTATATTGGTAATTGTCCCATTAACGGCAACGCCTTTCTCCACTACATTCGCACCGGTTACCGGCTCGCCGTTGACATCAACGACCGTACCGGACACCGTTTTGCGTTGCTGTTGTCCGAACGTTTCGTTTTCCCCGGCAAAAGATGCATTCGCCGGCGCTGTATACATTCCTGTCAGAAACAGGAAAAGTATGCATTTCACAGTCATTTTTTGTCGCCATGACGGTCGTCGTGTACCGTATGGCATGTTATTAATTATACAATTCATATTTTTATTGTTAATTAAACGGTTAATAATCTTCTTTATGCGCCTTTTTATTAATTTAGTCACCGGGTTGGGGGCGCGTCCAAAAGTTCCGTGACCTGTGCTGATTTACTATTCCTTCCTCATAGGCGATACAGTTAAAAAGTTAATAATTCATTTGCCTCTCCACAAGAGAGGGGCAAGGCAACCGTGTGATTTTCGTAAGACGGTCGTATCGTTGCCGTACAGACCGTCGTCTTTCTGTCGAGAGACGGCGGTGTTGCCGCTCTATAGACCGCCGTCCTGCTTCCGTGAGACCGCCGTCTTTCCGTTGCGAGACCGCCGTATGACCATCCTGTAGACCGCCGTCTCGCAGCAACGGGATTACCGTCTCACGAAAGTCATACCGCGGTCTTGCGAAGCGGACGCCGGTGACGCTTTCCCGGACGTCCGCACCGCAGGATTTACCTGTTTGACAATGCTGCAATATCCAGAAATGTTGCTTTTGCAATCGCTTCCCGCATGTCTGCAGATTCCGTAAAACGTACCATCAGCTTCCGTATCAGCGAGGATGTTACTTCTGCTTCGGTAGGCACTCCGTGTGCGCGCGCCGTCAAACGGAAACTGCCCAACGGTCCTAACTGTACCGTATGGCCATCGAGCAACAGCCGCACCACCACCTTGAACAACTGGAATATAGCCATCTCTGCTTCCTTCGGATTAAGCGTCGTCTCCTCAGACAGCAATTTGGCTATTTCCCTCTCTTTCATCAATCCCGTACTTTTCAGTATGGGATACCACAATCTGGGATCCAACGGATTCGCCGGGTTCCCTCTTTCCATTTTGTTAAATAATACAGGCATAAACAATTAAGTTAATTAGTGACTTTATAGTTATTTGCTGTTTTCCATTAGTGCATAAGGCACACATGATTCTACTCATTTATCGTTTTTCTGTAAATATCCAGTACTTTGCGGAACGGCGGAGTTTCGATGTATTGCGCTTTCGTGTCGGTGTAGAGCGTGGGGCAGCAACTGTGCGCCGCCTTGAGCGCCCGCCATTCCTCCCACAGACGGTCGTATTCGGCGATGGATTGTTTCATGGCGTCCCTTTGCAGGGGAATGCCGTTCACTTCCGACTCGGCGGCAAGCAGTTGCATGAACCAGATTTGCCGGATAATTTCGCACTTGATGCGTCCGTATGTAACGGAAACTTCCAGATATTCCTGCTGCGCCCTGTCTGGCAACCGGATTTCCCGCGAAAGTTTTTCCATTTCTTTCCACATCCCGACGGCTTCGTCCTTTTCTTCCCGCACTTCCTTTTGCCTGCCTGCCCCGACTGCGCCTTTCAGGTCGATAGCCGTCAAGTATTCGTCGCGGCACCACCAAACGTCCACCGATACATGCCGCGACAGATGGCCGCGCAAAACGGCGTCGGCGGACAGCAGGCACAACCGCCGCATTTTTTCCGAATTTTCGCCGTCGATTCCGAATACGCGGCGGACGGCCTCGTCAAACAGACCCTTCTCCGAATGCCACGGCTCGCGGGCAAACCGGCTGAACACCTGTTCGTTCAGATCAACCCACATTTCGTTGGTAAGATACGGCCCTTTCCAGCCATCGCCGCGCGCCCAAGTCCAAACGCCTGCAAACTGCGGGCATTTCAGCAAGTCGCGTAATGATTGGGCAGGCCCTACGCTTTTGATCCATGCATATTCTTCCCAGCCGTCTATCACACCTTGTCCGAGGTAGAAAGGATGGGCGTTTTTTCCGTACAGCCCGCCATAGTTGCAGGATACTTCAACGATTTGAGGGTGCTTGCCCGTACCCAGACAGGGATTGAAGGGATAGAGGCGGATATAGTCGCCCTGTGTATTTTTGATGGAAAAGAACAGGTTCGGATGGGTTTCCACGGCGTCGGTAACTTCGAGATAATAGACCGGGTTAGTATGGAAGTTATATCCAAAGTCCCATGTGCGGTAGAAAAGTTTTTTGTTCCGTTTCACGCACACTTCGTCCCGCAGGATGTTAATCAACCGGATCTGTTCCTGCCGGCTGAGCGCGGGACTTCCTCCGGTATATTCGGGAAACTCGTGCAGATAGGTTTCGCCGAAGCGGGTAGTCAGTCCGCCAAGGCCGGGAAAGCGTTCAAACAGTTCTCTGATTTGCGCCCGCAACATTTCTTCCGTGCGTGGCAAAAGGATGCTTGCCTGCAAGCGCGTTCCGCCGAGCGTGGCGCCTGCTTCCTCATTTTCCATCCTGCGCATTTCTTTTCCGTACTTTGCCTGAATGGATTTGGGTATGACCAGCAGGTCGGTAAAGGGATAAACCGGAATCCCCGCCTCTTCGGCTTCGCTTAGTAATGTGTCGATTTTTAGAGCGTATGCCTCTGCTTCTTCCCGCAAGGCCGAACCTTCCGGCATAATATCCGCGTCGAAATTTTTGTAGGTAATGGCGCAGGGCAGAAAAATACGCGGAATCTGGCCATTAAATCCTTCTTTTTTCAGATAGAAGGGATTGTTGTATTTTGTATTGAAAGGAGGTTCGCCCGGATTGTGGTGAACCATGTTCAGGTTATAGGCAAGCGGCTCTTTCTGTGCAGACAAATATTGAAAGCATAGCTGGAAAATGCACAGCGAAGTCTTGCCGGCAGGAGCGGATTGCACCAGCGCCGGTTGAACAAAAGCCATGTACAGGCCGAGTATAGGCAGTAAGCCCCAAAATCTTGTTTTTTTCATTATACGATACTTTCTGTTTAAACAGGTATAGACTTATTTCTCTGATATGAATCCTTTATCAATTTGCAACATTTCCGAAACCGGACAGTGTATAATCCACTAATATGTTCCCCGTCGTA
>JAISCL010000277.1 GCA_031265585.1 Tannerella sp. | reverse complement strand
TGTATCTTTGGCGACCTTTTATTACGCCATCTTTGCAGTAATTTATACTGCCGCATCTTGGACAATTCATTCGTTTTTTGCTGCAAAGGTAATGATTCTATATGAAATTAACAATACCGTCTGCCAAAATACTTGTTGAGCCGGGGAACACTTATCGCATCGTGATGGACATATCTAAAAAAGACGTGCAAATATCCGGCGCAAACGAAAAGGGACAAATGCTGTATACCTCGCTGCCAAACCCCTTTTATATCGGAATGGAAGCAGACAAATTGAATTTAAAGAAAGATACCTCTTTATTTTCGATTCATGCAAAAGTGGAAGAGCTGAAACAGTCCGATTTGTCCAAATTCAGGGAACTGCTGGATAAGGAAGACATTTCACAATCGTTCTTCGATTTGATTAAAATCGACCGGGACTGTTACTACGCTTCGCTGGAAGCAGGAGTTTCATTAAGCAAATTACACAGGATGCCTGAAACAAAACAGTTTGTGCTTCCGAGTGGAGAAAACGTGCTCGACAATCTGAGGAAAATATATACGCAATATCCCCCCAATAGTGAACAGCTGATATTTTCTTCTTTCTGGTGCGAGTATGCCGAACATTATGTCAAAGACTACAGTCTGTTTATTAAGGAAGATTTTGACGTGCAGAAAACAAGGGATTTATACGAAAACGGGATGATACATACTTCCGTTATTAACGAATCGAAAAACAGTCTGACAGGGAAAGTACTTGAGTTTTTTCAGGCGACATATCTTTATTTCACCTCTTTACATGCGGATCATGAGAAGGAATTAATAGCGCTGTTTGAGCAGTTTGAAAAAGATTACCCGAACAGCGAATATACGAGATACATTAAGCCGCTAATCAATGAAATCGTTCTCTATCATCAGGCTGTGGAAAAACCGTTCGCCGAAAACGTGCGTTTTTTGGCCGGTTATGAGAATATCTGCACCCTGGAAGAAGCCATCAAGCCCCTGAAAGGTAAAAAGATTTATATTGATATCTGGGCGACATGGTGCGGACCCTGTAAAAGAGAGTTCAAACATCAGCAGGAACTGAAAAAGATGCTGGACAGACAAAATATTCAACAGCTTTATATTTCCATAGATATGGATGATCAAGACCTGAAATGGAAAGAGTGCATTAAATTTTATGGATTATCAGGTACCCATATCCGTGCAAACAGGGATTTGTCTATGGATCTGTATAAACTCTTCGATAAAAAGGCGAAAGGTCCGGATTACAATATGAGTATTCCCTGGTATATTACGGTTGACGAAAATGGTAATACAGTAAAGGAACACGCCAAAACGCCTTCCGAAATTGTCAGTAATCCGGAAATCATAAAAGAGATATTTTGAAAAGCGCTTGAGTTTTTTCAGGCGACATATAGAGGCTAACTTCAGGCAAGGGTCGAGGCTAACATGCCGCATGCTGCAAAAATATCTTCTCCTCTTGAGGTGCGTATGGTACATGTAATACTGTTTGCATTTAATAAATCCCTGAATAGTTCCATTTTCCTGTCGCTGCTGCTTTTCAGTTTTACGCCGGGAATGGCATGAAAACGTATCAGGTTTACACGACAGGAAATACCTTTCAGTAAACGCGCCAGGTCTTTTGCATGACGTTCGGAGTCATTCAGCCCCTCAAACAGTATATATTCGAATGAGACCCTTCTCTGGTGCGAGAAGTCGCATGAGTGCAGCAGATCAATGATGTTATCTGCAGGATACGCTTTTTCAACCGGCATCAGTGACAACCGTTCTTCATGGTATGGAGAATGAAGGCTTACAGCCAGGTGACAGCTGCTTTCATTCAGGAAGCGTTTTAAGCCGGGCATGATCCCGACGGTGGATACGGTAATTCGCTTCGGACTCCAGGCATAACCGCAGGGGGCGGTTAATATTTCAAGTACCTTGAATAATTCATCCGTGTTGTCAAACGGTTCCCCCATACCCATGAATACAATATTTGTCAGCTTTCCGTTTTCCGGCACGGACTGTATCTGGTTCAGGATTTCATTGGCCGTAAGCTGTGCGGAGAATCCCTGTTTGCCCGTCAGGCAGAACAGGCAGTTCATCCTGCAACCGACCTGGGATGAGACACAAAGGGTAGATCTGTCTTTTGACGGAATATAAACGGATTCAACACAGCGATCCCCACCTCCGGCAGCAAACAGGTATTTCACAGTTCCATCCGGCGACCGAACGGCTTTGGACGGAGGAACAGCGCCGATTTCGTACTGTTCAGCCAGTAATCCGCGCCCGGCAACTGATATGTTCGTCATTTCGTCGATGGACGTGACTTTTTTTCCGTAGAGCCAGCCGGCAAGCTGCCTGGCTGCATAGCCGGGTAATGATACACGGGATGCCACCGTTTTCAGTTCATCGAGAGTCATCCCCAATAAGCGTTTTTTGTTTGGCCGGAGCCTTTCTTCGATTTTCATTCTTTCCGGATGATAACAAAAACTGTCGCACAATAGGTATTGAACGACAGTTTTTTTATTCTTCCTATGTATTGTGATTAATAAAAACGGATGCGATGATCCTCAATATCGGCTTTCTGTTGCATATAACGCAATACCGAGCTTTCGATCCGGTAAGAGTTGTTCGCTTCTATCATGCTTTTTTGCCGGCTTTCATCGTATGTGCTATTATCATTTGTACGGTTAATGACTTCAAATACATAAACGCCATTATTGCCGGCAACCGGTTCGCTTACTTTATTGAGCGGAGTCATTGAGATGAGTGCGTTCAGCTTCGGTTCAACACCGATATTCGTAATACGCGTGGTTGCCATGGTAATGAATTTGACCGTATCGGGCGTAGCAGACATGGCATTCGCATAAGCTGCTATGGAGGACAGGTTTTTCGCTTTCAGGGCGGCCGCGATTTCCGCTCCCTTTTTCTTTGCCGCAAGCTCTGCTTTTAACTGGGGGGTGACAGACGCTAACGACTGGTATCCTTCCGGAAGTTTTCCCTTGTGTACTGCGACGACAAACTTGTCATCACATTCGTTGATATCGGAGATCTGCCCTCTTTTGTTGTTAAACGCCCAGCGGACAACCTGGCGCGCTCCGGTAAGACTGCCGCCGACTGACATATCCGTACTGTAGACACGCACATTTGAAACCAGGTTATACCCGTTATCTTTTGCAGCCGCTTCAATCTTATCCGCGCTGTTATTGTTGGCGATAAACTGGTTCAGTGCGTTGTACAGCTGACTGCGCGTAGCGGAGCTGGGTGTAACCGTATATTCTATATCGGCTATTTTGTATTTCGGTACATTTTTCGTTTTGTCGGTTACTTTTACAACAAGATATCCGTAAGTCGATTTAACAACTGCGCTTTGGCCGACGGGCAGTGAAAAGACGGTTCTTTTAAACTCCTCATTCAGGCCCTGTAATGCAGCGGCTTCGGTGAGCCATCCTATCTCGCCGTTGTTTTCGGCCCACTGGTCTATTGAGTGAGCCTTTACAGTTTCGGCAAAGTCGGCGCCGTTCTTTATTTCATTCAATAAACTATCTGCATAGGCTTTGGTTTCCGCTTCGGTCGCCCGCTGGGCAAGCATCATTTCCGAAACGTTTACGGAGTCTGCCGCTTCCGTTTTGTCCATCAGCTTAAGGATCCGGTATTTATTATCTTTGAAGACAGGTCCTTCTATATCGCCGATTTCGGCTGTTGTGACAAAATCGATAGCATCCTGATCTGTTCCGAATCCGTTTACGGAAGTGAATGCATTCATATACTTACGTTCGGATTTTTCGTTTGTGAGGGCTGCTACATTTTCGGTCGTCTCCAATTCCGCTTTTATAGCATCCATTTCTTTCGCTACACGATTGTAATCGTCCTGGCTAGGAGCAATATCAATTGCAATATAATCAATAACGCAGGTCTCGCTCTGGCGAAACATTTCTTTGCGTTCCTTATAGAGTTTTTCAATTTCCGAAGCCGGTACTTCAACCGTAGAATCCGCTATGCTGGAGAATGATTCCATTACGTATGTAATATCGGAACTTTCCGCGGAATTGTTGAATGCGTCTTTCGCGTCGAGCGAATTGGCTACGATCGCTTTATTCAGCAATGTCATATACTTTTCCGTCATGCGGTTACGTTTGATATTTTTTTCCCAAAACATCCACATTGTCTTGTATGGCATTAACTGCGCCTGTGTAGCTTCCGGGAAATCGTCGATATTCTTTATCTGGTTCAGGAAGTTTATGACGGCGTTCCTGTCAAATGCTCCTGTCTGCGGGTTTTGGAAGATGGGCAACTGTAACTGGAGCAGTACGGGTGAAATGTTCTCACCTTCCACCATATCCGTCATCTCTTCCGGAGTGATGTACATACCCACTTTCTCCAGACGCGGTTCCAGGACATTTTCCATGATGATATCTTCGTAAACGGCCTGGCGAACCTGATTGGTATAATTTTCATTCAGCGTCGATGTACCCGTCATGATCTGGTATACTTCCGTCAATTCGTTTTCACGGGCCATGTAATCCTGATAGTCTACCGTATTGCCATTGACGACTACCACGCTGTTCTGGTTCCGGTTAAGAAAAGAAGAACCTGAATTTAAAAGGTCTCCTATAATAAATGCAAATAAGGCTATCCCTACAACGGTGACCAGAAGACCCGCTTTTTTCCTGATTTTTTCCAGTGTTGCCATTCTATATTTTAAAATTACAGTTAATATTCAATTCATCAATATCTTATGTTTTTGATGGCATAAGATGCTTTTATTTAAGCGCACAAAGGTATAAAAAAAAATATAAACGAACATAAAAAACTTCTTTTTTTCGAGTATTTGCTTTATTCTTTTTCTTCCATGTCCGGAGGCGGCCGGTTGGGGAGAAGATCTGTTGAATCTGCGGGAATGGAATCCGTTTCCCGTCCGCGGCGTTGCGTCTCTACGGTAAAGTCTGCTGTCGAATCGAAAATTTCATATGCACTCATATCCTCGTTCGAAAGAAATCCGATGCCGGTGTTAACAGTTTCTCCTTTTGTAATGACCACAAAGGAGTCCGAATAGAATATTTTTTTATTCTCGTCCAGGAAAAGCTGGGATGTTTCGAGGCGTACACTGTCCATGTTGAGGATATCGACATGACCGTCTAACTGCCACAGGTTGCGGCGCTTATAATAGCGGGCCGTATCCGCCCGGATGCTGGTTTCCACATTAAAAACCGTATCGAATTTTTCAAGGTATACGGAATCGGGGAAATACCAGTACGGTTCGGATGCTTTGTCAAAGATCAGCCAGGTGTCGGTGATGACCTTATAGCGCGTGATTCCGGAGTCTGATACGAGCGTTTCAACATTTGTTTCTTTCAGAGTGTATGAAGTTTCGGGATCGAATATGACTTCCACCATCTCTTTCTTTTCTTCGGTGCATGAAGCAAAAAAATAAAAAGGCATAACAATCGCTACCAGAACGACTGCCATGCCTTTTAAAGGGTTTATCTGAACGGAACTCATCATACGGAATAGCGTCCGCCTTTATCTGATTTTAACCGTTTCACCAATCCAGCCTCCGATGGAGAACGATTCTCCCATGTTAATTTCCGGATGCATAAATACTTCTTCTTTTGTCGGATAATATTTTTTGTACGTATTGATTAATCTTCCGGCTTCTTCTGCAACAGACGGGTCTACCTGACGCGCTCTTTCCAGTTTGTCTACGATGGCATAGTATATACATCCTGTCAGAACAGGGTCATCCGGGTATATATTTTTCGCTCCGGATGCGTAACATGTCGCAATCAGGATATAGGCGCGTCCATAATTCGGGTTTTCTGCCAGGCATTTGAGACTAACCTGTTTTGCTTTGGAATAGTTATTTTGCTGTTGTGCCATTACTGCCATCGCATAATATAATTCCGCTTTTATTTCAGCATTGTCACTCATCGTTATCGCTTCATCATAGTATTTTTCAGCTGTTGCGAAATCTTTGTCTCTGAATGCCTTGGAGCCGAGTCCCATCGCTGATTCTGCCGTAGGTTCGATTTTGTGCACATATTCGGATGCGGTAAAAAATGCGTCTACCTCCCTGCAGTTCACCCGGCGAAGCAATGTTAATGTTTCTTTCAGAAAATCTATGTTCTCTTTATTCTCCTCGATCTTAGCGCCATATATACCTTGCAGGGTTTCGCAATCGGCTACCCCGCTTAATGCAAAGTTTTTTTCAATCTCGACTTTTCTAACGATGACGTTTTCTTCATCTTTTGCATTATTCGCCGCTTTTGCTGCTGCGATCTGTGCTTCAAGCAGGGCGGAAGTTTTCAGAAAATCATTAACATACTGCGCTTTGTATTTCTCCGTATCATTTTGCATCAGTTTGAATGAAGCAAACATATACAGGGAAATAGCCAGCGGTTCGGCCTTTTCCTTATATTCATCCAGTACCTCTCCGGTCCATTTGTATATCAGGGCAGGATCGGTATCCTCTCCTTTAAGCTGGTTATAATTCTGCGCTTTACGTGCTACAATCCAATCTTTTCCGTAGCGATTGTCATCTCCGAAATAGCGAACGCGGTCGTCATACAGTTTCATCAAATCATTGATAAGCGCCTCTTTTTTTGCGGCATCATTTTCCTGTGATATTTGCCAGTTCATAATATCAACACCATAAACGTAAATATTTTTAGTTGATGCCGGACATTCATCATACACGATCTTCCAGAACGGATATGCATCTTTGAAGTTTTCGGATTTAGCATACGGAATGAACAGGCTAATATTGGTAAGACAGCGTATACTGTCTTCACCCGAACCATATTGCGTTCCGTTATCTACACCTTTTTGTGCATTCATGCTTGTTGCGATGAAAGCACTCAATACTAAAATAAAAACCTTGCTCCTCATATTTTGTAAATTTAAGTTGTTTTTAATCAATCTACCTTTCTCTTAAAGAACCAATATTCATTAAATGTATAACTCAATGTCATCCTTAAGTAATTCTCATCAATCATAGCTTTCGCGTTCGGACTTATGTTCATATACTCAAAAGACACATTGACATAGGAACGCGCATCGCTTATCGGAAATCCGAATCCGACCGTGGCTCCGTACTCTCTGTAGCTGTTGCCGTTTACCTGAATATACGAATCGGAATAGCTTACGCCCATCCGGTATCTTACACGATTAAAAAACGGCCGTGAATATAAGTTGGGGATGTACTCAACTCCTGCATTTACTTTCGAACGATTTTTAAAGTCGTCGCGTTTTCCTTCAAACGTCGCGTTTTTCCATTCCTGATATGAAAAATCGACGGCAATGATCCACTTGCTGTCCTTTGTATACGATAAACCGATACCGTATCCCGCCGGGATGTCAAACGATTTGCCGGTTATGGTATCGGTTACACTTTCGGAGCTTGCTATGGTCTCGTATACGTCACTGTTCAGCCGTTTTTTCGGTGTGTAGGTGAGTCCCAGTATGAGACGCTCCGTTTTGCTCAGCGGATGTGTATACTGCACTCCGAAATCAAAAGTGGCATCGCTGAATCTGTACTCCTTCAGACTTATCACGCTTGTCGCATTTGATGAGGAGTAGCCGGTCGTCGCCTGATGATTAATGGAACCGAACAAATAATTCATATTTGCACCAATGGAAAGACGCTTCTTCCATACGTCCATAGACAGTCCGGCGTACAGTTGGTTTAATCCTCCCGTTCCGGTAAACGTCTCCTCGTATGCCTGTGAAGTATTTATGTTTCTAAAATTATATCCCACATGTGTGTAAGGTAATAATCCGACACTCATGGCAATCCGCCGGTGAAGCGGAAACTGCATGGCCATGTATTCAACATTTCCGTTTACATCGTTTTGTTTATTTGTCCCGTCATCATACCAGGATAACTGGGCCGACGCTCCGAAATCAAACAGGAATGTTATGGAATCCATGCATGAATAGGACGCAGGATTCATCGGATTAATCTGTTTGGATGAACGCAATCCGATCCCTACTCCCCCCATAGCCCTGCCTGCTCCGAATGAGCGGTTGGCCAATTCTCCATATCCATAACGCGTATAAGGAGAATTTGTGCTGTTTTGCGCCATCAGGGAAAGGGCGGAAAGAGACAAAAGTCCTGATACAATCATCAGATTAATTCTTTTCTGCATTATATTCTAATATTCTGTTTAAACCAATTAAAACCAAATTTGCGTCTGCAAAGATGTGATTTTTAAGCCGTCTTTCAAAATAAAAAGAGTGGCCTCCCGTTAAAAAAACGAAAATGTCGTCATATTTTGCCTTTAACATATCAATATGCCCATCCATTTCATAAACAATTCCATTTACTACACCTGCCAAAATCGCTGATTCGGTACTTGTTCCGATAAGCGGCACCTCCTCTTTTTCTTTCAGTAAGGGTAACCGTTCCGTGAATTGATGAAGCGCACGGAAACGGGTTGTCATGCCGGGCGAAATATTACCGCCCTTGTAAACGCCGGAAGATTCGATTACTTCATACGTAATAGCTGTTCCGGCGTCAATAACCAGCAGGTTGCGTCCCGGCTGTAAACAGTTCGCCCCGACAGCAACTGCAATCCGATCCCGGCCCAATGTTTCTTTTGTTTCGTACTCCAAACGAATGGGTACCGGCGTATGCCCTTCCAGCCATAAAAGATATTTCATGTGCTCTTTTAGATAAAAGCCCAATGACTCATCCGTGTCGACTACTGAAGAAATGATTCCCTGCGTCGGATGATATTGCTTGATGATATCTTTAACAGCGGATATTTCATCCCTGTCCAGGCAGGTAAAAGAAATAATCTTTCCGCAGTCGGATACCGCTACCTTTAACTTCGTGTTACCTTGTTCTATAATCAGATTCACTCTTGCGTGAAATTAAATACCGGACAAAGGTAATACAAGTTGAGTGCAATACAAAATAAATCCCGGAATTTTCAAGGCTGACGCATCTAATATTTTTGCGGAAGTCAGGATTTTTTCCGAAGCGTCTTTGAAAGCCGAAACCAATAATAAAATACCCTTCCTCATATTCATTCTTCTACAATTTCGCTATAATGTCGGATACTTCTTTCTCTGTGAGACCTGTAAGCGCCGCAATCTGTTCTATATCCATATTATATTTATGGCAATTCCGAACAAATTCGATTCGATCTTCTTTCCTGGTTCTTTCTTCCACAAAACGTAATGAACTGATTACGTCATCGTATTCCAAAATACTTTTACTGTAGGCTTTCATATCTTCTGGTTTTAATTTGTTTATTTTTGCATTTTCGTATAATTCGTCGAATATCTTTTCATTCAATTTTTCCGGACGTTCGAGTAACTTTTCCATGTTCTTTAAGGAATAGATCCATTTGTCCGTTACGGTTTCCAGTTCGTCTTCCGTCTTTTCGAATTTCGGCAACTCTACTGTTACTGCTTCCCATTTGTCGGTCAGGACTGTATCTGCTTCTTGCCGTACTATTTTCATGTGTTCCATGACAATATTTTTAGCTTTTTCTTCGGAAAACATAATACTGTCCAGAATACAGATCATATATACTCCACTGAGAGCATAATCCCATGGAACTTTCAGTTCTTCTCCCGCACTGTTAATCAAACTTTTCTGTCCCCTGGGAGCCTGACTGAGTACCGGATAACTCATGTAAAACACGATTCTGTCGGCAAAATGTACTTGTGGTGAAGCTTGCATCTCCACGATAAACCGTTCTCCGGTTGCAGTCGTGCAATAAACATCGTATACTGCTCTGCGATTTTCCTTGATATAACCCAGCTGTTCCGCCGGAAGATATTCTACCTCTACAATGTCCCTGTTCAAAATTGCATTCAAAAACGCAATCAACAGTACTTTATTGCCGAATATTTTCTTGAACCCGAAATCAGTCTTTATATTCATAAAAACCGGAATCTCCCTGCTTTTCGACACTTCTGTCTTTCCTTTTTTCTTAGCCATATCCTTAAACTTTAGAGCGTAAAATTATATACTTTTCCCGAAATACACAAATCAATTATTCATTTTACAAGTTCCCCCCTGTAATTGCCAACCCTGTTCGACTTGAACGGCGGCAATTCTGTTTCCCTTTAAGTGCAGGATGGTTTCGTAGATTTTTTCGAACATCTCCAGCACCAGCGGAGGCATAGAATTTCTTCTCGCCTCCGCCCGTCATGCCGGATTATTCTCTTTGTTTATACTTTGTTTTCTGATTATTTGTCAGTCAGCGTAAGCCCCCCAGAAGCGGAACTCTACAAGGCTAAACATTTTAGCACCCGTATTTGTGTCTTTAATAACAAAGCGTACATAGCGAAACGGCGTCGAAACACCTTCGTCCATATCGAAATCCCAGCCCCGTTCGGTAGTGCAGCGTTCCATGTCGTCTGCCGACAGCGCCATGCCCGCACGGTATTTACTTTCGCCCGAAGACAGTACAAGTTTGCAGTTGGCAAGTTTCACCCAGTCGTTCTTCCATGCATCCGTGCCGCCTGCTTCACTCCATGATGTCCAGTAACTGAGGTTGCCGAGACGGTCGCCCGGAGTTATGGGTTTCGGGTCGTTTGTGCCCCAGATTTCAAAATCTATGGGTATATCGGAACTGTAGGTCGGATTACGCAAACGGTTGGTGAAATTGAAGCGGCTCAAAACCGATTTGCGTCCCATATCGATCGTCAAATACAGCGGCCAGGATGTAGGGCTTGTGGAACCGGGTATCCAGTCGTCCATTGTAAACGACCATCCGTGATAGACCCATCCGGGTGCGGGCTGATCGTCATTGGGTTGTACTCTGTTGTCCCACAAAATCCATGTATAGGCGTTTGCTACCCAAAGCAGAGGTTTATTGCTGAGGTCGCCGTGGTCAGCCCACGTACCGTCGTCAAGCCCCAAATGCGACCAGATGTTTACATTGTCTATTTTGCCGAATATTTGCTGTTCAAATAACGGGGTGATAACCGTATCAAACGGCTCGGAATAGTTGTCCCACCGGTCTCTCATTTCGATATGAAAATTGGTGGGAACGCTTTCGAAAGAGCGGAACACGTATTTGCCGATGAAATCGTTGGAAAAATACGTGTCGAACAGGACCGGTTCGCCCGTAATGCTGTCGGGCGTATAGAGCGATATGGCCATGTCTTTTTTCATTTCGTTCTTCCATTCCGTTTTGACGCCGCCGAAGGTCGATGAGGTGGCGAGGGTGGAACGCATCATCTCAATAGCAGGCACGTCCGGCTCTATTTCCACTGTTATACCTTTCGACAGGTTGTCGCTTTTATCGACGGCAAAGACGGTGACCGTGCGTTTGTCGGTATTGCCGTATCCATCTATTTCGAGGGTATCGACTTCGCCGTACCCTTCGGTATTGAAGCCGTCGAAGTGCGCCGAACAGTAACGTTCGAGTTTTTCACCGCCTTCGGTGAGCGAATATCGGACTTTAGCGCCAAGCAAGTCGTTGTCGGCGGGAAGCGTATAAAGGATCCTTGCGCCGCCGTTGATGTTCTCAACGCGGACGATCTTTACATCGCCGGGAGCGACGGAGTCTTTCGCTTCATGCCATTGTTCCGGCGCTTCGCATGAAAAGAACACGAAGCATGAAAAGATAAAGAGGCGAAAGGACGAAGGAATGAATGTTCTCCAAAAATTATTATTTGTTTTCATAATATTCTTATTTCTAAACTCTTATTTATTAATTTTCGAATAGCCTTACCAGCCTGGATTTTGCACCAGATGCTGATTAGCAAGTATTGCGCCTATGCTGATGGGCCAGAAATAGTCTTTTTTCTCCCATTTCAGCGGAAATATTTCCACAGGCCTGTAAAACTCTTCGGCTGTAGCGCCGTATATATCAAGTCCGCGTGCGGGCTGGTTCATCAGTATTTCCGCTGTTTTCCATCGACGGATATCCCAAAATCGCTGTCCCTCGAAGGCAAACTCGTTAAGCCGTTCGCGGCGGATAATATCCCTCATGCCTTCTTTGGAAAGCGGCTTTTTGCGTTGAGCCTCCACTGCGTATCTATCCCAACTCTCAACAACGCCTTCAAGTCCCGTACGGGCGCGCACGAGGTCAATATATTCATATACTTCGGTGTCGGGCGCATCTTTTGCCTCGTTCAGAGCCTCGGCATACATCAGATAGAGGTCGGCGAGGCGTATGATCGGAAATGCGTAATTGACAGCAGTATAAGTGGCGCTTGTTTCGGACGCCGAGCTACGGAAATGAACTAATTTTTTGCAGATATAACCGGTGTATGAATACCTTGCAATGTTATGAAATCCGTTCATGGTTCCGTATTTCAGTTCCACCAGCCACAGATATTGCGGATTGGCGATATTGTCGCTTGTGATGCGGTTCATGCCGTAGAATGTACTGCCGTCGAAAGTGATTGCTCCGTAGAAGCGCGGCTCGCGGTCGAAGTGCAGATTGATGGTTTGGAAACCCTGACGAATATACTGGCGATGTTCGGCCGTAGCCGTTTGCAGCCCCCACAGGTCTTTGCCCGTCCATTCCCTGTCGTCTTCAATCGGGATGCCGTTTTTTGTGTAAAACTGTTCAACCATCCTCAGGGTTGGTGCATAATTGTAAGTAGATGCACCGCCATTGTCTTGCACCAGAGCGGTAAGAGGACTGCACATACGTTGCAGGTCATAATTTCGGTTTATGCGCGGGTTTCCCCATATCACTTCGTCGTTCCAGCACTCGGTAACGGCGCCGCGCACCTGCATGGCAAGCACCGTGGAATCACTTAGTAACGAAGCGCCCGAAAAGTAGTTTCTGAAATCGTATAGTTTATGCAGTCCTTCGTGCGACGTTTCGATAGCGATTTTAAGCGCATCGGCTGCCCGCTGCCATTTTTCTTTTTCTTCGGATTTATCCTGTGGAAAAAGCGCCACTCCACGTTTGTCCTTGAAATCGGCATAGTCGGGGTTGCAGTTGAACAGCGGGCTTGCGGCATATGTCAATATCTGCGCTTTCAGGGCAAGCGCGATGCATTTGTCGGGCCGTCCCATTTCATTGCCCTGGTCTTCAATCGTGAGAGGCAGTTTTTCTGTGGCCTGGTCGAGAAGTTCGCAGATATAATCCACGCACTCATCAACAGGCTCGCGGTAACGCTGAATTTCGTCCGTACCGGTCGATTGCGACATATTATCCTTTATCAACGGAATGGGTCCGTACTGACGGAAAAGCCAGAAATGCAGGTATGCTTTCAGAAAAAGCACTTCACCAATCCATTTTTCACGCTCATAATCAGGTAAATCGAATGGTTTATCAATATTTTCGAGGAAAAAATTGATGTCGGAAAGCGCCGTCCAGAGCGAGCCGCCCCCCGCCTTACGCTTATCTGTCCAGTAGTCTGCAAAAGGCGACTGCGTACCTTGCTCGCCCATCGCTATGCGTTTGTAGCTCGTAATGCTACTGTTAAACAGCACTTGTTCCGTTACTGTTATCCATATCTCGTCGCCTCCGAATAATGCGGGGTCTTGCGTAAAGTTACCCACGTCCGGCATAAACGAGTACAGACCGTAGAGGTAGCGTTGCGCCTCGGTGCGGTTGCGAAACGCATGGTCGATGGTAGGAATGTTCTCGGGAACGACGTCTAAGTAATCGCAGCCTCCAAGCAACGGTATTATTCCAAACAATGCGATCGCTGCTAAGGTCTTTGCCTGTGAGAATATCACTCCGAGTGAGGCTCTCACTGAATTTGTTATTTTGTTATACATAGTTATAATTTTTATTTGTTGTTTATTGCTCAAAACGTCACATTAAGCCCCACGTTCACAACCCTCTGAAGCGGGTAGTTCATGCCTTTGCCGCCCATTTCCACATCCCAGAGCTTGAAATTGCTGAACAGGGCGAGGTTTGTGCCGCTGACATAGAGCCGCAGTTGCTGCAAGCGCAGTTTCTGCAGCAGTTTGCCCGGCAGCGCATAGCCTGCTTCGGCGCTTTTGAGGCGCAGAAAATGATTGTCATAGAGATTCCACGTCGACTGCTGCACATTGTTAGCCACAACGGTGTTCGACAGGCGGGGCCACCTCGCGTAGGGATTTTGCGCCTGTTCCGTCCAGTGGTCGTCGGCGATATATTTTGCCAGACCGCCCTCCACGGTACGTCCCTCGACCGTAGAGGTTACAAACGGTGACATATCGGTTGCATTGACATAAAACGACGAGCGGTCGGAACCTGAAAAGAAGAATGACAGGTCGAAGCCCTTATAGCCTGCCGACAGACCGAATCCGTAATTTATTTCGGGCGTCTGCGGGTAGCCTATCGGCGCCATGTCCAACTCGTTAATGACGCCGTCGCTGTTCAAATCCCTGTATTTAATATCGCCGGCTTCATACTCGCCGAACTCCTGACGGGCAGACGTTGCCACATCGTAATCGTCGATGAACAGACGCTCGGCTATGTATCCCCAGCTTTGCGATACGGAACGTCCTTTATGCATCCGCCACGGCGCCCCTATTTCGGCGTACGGTATCTCTTCGTAATAATCGAACGTTGAACGGGCATACGTAAAATTGCCGCGTCCCACTACCCACAGGTCTTTGCCTATGAACTGTTTGTAATCGACGGAAAGATCTATTCCCTTGCTGTTTGCCGTTCCTATGTTGACCCAGGGAGTACCCCACAGGCCCTGTTCCCAAACTATATCTGCGCGACTTTGAAGGATATTGGAGCGATGTTCGCGAAACAAGTCCACCTGTATCATCAGCAGGTCTTTCATCAGTCCCAATTCAATTCCGAGGTTACTCTTGCGCGAAACCTCCCATGTGATATTGGAATTGGGATAATTCACGATGGAGTAGCCGCTAAGGTTGAGTCCGGGAGCGTCTACATTGTATCCTGTGGAAAACGAGCCGCCTCCGCCCGGCTTTACTTCCGAGATATAGAAGAACCGCTGCTCCTTCTCATCCAGGATGGCGTCGTTGCCTACCAGTCCGTATGTGCCGCGTATTTTCAGCAGCGAAACGGTTTGTTTCAGCGGTTCCCAAAACGATTCGTTGGAAACTGTCCATCCTACTCCGAAAGAGGGGAAAAAGCCCCAGCGATGCCCTTTATCGAATTTTTCCGAGCCGTTGTAACCGAAGTTGAACTCGCCGAAGTAGCGACTGCCGTAGCCGTAAGTGAAACGTCCCGACAGACCCAGGTTGCGGCTTGGCAGCGCGGCGGCCAAAGTAGTGGCATTGGCTGTTACCGACTGCCGGATCTGCCCCACAAGCATCCCGCTTATTTCATGCAGGTCGCCGAGATTGCGGCTGTAACTGACCGAACCTTCGCCGTAAAGGTTGTAATTGATGTTTTTCGCGCCGGGAGCGTATTGCAGATACTCTGTTCCGCTTGTGGGATTGATTTCGAACAGTGAGTATTTGCCTGTCTGACGGTTATATCCGAGCATTTCGTAATAGAACGGGCTGTATTGCATCGACTGGTCAAAATCGGCATAGCGCGAGGTGTTACCCATCACGCGGGCGGAAAGACCTTCGATCCATTGGCCGAAATCCTGCTTCAGTTCTATCTGAGCCATCATCGTGGAGTTGCTTGTAGTCTTGTAACCTTTCAGCATCTCGGCGTAGGGGTTGAGGTAGTTTGCCGTCGATGAGCCGCCGAACAGTATGTGATTCGTCTTCGAATACAGTTCGTCAGGCTCGTAATATGCCGGAAAGCGCACGGGCGAGACTTTCAGTATCCGCTTATAGAACTCGCTTCCGCCGGTGAGCGGTCCCTGATAATCGTTGAATGTGCCGTGCAACCGTACGATCATCTCCGTACTGTTGGTGACATTAATATTAATGTTGGAATGTAGCAGATACTTCTCATAACGGATGTTATTGTTGAAGTTGTTTCGTTTATCGACTTTAAATATGCCGTTGTCCTGCGCAAACGAGCCTGCCACATAATACCGCGCCACCTTGCCGCCACCCGATATACTGAGGTTAGCCCGCTGATTGGAAGCGACGTCTTTGATAAGCATATTCATCCAGTCCATGCTTGGGTAGGCATACGGGTCCGTACCGCGCAGCGTGTTGTCAATCTTACTTTTCGAATACGGCGTCATCTTCATCGGGTCGCGGGTCGTAACAGCCTCGTTGGCAAGTTGCATGTAGGTTATAGGGTCTGCCATCTTGATTGTGCTGGTAGGCGACGAAAACGAGTTTTCAATCCTGACCGACACCTGCGGCTTGCCCTCTTTGCCTTCCTTTGTGGATATAAGTATCACCCCGTTAGCGCCCCGTGCACCGTAGAGGGCCGTAGCTGTGGCGTCTTTTAGAATGGAAAAACTCTGCAGGTCGTCGGGGTGCAGATTGGCAAGGTCGGAAGTGGTAACTTCAACGTTGTCGACTAATATCAGCGGATCAACCTTGCCCGCGCCAAAGGTCGTAACGCCTCGGATAAAGAAAGAGGCGTTGTCGTTGCCCGGCTCGCCGCTCGTCTGATACGAAATCATACCGGCTATGCGACCTGCAAAGGCCGTGGTGAGGTTACTCGACGGCACGTGCAGGTCTTTCGTGTCAACCGTCTGAATGGCGGAGATAACGCTCACTTTCTTCTGCTTGCCGAAAGCCACGACGATTACTTCGTCCAATTCGTTTTTCTTGGGTTCGAGTTTCACGCTGATATAAGTCTGCTGCCCTACGGCGACAGTCTGCGTCTCATATCCGAGATAGGATATTTCGAGTGCATCGGCAGCGTTGACTGTAATACCGAACTTTCCGTCGGCGTCGGTTATAACGCCGCGTGTTGAGCTTTTGACGGTGATGGTGGCGCCTGCCAGAGGCTCGTCCGTTTCATCCACCACCGTTCCATCCACCCGTTTCTGCCCTAAGGCCGCAAACGAGCAACAACTGAGGATACACAGCAGGCATAGCAACCTGCGCCGGGTATCCCATTCTTTAAAAAATACAAATCTGTTTTTTTTCATAGATAATGACTTTTACTTGTAAATGATTTAATTAATATTGAAATGATACTTTTTGAAGTTAAATACTGTTCGCATGTATATATCAATTATGAATTTATGCTGTTCGGGTACAGCCGGTAGATATTTACGATTCTACCGGATCTTTACTATTCCACTTTGAAGCTGTAACTTCCGGAGCCTACTTTGAACACGCTGTATTGATCCGTTTGCCGGAGAAACTTCACGCCTTTGGACGAAGCCGCTTTTTTGCCGCTTTCGCTTACTTTGTTTTTGTCTGCTGTTACGGGGACATAGACTGTGGCGGTGGAGTTGCAGGGCACGGTGATGTTCCACGAGAATTGACCGTTCTCCTTTGTCCACTCGCTTTTGATAAGTCCCCTTGCCGATTTGTATGAGGCTTTCACATGATTCAATCCGTCGACAGGACAGGGTTTCATTACGATTTCCTCGAAACCGACGCCGGTCGGACTGTTCCGTATTCCCGCCAGATACTCGTAGAACCAGACGATAAGGTCGCCAAGCAGCATCACGTGATTGGCGGAGTTCATTGCAGGATCAGCCGTGTCGCCGTTCCAGAGTTCCCAGATCGTAGTCGCTCCCTTTTCAATCATATAGCCCCAGCCCGGATAATCGCGGTTAGTCGCGATTCCGTATGCGACGTCGGGACGTCCGCAGTCCGACAGTCCGCGCATAAACCATTGCATTCCAACCAGCCCGGAGCTCACATGACCTTTATATTCGTTCATCGTTTTATCCACGATGTTCCTGAATACGCCTTCCCTGTATTCGTCGGGCGTCATTCCGTAACACAGGGGAAGAAGATTGGCTGTAACGGTATTATTGCTGTACTGTTGAGTTTCCCTGTTGAGATATTTGTTGTTAAAAGCGTTTTTGACGCCTTTCGCCTTTTGAGCGAAAGTCTCTGCCTCGTCTTTCCTGTCAAGCAGGACGGCAAATTTTTCCAGAAGGCAAAGTATTCTGTAATAATAGGTT
>JAISCL010000232.1 GCA_031265585.1 Tannerella sp. | reverse complement strand
GCCACAAAATTATTAACGATGAAAAATAACGACAAAATCCTCTGCGAAAATTTAGCAACACTTTTGTCCACTTGAACAAATGTCCTGAAAAAAAGCAACACTTTTGTCCATTATACCTGTAGGCGAATATACCCAGTCCGCAGGCAAGCAATATTATCGCCGCAATAAAGAATCCGAATAATGCCAGTTTTTTCATCATGATTCACGTTTTACGGTTAATGCACTGCCCGCGAAAGACGTCACATACTTGCGCCCCGTTATTATACCCATCTTCCGGATCACCATTTGGCAAAACTCCGGATACGCCACCTGAATAGTCTTAACCTCTCCGGCCTCCATACCCAGGCAGGCCCTCCTGATTTCCGTCTCCCCGGTTTTACTGTCCCGTTCATCTTCCGTTTCTCTTTTCTGTGTATTCATACTGTTTTATTTTAAAATTGTGTTATAAATTTGTTTTCATTGGCGGCAATCTCCCCGCCGGGAGCGCCTCCGGGCACGTTTCACAACGGGCGGGAGGCAGATTGCTGTTGTTGAATCTTTGCTATAATTTCTGTTTTAAATTCGGTAAAGTTCATAGTTATTTGTTCAACCTCTCTGTTTCATACTTATCAATATACCACTCCACCCTGTTACTTATCCTGGATGCGGCTTCGATCTCGACCCGGCTTATCCGCATCTTTGCGTTACGGTCGCCGTCCTTGATTTTATGAATCAGGCCCTGCCGTATCCAGCCGTTCACCCTTCCCGTACCGTAATTTTCGCAGCACTCGCGCAGGCTCATGTAGGGACTTATTACGCCGGCGGAAACCAGCGCCTGCACAGAGGCGACGCTCGCAGCATCTTTCAGCAGATGCGCAAGTTCAACTTCGGACTGGGGCAGGTTTATATACTTTCTCATGATTCGTTTATTTTTGAATATCCCCCATCCCGTTCTTTTCTTTTTCCGGAAACATCTTGCTTAACTGGCGGAATATATCGCGAAGCGCACAGTTATCCACGTCATATTGAACAATGGGGTGTATTTTCTTCCGGTGAAGTATCATCAGAATATCATGATGCGCTCTGCGATACAGAGTATTTTCCCTGTATATCTCCAATATATCCGGCAACGAATCCGGTATATATCCCGGCTTCCGGCAATATACCACATCATCCATCATCTGACCGACCTCCGTCAATCCCCTCTTTACTTCATCCAACTCATCCTTTAATCCCGATGTATCGGCGCTGTTTTCTAACTTCATCTTCATAGTTCGTTTATTTAGTTTTTCAGTTCAATCCCGGTACGGTAAGCGCCGGATCGTTCGCTTCTTCGCCCCATTTGGCAACCACCAGATAGCCTCCCTTTACCGGCTGCAGGACGACCGGGTCTAAATTCTTTTGGGGCACCCTGAATATGGATTCCGGGGCGGCAATTATAAGGCCGGAATTTGAGTGTCGATCCATCAGGATATTCGGTACCCGAATATCTTTTTCAGGTACGCCTTTATCCCTGAAAACTTTTACAAGCTCTGATTCGGGCAGGTGTGTTTTGCCTTCATATTCATGCCGAAAGTATGTTAAATAATAAGAATGAGGTGTGATATAGTGTAAAGAACGTCCTGCTTCTCGCTCCTGTCTTTCCCTGTCTCTTTTGATTTTTAATTCTAATTCTTCATCATACACGGCAAGTGCGTATTTGAATGTATCATCCGGTATATCGGCATCTTCTATTTCGTCAAGCCAGTATTCCATCTCGAACAGTTTTTGTTCCGGTATATCGCCGACATATTCGGATACGGGTTTTGCGACAAGATTGTATTTTTGGCAAATTTCGTCCAGCTGGCTTTTGGTAATGAATTTGAGGTCAGGGTATTTCGCCCTGTACTTTTTTGCAAATTCATGCGCCGTCCGCTGATCTTCGAGAGATCTCAGGTAGGATTCTCTGTCTTTGTCGAATCTTTCAAATGCGTCAACTTCGCCGCACCGGCTAAAGCCAAGCTTTTTTAACCGTCCTGCTTTTTCCTCAATCTTTTCTTTTTCCGGAAAGTGATCTTCCGGCATCACAAGCAACGATTCCGACTCCAGGTCGAATGCGTTGTGAATCTGTTTTGCTGTTACTGTTTCCATAGTCTGTTGTTTGTTTAATTATTACTTTATTTATCTATCATGCAAAATCCTGCAATACATACCAAAAGTATGATCCCGATCATATTAACCGCCGGATGTACAAACGCGCCGCCTATTGCAATTACGGACGCAAACACGTAGCAACTCCAAATGGTTTCTTTTTTCTTTTTCCAGTCCATGGCTTTCGGTGCTTATGATTCTTTTAATACAACGGCTACGCAGGTTTCTCCGTCGTTATTCCCTACCAGTGCAAATCCGAACTTATTCTGTATGAAAGGTAAATACTGGCTGATTTCCTGGTAGTATACTCTTACTTCATACGACAGATTCATATTCAATGTCGCAGGCATAAGCGCTATTACATGATCGTCTTTCATTTCGGGCACTTCGATATATTTACCCTTCAATGTTTCACCTTTGCTGTCTTCGATGGCAAATATATTAACCACCGCCTTGACAATCTCTTTTCTGATTTCTTTTCTGTTGCTTTCATATCTTTATTTGTTTAAGTTGTTTGTTCATGATCCTGTTATTTGTTGGTTGTTATTCGTTTATTTCAATCATCGCATCCGTCCGCCTCGCCCTCACCCGCCGCGTAAACACATCCACATGCGACATCGCGCCGATGAATAACACAAGCATGCAGGAAGCCATAATCCTCCGCCTCTGCTCGTCGAATGAAGCGCCGAACATCCTGCACCAGAAATACGCGGCCAGTTCCGTAGCCTTTCCGAGTGAAAGTTTGCCCTTGATATTGCAAACCGTCTTCCGGACAGTCTCGCGGGAGATATACAGCCGGTTGCCGATTTCGTCCGGCGTCAGTCCGACCGCAACAAGGCCGAGTATCTGGTTCTCTCTTTTCGACAGCATATACGTTAATATTATATGGTATCCAGGCTCTTTTCGGCCATTTCAGCCTCCCTCAACAGCTTGCCGTATCTCGAAAGCAGTTTGATCTGCCGGATCGTGAGCGGCATCCCGCCCTTCCTGTTCTTCTCTGCCTTGTTGAACAGGCTGCGGGATACACTCTCCTGCCTGCACGCTTCGGCTATCAACCCGTAGCCTACTCTTTTT
>JAISCL010000139.1 GCA_031265585.1 Tannerella sp. | reverse complement strand
CCAAAAATACCTGCACGGTCTCCGGTCGAGTTTATGTTCAGTTCTATCGTATGTCCATCGCCGTCAAAAATACCGCTGAAGAAGAAAGCCTGAGCGTTGCCGATAACGGTCGTTATCCCACTCAGATCCGCTGTCAGCTTGAAATGATAGCCTTCATACGTTGCGCCGCCGTTTACCGACGTGGCCAGTTCTTCCAGGTGGGCGCGGGAGGAAATCCGGACGGGGTCGCTTTCCGTGCCCCGGCCGCCGCCGAAGCTCTGTGCAAAGGCTGCGCCTGTCGCCAGTGACAGGCACAGGGTCGTTAAAAAGAAAAATTTTTCCATATGTATAATTTTTTTATTTATAAGCTTTGATTCTATCCTGTTTTGTATGGGTACTGCAAAACGTCATTGCGGGCGCAGTTTCAGGCTGCGTATCCGCAATGACGTGAGAATGTTGCGGTGGAGAGCGGAAGGTTACGGAATGATTGCCATAACGATCTCGCTCCACGGTCCTTTCTCGCCCCGGGTGTTTTCCCAGCGCAGGCAGAAATAGACCGTTTTACCGCGGTCGCTTTCGTCGAACATCAGCTCGAACGGGGAACGGGTGTCGAAATTGGAGTGGATCAATTCTTCCACCGATACGGGTGGGTGGTCGAGAATTGCCCAGCGGATTTCGGCGCCGTGTACCCCGTGGGGTTTCGCTTTCGACTTGCTGCCGAGATCCCAAAACAGGATTAACAGGCAGCGGATGATGGATGAATCGACCGAGAATTCAGGGTAGCTCTTCGGCGGCTTTACCGGCGTACGGGTCGTATCGCGTATCACGATTCCCATCGCACGGCGGTTGTCGTCCGTTACCCGCGGATTGCTTTCGAGAACCTGTACCAGTACGCGCAGGAGCTTTTCATACGTTTTCCGTGCCTTGTTCTTGGAAAACGTAATCGTTGGAGTCCTTTGCGCAGGATCCTGATATACAGTCCAGGCAGCAACCCAGGCACTTTTCGCAACCAGTACCTGACCGGTGAACCAGGTCGAATCAATCGCCCACACGCCTACATTTTTTTGCGTTGTGGACGTGATGACTTCCTGCTGTTCGTTGAATTCACTGTCTTTTCGAGAAATTGTTTGTGCCATAATCAATAGATTTTAAGCATTAAACATTTTAAACGTAGCGAGCATGACTGGTCTCGCGCATGAAAAAGCAGATTCGGGTACGCCTGTTGCATATCCGGATCCGGGGATCAATGATTCGGGCATGTGTTTTGCATACTCAAATCCACAACTGTAAGGCAGCGTCCCGAGTATCTGTTTCGCATACTCAAATACGCTGTATCTTTTTATTCTGTCAACTTTTTTTATTTTAAACGGCCTGATTTTCTGCCGGAAAAGAAAATAAAAAGGTCCGCCCGTCTTTTTAGAGAGAACGTACTGCATTACTTTGAAAAAATTACTGTATATTACGCGCGAGCTAAACCTGAGTTGTGTGTGTGTGTGTGTGTGTGTGTGTGTGTGTGTTGGCAAAATATCTCTTATTCCCAAGCCTGAAGCGTTAAAAAAGCTCAGGAGAAATGTTAAATTATTTATTGAAACAGATAGATACATCGCTACTATTATTTAATCAACCGACGGCAAAGATAAAATAAATATTTTAAATACGGAAAGAAAAAAAATAATTATTTTATCGTTGCGTCAATATTTTAAACGGCTTTTAGTCTGTGCTTCCGCGGCGCTGCCAACCGGCACGAGCGTGAAGCCCCATTTATAATCGCGGTTGGCAGGCAGCGTGTAGGCCGGTTCGGGACGCGCGCCCCAGCTGTTATAGCCGGCTACGCCCTGCTGTTTCAGGTCCACGCATACCTCGACATAATTCCGGGGGGTGATATGGTTGATGTGGGTCTGGCGCCGCAATTTATTTTTAGCTTCCGCCTCGTTGCGGTTTGCGATCATTTCGGGTGAAAAATTATTCCATTGACGGGGCAAATCCGTATGCTCTTCGTCATCAAAATCTTCTACGGAATTACGCAGGGCATTAAATTCGATCAGGCTGTCGGCCACGATCAGCATCCCGCGGCCGTTGCCGGCTGTTAATGAAAGCCATCTCGTATCGCAGTGGTGGCCATTCTCCTGCGGACGGACGTAGGGAAAATACATCTGATCGGCGGTCGACCGGTACAGGCCTACAAGCGTACCGGCCTTGCGGTCCCAGTAATTTTCTTCCGGCCCGCGTCCGAAGTATTGGACCGTATTCATCGCAGCCGGCAGACGGAACCGCACGCCGATCCGCGGGACGTTCGGCGTCGAAGCCTCTTTGCGTGCGGCTTCCATGCCGGGTGAAAACGTTGCCGTGCGGGCAGCTTCCGACAGTCCGGTTTCCGCAGCGCCCATCTCCGCCGGGGTAAAATGTGCGGACACGCCGACTGTCCCGTTCGGATCTATTTTATAGTTGAGGATATAGAAGTTGCCGGCCGGTAAACGGTACGTTACGTTCACAACCGCACGGTCGCCGTCCATCACAACGGAAGCGTCCGTGACCTTAAAATTACGGCTGCCCTGCTTCCAGACCTGTTCGCGTTCGGGGCCGCCGTTGCCATAGTCATTATCCGTCGGCCCGCGCCAGAAGTTAGGCTGTACACCGAATCCTTCGCTGAAATATTCCGTTCCGCCTACCCTGTAAGACGTCACAAGCCCGCTCTTTTTATTGAAAACAAAATTCAGTCCGGACGACGAGACGGTGAGGTTATCACCTTCTGCAGAGGCCGTCAATTTTGCACCTCCCGCCTTACCGGCTTTTTTCGCATAACCGCCGGACACGCAGAACTGATCGCAGGCAATTTCGTGGCCTGCCGGAAGCAAGAGGTCTTTTCCGGTTGTGCAGACGGAAAAGTTAATGAAATATTCCCCGCCGGCAGCCGTTGCCCTGCTGTCAAACGTACTGACGGTTTCAGATTCCTGGGGTTTCAGGTTCAGGGGTATTACTTTTTCCTTCTCCATCCGTCCGTCTTTCATCAGGCGGCAGACTATTTTATATTTATGATCCAGGGGAGTAAAATAAAAGCGGTTCGTTATGCGTACCTGGCCGGTCAGGGTATCCGTAAGTTCAAAACCGACGTTCTGATAGGCGTATTTCACTTCCGCCATAGCCGGGTGCGGCGTGCGGTCGGGGCTGACCAGTCCGTTGCACAAAAAGTTCCCGTCACTCGGCTGGTCAACGCCGTAATCTCCTCCGTATGCCCAGAAGGGGCGTCCGTCCGCATCTTTCTCCAGAAGGCCCTGGTCCACCCAGTCCCAGATAAATCCGCCCTGCAGGTTCGGGTATCTGTAAATAGCCTGCCACTGATCCCACAGGTTTCCGGACGAATTACCCATCGCGTGTGAATATTCCGAAGGTACGACAGGACGGTCGCTGCCCTCTTTCCCGGTACGCTCCAGCCATTCCGCACCCGGATACTGGGGCACATACATGTCCGTATTCCACTCCCATAAAGCGCGTTCATAGTTGACCGGACGGTTCATTCCGCCGTCTTCCCTGTTTTTAATGTAAAGATAGGTCCGGTAAAAATTATATCCGTTCCCGGCCTCGTTTCCAAGTGACCAGATTGTTACCGAAGGGTGATTCTTATTCCGTTCGTACATATTCACCGTACGGTCCATATGGGCAGGCAACCATTCGGGATTATTGCCAAGCGTGCCGCCTTTCCGGAGATTGTAGTACATTCCGTGCGATTCGATATTCGCCTCGTCATAGACATACAGGCCATATTCGTCACACAATTCATAAAAGCGCCGGCTCTGGGGATAATGGGACAAACGGACGGCATTCAGGTTATGCCGCTTCATCAGTTCAAAGTCACGGCGCATCAGGTCTTCCGTCACATAATGCCCTGTTTTTTCATTGTGTTCATGAATATTGACGCCTTTGAATTTGACCGGCTGTCCGTTGAAAAGGAGTACATTATACTTTTTGCCGGCGGCATCCGTTCCGTCTGTTTCCCGGATTTCTATCCGGCGGAAACCGGCCGTATAAGGCACCGCTTCACTGATTTTCCCGTCTTCCCGGACGGTGATCAGCAGCCGGTACAGGTTCGGATCCTCCGCACTCCATGGAGCGACGTTTTTCAACCTTTCGGCATACGAAAAGGTCTGTATTGTGCCGGCAGAGACCCACAGTGCGTCTTCTGCCGCAGCCACCGTCTGACCTTTGCGGTCGGACAGTTCATACCCGACCGTGATGTTCTTTGTGTCCTCCGTATGATTCTTTACCTCTACGGCAAGACGGAACAGGCCGTCGCTGCAGGTTTCATCCAGCGTGGAAATCACCTGAAAGTCGTTCACGGCTATTTTGGGCTGCGACCATAGATAGACATCCCGTTCGATGCCGCTTATGCGCCAGAAATCCTGACATTCAAGGTAAGAGCCGGTACTCCAGCGGTAGATTTTCAATGTAAGGACGTTCTTTCCGTCCGTCAGATAACTGTTGATCAGAAATTCCGCGGGATTTTTGGAGTCTTCGCTGTATCCGGCTTCCTTTCCGTTTATATATACGTATAATCCGGATTTGGCGCCTCCTATGTGAAGATAGACATCCCGTCCGTCCCAGTTGGCCGGCAGTTCAAACTCGCGCCTGTACACGCCCACCGGATTCGCTTCCGGAAGCAGGGGAGGCTCCGGGTTACGGGCTTTAAATTCATAGCCGTGATTGGTATAAATGGCCACTCCGTATCCCTGCACTTCCCAGTTGCCCGGGACCGTGATCTCTTTCCACGACGCCGCCGCACCGCCACTGGCAGCGGTGATGTCAGCCGGCAGATCTTTACAGGAGTCTGCAAAATAAAACTTCCACGTCCCGTTCAATGACTGATAGAAGGGGCTTTTTTCAAAAACCGAATGCAGTGCGGTCTGGCGGTCTGCAAAACTCATAAATTCCGTACGCGGCTTTTCCTTATTGACGGCTACCACCCGGACATCCTGCCAGTATGGCTTTTCCTGCGGCCATGCCATCGCGATATTTATCGCTAATAAACTGAATACTGCTATTTTCTTCATAATAAAAATAAAAGGGTTGTTATCCTATCGGGGGGCAAAGATAGCTTTAATAATTGAAAGTTGAAAGTATCGAAAATTCAAAACCCTCAACTCTCAATAGTCCCCAAAGTCCCAATAGTCCCTGTCACGTCCTAAAAAAACTATACACATTTTCTAATTATTACTTCATTCATTTTTTTGTCAAATTTTACTTTTTGTATTATTTCCTCTCCATCCCCCTGAAGGGGCATGCCCCCGTCGGGGGCTTTTATTCGATTTTTTATTTGTCTGAAAGACAGTGAGATAAGTCGTTGCTTCAGCCTTATGGGGTACGATTTGGGGCTTGTTTAAGGTATCCTGTTTGTCCACCTTTGTCCTGTCCCTGTCTGCATAAAACTCAAGGGCAAAGATACGAACTGTTTTTCGAAAAAACAAGAAAAAATAATCATTGAAAATGAGCACTATAAAACTGTCTCGTCCTAAAAAAACTTTACAGAATTTACTGCTTCGTCCGGCATAGACTTGACAGTTTTGTCTTCGTCCTGCCAGAACTTTACAATTCATGACAAAAGTAATCATATTTTCCCGAATTATTTAGTTTGTCTGCATTTTGACTGTTTCCTGCCGGTTTTTCGTTTTTCAGCATGGCAATTCCGCTACGGCTACGCCTTCGCTCCATTGCCCTGCTGAAAAACTTTATTTTTTTCTATTGGACAGGGTTCCTTTACTCTGTCCGTTTCAAATGATTCACTCCCGTTTTGTCCTGTTTCTTCTTCTACGGGTACGCTTGCGTTCCGATAATAATTTTTCCACTTCCGCTCCGTTTTCAACCCTGTGTGATGTACCGTTGCGGGGGTCATATAACCGATGCTCTGGTGCGGTCGCTGATTGTTGTACAAATCTATGATTTT
>JAISCL010000106.1 GCA_031265585.1 Tannerella sp. | reverse complement strand
ACCAGCGCGCCGCTGTTGTAGCCGAAGGTGCCGATCCCCCTGATCCAGAACTCGGCGATGTTCTTGCCCGGTTCGCCGCTTGTCTGCATGGAGATGACGCCCGCCACGCGGCCGCCCAGCAGGTTCTGCACCGATGTGGCCGGCGTCTGCAGTTCCGCCACGTCTATGGTTGAAATGGCGGCCACGGTGGAGATCTTCCGCTGGGATCCGAGCGCCGTCACCATGACCTCTTCCAGTTCCACCGCGGATTCCGTAAAGCGTATTTCCAGACCGCTCTTTGCTTCGGTCACGATGTATTCCACATTTTCGTATCCGATATAGGAAAATACCAGCACATCGCCGCGCGATGCCCGGATGCCGAACTTGCCGTCCGCATCGCTGGAGGTTCCGATCGTCACCCTGTTTTTAAGATAGATGGAAACGCTCGGCAGTGTTTCCCCCGTTTCATCATATACGGTTCCCTCTACCCGGAACGTGTTTTGCTGGGCAAAGGCCCGTTCGTGGAAAAAGGCCGTACAGACCGCACATACAATAATTACATAAATGATCCGTTTCATTCGATATTTGGTTTTAGATTTGTTTTTAATTGATAGACAGTTTTCTCACCCGGTTATTCCCGTTATCCGCCACATAGACCGTCCCGTCCTGAGCGATACCGATGCCCCGGGGATAGCGAAAGAGGGCGTCCTCCCTGCCACCGTCCTTCCAGCCGGCTGTACCCGGCATGCCCAGCACCGTTTCTACCATCAGCTCCGGTGTAATCCTGCGGATGCAGTGATTATCACAGTCGGCCACATACATATTGCCGTCAGCGTCGCAGAATATCTGCGAGGGATTGCGGAACTGGGCCGCATCAATCGCGCCGTCGCGGTGTCCACCGCTGGCGATCGGAGCCGTCAGCCGTTTGAGGGTGCCTGTCGGATTCGGATCATTTACGTCCAGACTGAAAATGCTGTTGGCATAACCTTCCCCGCCATTGCTCCACATCGAAATGAAAAGAATACCCGGATACATCGGATTGAAAGTCATCCCGTAACTGTCGCCCTGCGGCGTCGTGGCGACAATGTCAATATCGAAGGTCTGCGGATTGATTTTTACTACCTGTCCGTAATAATAGCGGGTGTAAATGTATCCGTCGTCGGGATTCACCACCATGCAGTGCTTCCATCCGTTATCCGGGCGCGGAACGCCTTCCGGCCAGCGCGCTTCCCGGATTCTCGGCGCCCACAGCTCCCGCGGGTCAAGCGAATAATAGGAACCTACCGTCGTTTCGGTTGCAAGGGTGACCGTGCCGGTTTCGGGGTTTGCCGCCGGAATATTTGCGACAACATCCCGGGCTATGGTAACCAGTTCGTTATTCTTTTCATCAATCCGGCAGATGTTCGTATACCCGTCGGGATCCCTGTTCCGGGTGGAGACAAAAATATTGTCATCCTTATCCACACAAATATAGCGCGGCGCGAACTGGCAGTTCGACAGGTCGCCGTCGCGGTAGTCGGTTCCGTTTCCATTGCCGGCGATGGTCGTTACGGTAACCGAAGCGAAATAGTAAAACGGATCGGGATAAATTAACGAATCCCTGCCCGCCACAACGACCGAAATCACACAGGTATCGCCCGGCAAACGCGGCGCCTGTATATACATGCGCTTCCCGGTAGAACCGATGATGGCCGCAGGGCGGTGATTGAAATAGACCTTGATGTCTTCGACATTGGTAGGCAGGTTTTCGCCGAGCAGCATCACTTTTTCCTGATATACGCCCGAGTCGGGATAAAAAGAAAGCAGTGTGGTCGGTTTGGAGGGATCATACGCAAAATACGGATCTTCACTTCCGTTTTTCTCATTACAGGAATAAAATATTCCCGCAAAAGCGATCATACAAAATAAAATATATTTTTTTCTTTCCATGTTTTTATAATTAATAGTTATACTGATTTTATTCATTCGCTGTAACGGGAACCACTTATAAAAAGGGAGGATCAGTCCGGATATAATCCTCCCTTAACGGCGCTAAACAAGCCGGCCGGCACAGTATCAATACGATGCCGGTAACTTTTATTTGAACAGAATGGTATAATTGTTTTTTGTCATTGTCCCCTGGAAATACAATAGTAAAGTTCGGGAATAATAAATGACTAAATGATTTATTTTTATGCGCGTACGCGCGTGATACATTATAATAGACGACTGTTATATACGCCTGCGTCTCTCTCTCTCTCTCTCTCTCTCTCTCTCTCTCTCTCTAATAAAAAACCGGGGATTAACCAACACCTGAGCGTTAATTAATTCAAAACAGACCGAATATTTTATTTTCACAGTATTCATATCACTTCTTAAGATTTGGTTGCAAAGATAATCCATTTTTTATAAACAACAAATAAAATATAAAAATCGGCTAACTCTTTTTTTGAGGTGCTACCATACAGGGACAACGGAGATCCCATATTCTCTGATCAGAAACACTGTTTCTGTTCGGGATTGAGTCCGATTCCGATTAGAATCAATGATTCTGTTTAGAATTGACTCCGATTCCGATTAAAATCATTGATTCTGTTCGGAATTGGCTCCGATTCCGATTAGAATCATTGATTCTGTTCGGAATTGACTCCGATTCCGATTAGAATCATTGATTCTGTTCGGAATTGACTCCGATTCCGATTAGAATCATTGATTCTGTTCGGAACTGGCTCCGATTCCGACCGGATAATAGCACCTCAAAAAAAGAATTAGCCTAAAAATCATCCTGCACGTTGTAAATTTCTGCCGGTACAGTGATCGCATCTGATATTTTATTGTAACTTTGAACGTCTTTAATCAGATTTATAAACTATTTACCGGCAAATGAAAATTATCCATACGGCAGACTGGCACCTCGGACAAAATTTCTACGAATATGACCGCAAAGCAGAACATGCCTGCTTTCTGACGTGGCTGAAAAAAACGGTCGCGGAAAACAGGACGGATGTTTTATTAATAGCGGGAGACGTTTTCGACAGCCCGAATCCGTCTGCCGAGTCACAAAAGATGTATTTCTCCTTCTTACGCGAGATAACAAATGAAAACCCGAATCTTCAAATCGTCATCATAGCCGGGAACCATGACTCCGCAGCCAGGCTGGAAGCGCCCAATCCGTTGCTTGAAGATATGAATATAACCGTAAGAGGCATCATAAGGCGCAATGACAGCGGAGAAATTGATTATGAACACCTGATCATTCCGTTGAATAAAGGAGGGTATTGCCTGGCCGTTCCTTACCTGAGACAGGGCGATTATCCGGAGGCCGGGAATTATTCCCAAAGCGTAAAGGCCCTGTACGATAAACTGTATGAAACGGCAGGGCGGAAAATCGCCGGCAACAGCAGGGACTTTCAACCGGTCATCGCAATGGGGCACCTGCAGGCCACCGGATCGGAGATCTCCGAAAATGACCGTTCGGAACGTACGGTTATCGGAGGACTTGAGTGCGTATCTCCGGAAGCTTTTTCCGAAAATATCGCTTATACCGCTTTAGGACATCTGCATCGCGGACAAAGGGTCTCCGGACGGGAAAACGTCCGCTATTCGGGCACGCCGATCCCCATGTCTTTCGCCGAAAAAAACAACCGCCAAGGCATCGTCCTGGTTGAAATATTACCGGCAGATCCTGTAAATATAAAACGTATCGTATTTGAGGATGCCGTAAAATTAATATGCATACCGCAGGAACCCATGCCGCCGGATGATGTGCTTCGGATAATAAAAGAACTGCCGGAAGGAGAAATAACCGGCCATTCTCCATATCTCGAACTGAAAGTGCACATCACCGAACCGGAGCCTTCCATGCGTCACCGGATAGAAGAGGCATTAAAGGGCAAAACGGTCAGGCTGGCGCGCATTTCCGCTGTCATGCAGGGAAATAAAAAAGAGAGTAACGTTTTGGCGCTTGAGAACCTGCAAGCCACAAATCCCGCCGATATTGCAGAGAAAATATTTGAACAGCAGTATGGCGGTGAAAAGATGCCCGAAGCGATGAAAAAGTTACTGCACGAAGTAATACAGGAGGTAGAAAGATGAAAGTATTAACGGTCAGGGGAAAAAACCTGGCATCCCTGGAAAAGGAATTTGCCGTCGATTTCACGGCTGAACCGCTGAAATCAGCCGGCATATTTGCCATTACCGGAAATACGGGATCCGGCAAATCCACGCTTCTTGACGCACTGTGTCTGGCCCTGTTCGACGCTTCGCCGCGTACAAGCCGCGTATCGGAAAGCATTCCCGTACATGACGTGGGAGACAAAACGATCAACCAGCGCGACAGCCGCAACATCCTGCGACGCGGAGCGGCCGAAGGCTATGCGGAAGTGGAATTTGTCTCCCTCGGCGAAGAACAGTTCCGTGCACGCTGGTCGGTCAGACGCGCACGGAACAGAGCGGACGGCTTCCTGCAAAGCAGCGAGATACGCCTCTATAACCTGTCCGCCGGAAAAGAAGAACCGGGATTCAAGACCGAACTGCTGGCTAAAATATCCGGCCTGATCGGTCTCTCGTTCGACCAGTTTACACGTTCGGTACTGCTTGCGCAGGGTGATTTCGCGACCTTCCTGAAAGCAAAGCAGTCCGAGAAGGCCGAACTGCTGGAAAAACTGACCGGCACCGATATTTATTCACGCATCTCCGTCGCCATCTATGAAAAGGCAAAAAATGCGGAAACCGAATGGAATATTGTAAACGAACGCATCAGGGGAACGGAACTTCTCCCCGGGGAAGAAATAAACGCATACGTAGCGGAAAAAGCCGCCCTGCAGCAGGAGCAGTCCCTGTTGAAAAAGGAATGTGACGCCCTGGCCGCACAGTTAAAATGGATCGATGAAAAGGAACGCCTGGACAATGAAGTAAAACGGGCGGAAGCCGATTTTACCGCCGCGCAAAAAGCGATCGAGGAAGCCGGCAAACGCTTTGAATACCTCCTGCAGATAGATTCCGTACAGGACATGCGCGAGACATCCGGACTTTTAAAAAACACCCGCGAACAGTTAGCCGGATACAGGAAAAGCCTCCTGACGGCCGAACAGCAGCGCCGTGAAAACACACAGCGGTTATCCAATGCGCAAAAAACGCTTTCGGAATATGAAAAAGAGCAGGAGCAGCTGCTTGAAAAACAAAAGGAAATCGCCCCGCAAATCATCCGGGCGCGGGAACTGGACATACAGATAAAAGCAGCCAGCGCAAACACCGGGGATGCGCAAAAAGAATACTCCGCGGCAAAAGCGGCCTTTGAAAATACGGAAAAAAACCTCTCCGCGATCAAAAACGCCCTGAAACAGACCGAACAAACGTTTTCCTCCCTGAGCCAATGGTTTGCCGCAAACAAAAACTACGAACGCATTGCCCCGCGTACCGAACTGCTTGTCAATCTGATTACAGATGCACAAACCGCGTATGAACTGAAGGAACAGAACCAAAAAACGCTTGCCTCGAACCAAGCCCTCCTGGAAGAAAACCTGAAAAGACTGAACAGCCTGAAGCAGGAAACGGAGCGGTTAAACAACCTGCTACCGGCCGAAATAGCCGCACTGAGAGCCAGGCTGACCGAAGGCGAACCCTGTCCCGTATGCGGAAGCACGCATCATCCGGTAGCTAAGGCGGAAGACATCCGGCGCATGAAAGAACAGGAACTTCAACAGGCAAAAAAGGAAAACGCGAGACAGACGGAAGCATTGACAAACGAAATCGAAAAGCGGAAAAATGAAATCACGCGCCTGTCCGCCATGATTGAAAACTATGCGGCGCAATACGGCAAAGCATACGGCAGCCTGGAAAATAACCTGCCCGACCTGCCCGACTGGAAAGAACTCTTCAAGCGCGCAGCATTAAAAAGCCACCTCCAGGCAAGAACCGGTCAATGGAACAGCAATTCGGAAGAGTTCATCAAAATACAGGAGAAAATCAGCAAACTTCATGCAACAGCCGAAAACGAAGAAGGTAAGCGGAAAGAAGCCTCGGAAAACCTGACGGCAAAAACGGAACGGCTCACCCGCTTCCAAAAAGCTGCCGGACAGCTACAAACGGAAAGAGCCGGCGTGCTGCACGGAAAGCCGGCGGATACAGCCGAAAAATATTTTATCGACAGACAGAAAAGCATCACAGACAAACTGAAGGAAGCAACGGATCATAAAAATAACCTGACGGCAAGACAGGAAAGCCTGAAGGGCATCATCAGCCAGATTCAAACGACCCTCTCGCAATCCGAAGAAAAATACGGCGAGCTGCAAAAGGAACTCGACAGCCGGATCAGGGAAAAGGGAAACATCACGCACGAACAGTTAGCCGGACTGCTGGAAAAGGATAACGCATGGATCCGGACGGAAAAACAGTCCCTGCAAGCCTTAACGGAGACCGGAACAGCGACCCGGGCCACACTGGCGGAACGCCGGAAAAACCTCGAACAGCACAGCCGCCTCCATGAACCGGAACACGAAACAGAGACGAAAACCGTCTTACGGGAAAAACTGGCCGAAAAAAACGAACGGACGGAAAACCGGAACAAGCGCGCAACGGAAATAGAAGTAATCCTCTCATCGAACGCCCGGCTGAAAGAGCAGCGGAAAAGACTGGAAAAAGAACTGAAAGAAAAAGGCGCATCGGCCGAAAACTGGAAAAAGCTGAACCTGCTGTTAGGCTCCGCAACCGGCAATAAATTCAAGGAAATAGCACAGGGATATACGCTGGAAACACTGCTCGCCTACGCCAACACGCACCTGCAGGAGCTGTCTCCGCGCTACCTCCTGCAACGCATCCCCGGCACGCTGGCGCTGCAGGTGATTGATACCGATCTGCTGAACGAAGTACGCACGATCCATTCGCTGTCCGGCGGAGAATCGTTCCTGATCTCCCTCGCGCTCGCACTGGGACTGTCGTCCCTGTCGTCCAACCGGATGAAAGTAGAATCACTGTTCATTGACGAAGGTTTCGGCTCGCTCGACAGTGACACGCTGCGCATCGCCATGGACGCACTGGAACGCCTTCAGACACAGGGACGAAAAATCGGCGTCATTTCGCACGTCACCGAAATGACCGAAAGAATCGCCGTCCGGATCAAAGTCACCAAAATATCCAGCGGCAAAAGCGAAATCGAAGTAACCGGGATATGACGGCGAGAACAGGCAAGATCTGACGAGAACAGGCAAGAATAGGCAAGATCTGAAAGATCTGACGAGAAAACAGAACATTTTAAACATTTTATTCAAAACCATCATGATAAAAAACAAAACGACATTCCTTTTAGCCGCAACTTTTTTCCTGTTGCAGTCATTCGGCGCTTCTGCCCAGACACAGACCATTGCCGGAGCGAATCAAATCAATCCAACCACAGTCGAAGTGATATTCTCCGACGAAAACCGCATGACATTCGACTTCTATGGAGAAAACATATTCCGCCTGTTCCGAGATCCTTCGGGAAAAATCATCCGGGATCCCGAAGCCGATCCGGAAGCTAAAATACTGACCGGCCATCCGCGGAAACCGGTTGCGGAACCGGTCATAAAAACGGAAAATAGCATCCTTTCCATTTCCACAGACAAAATCGAACTTTTACTCGACCGGCAGACGGGACTGCTGCGCGCCGTCAACAAAGAAACCGGCAAAACCGTCCTTGAAGAACTCCGCCCGGCCCTGTTCGAAAAGGACAAAGTCACCCTGACACTGAAAGAAGATCCCCATGAATACTTCTATGGCGGAGGCGTCCAGAACGGACGCTTCTCCCACAAGGGAAAGGCCATCTCAATAGAAAACCAGAACAGCTGGACAGACGGAGGAGTCGCCTCCCCTGCCCCATTCTGCTGGTCTACAAACGGCTACGGCATCCTGTGGCATACGTTTAAGCGGGGAAAATACGATTTCGGCGCCGAAGAAAAAGGCACGGTCAAGCTCTGCCACGAAACAGACCGCATGGACGTCTTTTTCATGATCGGCGAAGGAGCCGTCCCGCTGCTGAACGGCTACTATCAGCTGACGGGCAACCCTGTCCTGCTGCCCAAGTTCGCCTTTTACCAGGGACACCTGAATGCCTATAACCGTGATTACTGGGCGGAAGACGAAAACGGGATCCTCTTTGAAGACGGCAAACGGTACAAAGAAAGCCGGGAGGATAACGGCGGCGTCAAAGAATCGCTGAACGGGGAAAACGACAATTACCGGTTCTCCGCCCGCGCCGTCATCGACCGCTACAACCGCCATGACATGCCCTTAGGCTGGCTCCTGCCGAACGACGGATACGGAGCCGGATACGGACAGTCGGAAACGCCGGACGGAAACATCCGCAACCTGAAACAGCTGACCGGATACGCACACCAAAAAGGAGTAGAAATCGGCCTCTGGACACAGTCCGACCTCCATCCCAGGGAAGGCGTCGAAGCATTGCTGCAGCGCGATATCGTAAAGGAAGTCCGGGACGCGGGCGTACGCGTGCTGAAAACAGACGTGGCATGGGTCGGCGCAGGATATTCGTTCGGCCTTAACGGCATTACGGACGCAGCCCGCATCATGACCTATTACGGAAACAATGCACGCCCATTTATCATCTCGCTCGACGGATGGGCCGGCACGCAACGGCATGCCGCTATCTGGACGGGCGACCAGACGGGAGGCGTATGGGAATACATCCGCTTCCATATCCCGACGTATATCGGCTCCGGACTGTCCGGCAACCCGAACATCTCATCCGATATGGACGGCATTTTCGGCGGTAAAAACCCGGCAGTCAACACGCGGGATTTCCAGTGGAAAACGTTCACGCCGATGCAGCTGAATATGGACGGCTGGGGAAGCAGCGAAAAATATCCCCATGCGTTTGGCGAGCCGGCTACTTCCATCAACCGCCTGTACCTGAAACTCAAATCGGAACTGATGCCCTACACCTACAGCATTGCCCGGGAATCGGTAGACGGCCTGCCCATGATACGCGCCCTCTTCCTGGAATATCCGGACACCTTCACCCGGGGTAAGTCAACCCAATACCAGTTCCTCTACGGCCCCAGTTTCCTGGTTGCCCCGGTTTACCGGGAGACCCGGCCCGACGGACAGGGAAATGATATCCGCAATCACATCTACCTGCCCGAAGGCGACTGGATAGACTGTTTCACCGGAGAAAAATACGAAGGAAACCGCATTATCAACAGCTTCCGGGCACCCCTGTGGAAACTGCCCGTATTCGTTAAAAACGGAGCGATTATCCCGATGACAAACCCCAACAACAACGTCTCCGAAATCAATAAAAACCTCCGCATCTACGAAATCTATCCTTCCGGATACAGCGCATTTACGGAATATGACGACGACGGAATCACCGAAGCATACCGGCTCGGAAAAGGCGTCACAACCCTCATCGAATCAAACGCAGACCGTAAAAAAACAGTAACCCTGACGATTCATCCCGCTGAAGGCGGTTTTGAAGGATTTGTCAAAGAAAAGGCGACGGAATTTAGAATCAACGTAACGGAGAAGCCGAAGAAACTGTCGGCAAAAAACGGCCGGAATAAAATTAAACTGACGGAGGTAAACTCACCGGATGAATTTTCGGAAAAAGATAACGTTTTCTTTTTCGATAAAGCCCCGAACCTGAACAGGTTTGCAACCCCCGGAAGTGAATTTGAAAAAGAGGTCATCACCAAAAATCCGCAGCTGCTCGTCAAACTGGCCCCGTCGGACATCACCGCAAACAAAATCACGCTGCAAATCGAAGGATTCCGTTTTGAACCCGCAGACACCCATAAAATGAAAACCGGGCCGTTAGCTCCACCGGCAAACGCACAAATAACGGAAGAAAATACGACAGCATATACCCTGAAACCCACCTGGGACACAGCCGCCAATGCCGATTACTACGAAATTGATTTCAACGGCATGCTTTATACAACAGTCAAAGATACCCAGCTCCTTTTCGAAGAACTGGAAGCCGAAACGGCATACGCCTTCAACCTGCGCGCCGTCAACAGGGACGGCCATTCCGGCTGGACAACATGCCGGGCGACCACCAAATCCAACCCGCTGGAATTTGCCATCAAAGGAATTGAAGGAGAAACGTCCGCCGAAAACCAGGATCATTCCTTACGCCGCCTGTTCGATTTCGAAGAAGGCGAGCTATGGCACACCAAATACAGCGTAAACGCCCTCCCCTTCGACTTGATTATGGATTTAAAAACCATTAATCAGCTTGATAAATTCCATTACATCCCACGCGATAATGCGGGAAACGGAACCCTGATGAAAGGCTCCGTCTCCTTCAGCCACGACAAAGAAAACTGGACGGAAGCTGGCGCCTTTGAATGGACAAGAAACAACGAAATGAAAGCATTTGAATTTGCGGACAGGCCGGCCGCCCGCTACATCAAACTAAACATCACGGACGCAGTCGGCGGATACGGTTCCGGCCGCGAACTCTATGTCTTCAAAGTCCCCGGAACGGCAAGCTATCTGCCCGGCGACATCAACAATGACGGGAAAATCGACCGCAACGACCTGACGTCCTACCGGAACTATACCGGACTCCGGAGCGGAGACGCCGATTTCGAAGGATATATAAGCAACGGCGACATCAATAAAAACGGATTGATAGACGCCTACGATATTTCCGTCATGACCACCCAGTTAGACGGCGGCATAAAAACCCGGGACACTGGAAAAGTGCAAGGCTCAATACAGCTAATCGCCTCCAAACAAAACTGCAACGCCGGCGACACCGTCGAAATCAAAGTAACGGGAACCGGCCTCCATTCCATAAATGCACTAAGCTTCGCTCTGCCCTACAACCCGCAGGATTACGAATACACAGGTATAGAATCCGTCAACATGCAGGAACTGGAAAACCTGACCGCCGACCGCCTCCACACAAACGGAACCAAATCCCTGTACCCAACCTTCGTAAATTTAGGCGAAAAAGAAACCATCGAAGAAGAAGGCGTCCGGGATCTGTTTACCATCAAATTCAAAGTCAAGCGCAATCTCCGTTTCAACCTGAAAGCAACCGACGGCCTCCTGATCGACAAAAAACTAAACACCCTGAAATTCTGAACCACCTGGCAGTAAAAAAACAAATGGGGGTGTGTCAAAAGTCTGCATTTATCAATTTTACTCTTTCCACAACCAGTTGTGAATGAGATAAAACTTTCTAAAATGGACTTTTGGCACACCCTCGTTTGTTTTTCAGTCAAATGTTAATAAGGAAACCGCGTTTCATGTTTGAAATGGCATTTCCTTAATAAGGAAACCGCGTTTCACGTTTGAAATGACATTTCCTTAATAACCTGAATTTTGAATAATCATAATTTTATACTTCATACGGGATCGTTTTGTACATTGCAGCCTGACGCCGGAAGATTTGCTTAAAGAACTTTGCGTTGCTGTATTTTTCTGAATTGATAGGGCGTCATGCCTTTTTCTTTTGTGAAGATTCTGGAAACATTTTTGTAATCGTTGAACCCGACACAGGCGGCGGCTTCGGACAGAGGTATATCGGAGGTGATCAGCAATTCCGAAAACTTATCCACCCGTATCCGTTGAATGTATTGATAAATGGTCATCCGGGTTTCTTCCTTGAATTTTTTTTCTAATATTCTCCGGGAATAGGGGACAACGTGAACCAGATCGTCCACCGCTAACGGATTCATATAATGTTTCTCAATATACACCAGCAACTTCTCGATAAACTTACTATTGACGGCATATTTTTTCGTCGATTTCCGTTCTACGATACGTACCGGTTTGACGGTCACATCAACCGGCGGTTTCATTTTTCCGCTGATAAACATGTGAAGCAGTTTTCCTACTTCAAACCCCCCGTTAATAACATCCAGTTCTATGGATGACAGATTCGGATCCGAAATACTGCACAACAGTTCATCGTTATCCACTCCAAGTATGGATATATCGTCGGGAACATCAATATTATACATCTTGCAAACTTCCGTTATCTGAAGTGCATAATAGTCATCACAGGCAAAAAGAGCGACCGGTTTGGGCAAGTCCAGTAACCACGCGCTTACGGCTTCCGCATTAAAACTCCACTTTTCCTGCTCCATTCCGGTCTGTTCTTCATATACGTATATGTTTCCTTTATTTTCAATTACCTTCCGTTTAAATCCTTCCCATCTCTCCCTCATCCACACGGTATCCGTAGGACCATAATAGGCAAAATTTTTAAACCCTTTTTTCTGAAAAAATTCTGCCGCCATTACTCCCGTACAATAATAGTCACCCGTAAGATTCGAGATATTTCGGTAGCGGTCTTTATAGTTCTGAACAATTATGGGAATATCCAGTTGATTGAGAACTTCCATATCAATGCTACCCAGTTGGGCGATAATCGCATCCGCCCGCCATTTTTTCGCCCAGCTGACAACGCCCCTGTCTCCATACAGTTCCCTGTAATAGATCGGCATACGATAAAAAACCCACGGACCAAATTCCTTGGAATATTCAACAACTCCCTGTAACAGTTGTCTGCTGTAACCGCTCGAAAAGTCTGTCAGGAGTAATATTTTTATCATAGAATATTTTTAATGTATACAGCAAATATAGGACATATCCGGAAATAAATAGAGGGGAGAATAAAAAAAGACGCTTTTTGAGGACTTTACTTCGCAAAATATACGTTTTAAATCGTCAATTTATCGTTTATTTGCATGTAAAATAAAATAGACCGTCATGGAAAAATGGATAGCTATCCTACCGGAAAATAATAAAAACTACATAAAAATCTTATATAATGACAGACAGACGAACTTTTATTAAATCCGGCATCGTGGCCGGAATGGGACTGTTTACTTCCGGTTCCGTTTTTTCAAAAGAATCCGGAAGAAATGAAAACAGTGGAAAAAGAATCGGAATTATCGGACTGGACACTTCGCACAGTACCGCATTCACAAAGTTACTGAATACGACAGAAACGGATGAATACAGGGGATACCGCGTGACAGCAGCCTATCCGTACGGTAGCCGGACGATCGAATCAAGTTATAAGCGAATATCCGGCTACATTGAGGAGGTAAAAAAATATAGTGTGGAGATTGTGGATTCGATAGAGACCCTTCTAAAGAAAACAGATGTTATTCTGTTGGAGACGAACGACGGACGTCTGCACTTGGAGCAGGCTCTTCCCGTTTTTAAAGCCGGGAAGCGTATTTTTATCGACAAACCTGTTGCGGCTTCCCTGACGGATGCCATTCGCATTTACCGGGCGGCAGCCGACAGTAAGGTACCTGTTTTTTCGGCATCTTCCCTGCGCTATATGTCGAACATCGACAAAATTACAAAAGAAGGCGCCATCGGAAAAATACTGGGAGCGGACTCGTTCAGCCCGTGCACCCTGGAAACAACGCATCCGGATCTGTTCTGGTACGGCATTCACGGTATCGAAGCGCTTTTTACGGTCATGGGGCCCGGCTGTAAAACCGTAACACGCATTCATACACCAGACACCGACCTGGTAACGGGCGTCTGGCAGGATTCACGAATCGGCGTTTTCCGGGGACTGCGCAGCGGCAAAACCGGATACGGAGGACACGTCTTCGGCGAAAAGGGAATCATGACATTAGGCGACTACAACGGATATATGCCTTTACTGAAAGAAATCATCGCTTTCTTCGAATCGGGAACCGTTCCGGTAACGCCGGAAGAAACGCTGGAAATCTTTAAATTTATGGAAGCCGCCGATGAAAGCAAACGGAGAAACGGCGCTCCCGTGCAGACGGACGAAGTTTGGGAGACAGCAAATAAACAGATACTATGAAAAATAAACAAACCTATACGATATCGATCATTATCCTGGCATTCATGTTCTTTATCTTCGGATTCGTATCATGGGTGAACGCGATACTGATTCCTTATTTTAAAATTGCCTGCGAACTGACGAATTTCCAGGCTTATTTCGTCACATTTGCCTTTTATATTGCTTATTTTGTCATGTCCATACCCGGAGGAATACTCCTTAAAAAAGTAGGATTCAAACGCGGGATCATGTACGGATTCTTTGCGCTGGCGCTGGGAGCCCTGTTCTTCGTCCCGGCCGCGTTAAGCAGAACTTACTGGATCTTTCTGGCCGGACTGTATATCATGGGAACGGGCCTGGCCATTCTCCAGACCGCGGCAAATCCCTATGTTACTATTATCGGCCCTGTCGAAAAAGCCGTTCAGAGAATGAGCATTATGGGCGTCTGCAACAAGTTTGCCGGAATCGTATCTCCCCTTGTATTTGCCGCATTTACGCTGAAAGTTACGGACAGCGACCTGTTTGCCGCCCTTCCGTCGATGGATGAAGCGGCAAAAAACATTGCACTGGATGAACTGATCCGCCGGGTGATTCTTCCTTACAGTATTCTGAGCGGGTTAATGATTATGGTAGGTTTATTCATCCGATTTTCGGTGCTGCCTGAGATTGATACCGAAAACGAAACGAAAGAACTGGCAGCCTCTCATGCGGGAAAGAAAAACGTATTTCAATTTCCGTACCTGGTGCTGGGGGCTATTGCCCTGTTTCTTCACGTCGGCACCCAGGTAATCGCAATAGACACGATCATCGGATATGCCGGTTCGATGGGATTAGACCTGATAGAAGCAAAAGCTTTTCCTTCCTATACCTTAACCGCGACCATCATCGGCTACACCGTCGGCATATTTTGCATCCCGCGTTTCATTAACCAGACAAATGCATTAAGGATATGTACTTTAACCGGAATGATTTTATCACTGTGCATCCTGTTTGTACCGGGTAAAATCGAAATGGGCGGTCATACCGTCAACCTTTCCATCTGTTTTCTTTTTCTGTTGGGATTGCCCAATGCCCTGATATATGCAGGCATCTGGCCGCTGGCCATACGGAATCTGGGACGGTTTACCAAAACGGGTTCGTCCATTCTGATTATGGGGCTGGCCGGAAACGCCATCCTCCCGCTGATCTACGGAAAACTGGCTGATCATGTCGGATTAAAACAAGCCTACTGGGTATTAATTCCATGCTTCATTTACCTGGTATTTTACGCATTTTACGGTCACAAAATAACATCATGGAAAAACTTAAAATCATAAACGGAAAAATACTGACTCCGAACCGGACGGTTTCCGGCATGATCTATGTCGAATCCGGAAAGATCCGGGAAGTCGGCGACAGGATTCCGGAGATTTCCGATGCCTGCGTAATAAATGCCAAAGGCTGTTACGTCTCGCCAGGTTTTATTGATATACATACGCACGGCGCCGGCAATTACGACTTTATGGACGGCTCCGTAGAGGCTTGTCTGCAGATAGCCGAAATGCACGCAGCCCACGGAACAACAGCCTTATATCCTACCACCCTCGCATCCGCAACAGAAGAACTGGAACAGACTTTTTCCGTTTACAGAGAAGCCAAATTTCGAAACATAAAAGGCGCCTCCCTGATGGGAATTCATCTGGAAGGTCCTTATTTTTCCATAAACCAGAGAGGGGCGCAGGATCCCAGATACATACGAAATCCGAAACGAAACGAATATCTGAAAATCCTGAATAAACACGCCGGAGAGATTGCCCGGTGGAGTTCGGCGCCCGAGCTTCCGGGAAGTAAGGAATTTGCCGAAACACTCCGAAATTTTAACATCCTGCCCGCCATCGCCCATTCGGACGCGATCTATGAAGAGGTGGAGGAAGCCTTCGACTGGGGATATACCCACGTCACACACCTGTATTCCTGTACCTCCGGCATAACACGCAGAAACGGGCTACGATATGCAGGCATCATTGAAGCGTCTTATCTGATACCGGGCATGACGGTTGAAATCATTGCCGACGGCGTTCACCTGCCGGAAAGCCTTCTTAAACTGGTTTATCAGATCAAAGGCGCCGAAAAAATCGCCCTAATTACAGATTCCATGAGAGCCGCAGGAATGCCGGACGGCCCAAGCGTACTGGGCAGCCTGCATAACGGACAGCCGGTCATCGTGGAAGACGGGGTAGCAAAACTGCCGGATCGCTCGGCATTTGCAGGAAGCGTCGCCACCGCAGACCGTCTGGTTCGCGTAATGCATTTATCGGGAGGAGTGCCCCTGCCGGAAACCATCCGAATGATCACATCAACACCGGCCAGAATCATGGGAATCGACAAAACAAAAGGCTCCCTGACCAACGGAAAAGATGCGGACATCGTAATCTTCGATGAAAATATCAATATAAAAACAGTTATAATAAACGGAAAAATAATTCTGAATAATTTATCATTATGAATTCACCGGTCATTATTATTATATATTTATTTTAGATTCATATATGAATAATGAAAATAATAGGACGTTGAAACAGTTTATAAATTTTCGGGGGAATGTTTGGATATTCGGTTATTACTGTTTTGTGTGTGTTTTTTCAATTGTATTAACCGCTATTTATTTTATAATGATTTTACTGTTATATTTTTACTGTAAGTTATTAACAGTGGGTGGATAATTGTCTGTGGTGATAATTTTTGAATGGGCGGAAGAGTGAATTCGGTGGAAACAAACTTTGAAAAATGAAAAATAAATTTTTATTATTTTTCGTGCCGAATAGAGATGAAGATTGTATAGTCAATTCTGCGGGATAATAAAAATTTATTTTTTAGCAATTATGAACACCGGATTTACAGGGTAATGAACAGTCGGTTTTATTATGTCTTTCAGAACGGTTCATTTTTTGGGATGCAGTGTGATGATGGGGATCAGCATTTCTTCGAGTGAGATGCCGCCGTGCTGGAATGTGTTTTTATAGTAGGAAACGTAATAGTTGTAGTTGTTGGGGTAGGTGAAAAAGGATTCGTTGAGCGCAAATACGTATTTTGTACTCAGGTTTGGGGACGGTAATCCCGCTTTTTCAGGTTCTTTTATTTCGTAGAGTTCTTTGTAGTTATAATCCAGGTTTTTGCCTACCTTGTATCGCAGGTTTGTGTTTGTATTTCGGTCGCCTATTACTTTGACAGGGTTTTCTACGCGGATGGTTCCGTGGTCTGTTGTGAGTATTATTTTATGGCCTTTGTTTGCGATCTGTTTGAAGAGTTCGAGGGTGGTGGAATGTTGAAACCAGGAACGGGTAAGACTGCGGTAGGCGGCTTCACTCTGTGCCAGTTCGCGGATCATTTTGTTTTCCGTACGTGCATGGGACAGCATGTCTACGAAGTTGATGACGATTACGTTCAACTGGTTTTTGGCGAGGTCGGATATGTTGTGCAGTAATTTTTCGCCGTAGGCGGAGTCATATATTTTGTTGTAGGAGAAGGTATATTTTTTGCGGAACCGTTTGATTTGCGTATCTATCAGGGGTTCTTCGTTTATGTTTTTTCCTTCTTCGCTTTCTTCGTCTATCCACAGTTCAGGGAACATTTTTTCTATCTGAAACGGCGTGAGGCCCGAAAAAATGGAGTTCCTGGCGTACTGTGTGGCTGTGGGGAGGATGCTGTAATAAAGGTTTTCGTTGAAAGTAAAATATTCGTTCAGTAAACTTTTTACGGTGTACCACTGGTCGAGCCGGAAATTGTCTATCAGGATAAAAAATATTTTTTCATTGCTGTCGAGTAGTGGAAATACTTTATTTTTAAAGATGTCGGGACTCATCAGTGGTCTGTTTTCGGAGTTCTGGATCCAGTTTATGTAGTATTTTTTTACGAATTTGCCGAACTCGTTGTTTGCTTCCTTTTTTTGCATTCGGAGTAGTTCCTGCATTTCTATCTGTCCTTCTTCGAGCGTCAGTTCCCAGTAGACTATTTTTTTATAAATGTCGATCCAGTCACCGGTTGAGGCGGCGCTGTTTATCTGCATTCCTATTCGGCTAAATTCCTGCTGATAGTTGATCGTAGTCGTTTCGGTGATGATATTGGTTTTGTGTACATTCTTTTTTATGGAAAGAATCAGTTGGTTGGGATTTACGGGTTTTATGAGATAATCGGCGATTTTGTTTCCTATCGCCTGGTTCATGATGCTTTCTTCCTCGCTTTTTGTTACCATTACGATGGGGACGGTCGGGTTCATCTGTTTGATGTGCGTCAGCGTTTCCAGTCCGCTTAATCCTGGCATGTTTTCATCCAGGAAAATGATGTCGAAAGACTGGTTTTTGCAGGCATCCAGGGCATCCTGGCCACTTATGACGGGAGTTATCTCATATCCCTTTTCTTCCAAAAAGAGAATATGAGGTTTTAGGAGATCTATTTCGTCGTCAGCCCAAAGTATTTTATCTTTTCTCATGTCTGTAAATGCTTTGTTTATTATGACTGTAAACGAAATTGCATGTATTTTTATTGTGTATTCCTGTCTTTAGTTATTTCCTGAATTTCTTCCAGCGTAAAATTCCCCAGTATCTGAATCGCTACAAAATTTTCTTCTTCATTTACCAGCATGATCAGCTCGTTGATGAGCGTTCCGCTTTTCCGGGCATTGAAGGTGACGGTTGTTTTTCCGTCTCTGATCCGTACGAGTTCTTCATAATTTTTATCTTTATCAATGAGTGATTTAAAATCCGAATGCATTTTTTTCCTGAGGTCTGTTTTATTCGATCTTATAAGACGCATGGATTCTATTTTATGCAGAATACTTTTGAGGTCAACATTGTCTGTATAGATGTTGCCGGGTATCATTTTGAACATGGCCTTTGATATGGAAATAACGGTTATATCGTCTTCATTTTCATATTTGTCGAACAGTTTATTCATTGTGCTGTTTTGTGCATGGGCAAGGCTGCCGCACAGTAAACAGATCGTCAGTAATAAGTTTTTTGTTTTCATTTTGTTATCTTTTTAAATTTTTATTCAGTAATTCGTTTGTTTTGTCTATGCTTTCTTTTGCTTTTTCCAGCGGAGAAAGCCCTTTATTCAGTTCGGAGGAAACCAGCGCCAGTATTTTTTCTGCAACTACAGCGGCTTCCTGCGGATCGGTATACGTATCAGTTATTACATCGTTTTTTACCGTTGAGTTGTCCTTAAAGAAAAACAGGCCTGCAAGAAGCAGTATGGCTACGGCTATGCTTCCCATGCTGATCCATAAGCGTCTGGTTTTAGTACGAACAGCTTTTATATGGCTGTCGATCCGGTTTTCCAGTCTTTCTGAAAATCCTTCCGGCATACGGATATCGGATGAATCGTACAGAGCATAGAATAAATCCCTGTCCGCCTGCCATTCTTCGGAAACAGTCGGGTCATTGAAAAATTTCCGTAAAAAAGCTTCTTCCTCCCGGGTAGTATTACCGTTGTAAAAAGCTGTCAGTAGCTGTTTTATTTTATTTCTGTCAGTCATATTTCAATATTTTAATTTCATTCTCAATGTATTGCGTGCTCGTGAAAGTAAGACTCTTACATTTGCGGCGCTTTCTCCCGTGACGGTTTCTATTTCTTCCGGCGAGCAGTCGGCGAATCCGCGTAAGTGAAGGATTCTTTGTTGTTTTTCGGGCAAACTGCGCAGGATGGATTTTATTTTTCCTATCGTTTCCCTGTTTTCCAGGTTGCTGTCTGCGTTCGCCGAACTGTCGGCAAAATCATAGTCATCAATATTATAACTGTTGTATGCGGCTTTCGGCGAACGTAGGAAATCCATACATAAATGTTTGACGAGCATTACGCACCAGGCTTCCGGGTTTTGTATATCAACCAGTTTTTCGCGATCATCCCAAAGTTTACAGTAGACATCCTGAATGAGATCTTCGGCATCTTCCGGATTTTTAAGGATGGTATAAGCTACTTTGTATAACTTCGGATGCAGGGAAAAATAGGACTCTTTGAAACTTTCCGCAGTCATTTCGGCGCCGTTCATTTATTTTTATCGATGATACCTTTAACATCACCCGGTTTTATTTTGCCTTTAATCCTTATCAGGGCAGGGTCATGGCCTCCGGCTATGACTACAATTTCACTGATATAATTTTCTTTCATTTTCAGGAGTACTTTGGTTCTCTCACCGTTTTCGCTGGTGGAAACAAGTGTTTCATACGATTTGTCTTTCAAATTTTTGACGGCGGCATTGAATTTATCCTTCACTTCCTTGCTACATTCGTCAAGCGAATAGACTTCAACCCCCGAAACACCTTTTGCAGGTGTAAATACCCGTGTCAGCGCCATGGTAAAACCGCCTATTTTTACATGTACTGCGTTTTTTTCCCCGGCAAAATCGGTAAATAACTGTTCAATCGTACCGTGATTATCCGTTTCAATCGGGCGGCTGTTTCGTTTGGAATAACAGCTCTGGCAAATAATTACTGTCAGCAATGCTATAAAAATACCTTTTTTCATCATTATTGTTTTTAAATTGTTTATTGATTTTTGAAGCGCTTTCATAAGTAAGACGGAAAAAGGATATTTTTTGTTACAAAATTTTTTTTAATCTTATTCAAATCATTTTTTTGAGGCGTTCGGCCAGTATTTTTATTCCTTCCGAAGCGCTTGTTTTAATAAATTCTATATCATTCCGGTAGACTTTTACTTCCTTCGGGTCGATCAGAAAGACCGGCTGTCCGTTTCGGACATAATTCAGTAGACCGGCTGCCGGATACACATTCAGCGAAGTTCCTATCACCACAAATATGTCCGACAATTCTACGTATTGAATAGCTTCTTCTATTTTGGGGACGGCTTCTCCAAACCATACAATAAACGGGCGCAACTGATATCCGTCAGGCGCTTTGTCGCCCGGATGAATGTCGGGATTTTCAGGTGATATGGAAAACGCTTTCGCTGTATTTTTTACAGAGCAGGATTTCATTAATTCACCGTGTAAATGGATTACATGCGTACTTCCGGCGCGTTCATGCAGATTATCCACATTTTGTGTAATAATGTGTACTATAAAATACTTTTCCAGCTCGGCAAGTTCCTTATGTCCTTCATTGGGTTCGGCTTTAAGGAGTTCTCTCCGTCTGTAATTATAAAAATCCAGCACCAGCTCGGGATTGGCGGCAAAGCCTTCGGGTGTGGCTACTTTTTCCACCGGATAATTGTTCCATAACCCGTTTGAATCGCGGAATGTCGCTATTCCGCTTTCAGCGCTCATGCCTGCACCGGTAAGAATTACTACTTTTTTCATGTTTTTTATTCATTGATTTGGTTTGCGAAGTTATCATATTTCGGGTAAAAAATGTCATTTTTGAAAAAAAAAAGGAAAGAACGTAACATTATAAATAAAAAGATTACCTTTGCACCTTGATTATAAAGCTTGAAGAATAAAAATGGACAAAATTAGTTATGCATTGGGATTAAGTATAGGGAATAATTTTCTTACTTCGGGAATAAAAGAGTTGAATGTGGAAGACTTTATAAAAGGTGTGAATGATGTTTTATCCGAAAAAAAACCCGAAATTTCTTATGATGAAGCCAAACAGATAATAAATAATTATTTTTCCGCCCTTCAGCGTGAAAAGAACGAGCTGAATAAGGAGGCCGGTGAAGAATTTCTCCGGATAAATAAGGAAAAGGCTGGTGTAGTTACCTTACCGAGCGGCCTGCAATATGAAATACTGAAAAATAGCGCCGGTTACAAACCGAAAGTGACCGACAAAGTAAAATGTCACTATCAAGGTATGCTTATAAACGGGACTGTATTTGACAGCTCCTTTCAGCGCGGCGAACCGGCTGTTTTTGGCGTTTCCCAGGTTATACCGGGCTGGGTGGAAGCATTGCAATTGATGGAAACAGGTTCCAAATGGAGACTGTTCATTTCTTCCGAACTTGCCTACGGCGAACGTGGGACAGGCGATATGATCGGGCCAAACAGCGCACTGATCTTCGACGTTGAATTACTTGAAATTGTTTAACATATTTATAAAATTTAGAAAATGAAGAAATTTAGTTTATTAGCCATATCAGTTATGGTAACGGTGGGAATCGCGTTTACATCCTGTGATTCCAAAAAATCAATGGGTTCTGTAAAATTAGCTTCCGATGTGGACAGCGTATGTTTTATTATTGGTAAGGTGCAGGCGTCCAATATGAAGAGACAACTGGAAAGTTGGCCTGTCAAGGGAAATATAGAAGCTTTTATGGCAGGTTTTGCTCAGGGAATAGAAAATACGGAGGATTCGCTGTTTTTAGGAAAGGATGGCCCCGCCGTAGATGCATTTATTAATGGCTTTTTCCAGAGCATGCAAAATCGCGTAGCGGAAGATAACAAGGTAAAAGGCGAACAGTTTTTAGCTGAAAATAAAACGAAAAGCGGTGTCATCACCACTGAAAGCGGTCTTCAGTATAAAGTGATTACCGAAGGTACAGGCCCTAAACCGGCAGAAGTAGATACCGTCGTTGTGCACTATGTGGGTAAATATCTGGATGGTGAAGAGTTTGACGGTTCTATTAAACGCGGTGAACCGGCTGAATTTCCTGTAAACAGGGTGATTGCAGGATGGACGGAAGGTGTACAGTTAATGCCATTAGGTTCCAAATATATGTTCTGGATTCCTTCCGAGTTAGCTTACGGTCCGGGCAACCAGTCGATCCAGCCCAACAGCACGCTTGAATTTGAAGTTGAATTACTTGAAATTAAAAAAGCAAAATAATTGATGCTGACAGCATCTAAAAAGCCGGTTATCATTTGATATCCGGCTTTTTTTTACTTCACGCGGGATAGTTTTGTACATTGCAGGTTGACGCCGGAAGGCGTCCGATTTGGATAACCTCGCAAAAAAAAAACGGACAAATTCAAGTCCGGTTTTTTTTGTATCAGCATTCCTTATCGAGAGGTTGGAGGGGTGCTAATTGATAAGGAACGTTTCTATCGGTCCGGCCGGGCCTTTCTGTCCGTGCTGGTTGGAATAGCGGGCGTAAATATTAGCCTGCTTGCCCAGGTCGGACGGGGAGAAACGCAGTACGTGGTGTGAATTGGATGAAAAATTCAGCTTCCTGTACGTATCAATATCTTCGGGCAGGATGCCGGGTTTGGAGATGGTCAGGTAGATATAACTGCCCGTGGCGTGCTCCGGAAGTTTGCGTTTTGATGTTTTTTCATCTATCACGGTTAATTCATATTCAAACGCACCCAGGCGTTTTGCATCTATGTTTCCGGTAGCTGTTGGCGCCTGTGCCGGCGTACGTATACCGTCGTGCGGTGATATGCCGAACACTTCCTTGTCGGCCGTGCTGACCGACGTGTTGAACCGGATACTTTCATTCAGAAATTGTCTCCATGCCTTTTCCAATTTGTCGCCGGCCTCGTCGCGCGCCTCGCGGTTACCTTTCGTTGCCGTGTCCGGATTTGCCGCAATCGCTTCCTTTGCAATGAAGTCAGTGTAAAGGAGGTTATTATGGCAAACTTGGAGGAAGAAATCCCGTAGGCGTTCAAATTCATTAACGCTTTCTGATAAGCGATCTTAATGTACTCTGTAAATCCCGTAATCGTTCCGGGAATGGATTCTTTGTTCATAATCTTTTAATTTTTAAAGTGTATAAATTATATATATTGTCTCCCGATATTTCTTTTTTCAGTCTGTTTCCGGAGTGTTACCTCATTTCAAAGCTAATTATTATTTTTTCCATAATCGTCACTTTTTATAAATTGTTGATATTAACTTAAAACTAAAATAAATTATTGATTCAATGTTTTACGATGATTTTATGTACTTCAGATTTTGGGGCGCTCCCATCATAGATCATCAGAAAATAGATGCCGGCGGGAAGATTTGAGACACTAAGTTCTACTGTTCCGCCTGTTGCTTTTGTCTGACGGCACATATTCCCCAGACTGTTATACAGTCGAATATCGTAAGAACCGGAAATTTTGTGTTGAATACGCTCCAGGTCGACATAAAGGATATCACGCACCGGATTGGAATAGAATACAATTGCTTGCTCCTCTATGACCGTATTCATGTTACCTCCCTCCGGCCCAAACGGACACCACTCAAATGCACAGAGAAGGAGAACGTTAGGCTCGGCATACTCAAACAGACCTGTTTCACACAGTTCGATGGCTGTTTGCATCGCATCTTTTTCAGGATTATGAGGAAGGGTGAGAATATACGCCGGCAAATATTCTTCGGTCCTTATGTCTTTAATGTGATAAGCCTCGGCATATTCCTCTAAAACAGGATAGTCATCATTTGACTTTAGCCTTACTATTACCTCATTTGTATATCCGGCGCCGGGGTACATTCCAAAAACCGGAGATGTAAAGATGACATCCTCCCTGGAATCGAATTGACGCTGTAATTCCCGCATATCTTCCTTATTCGTATGCTGCATTTCGACAAGAAATAACCTGTCGCCCATGTTATAAACATCTTTCAGACTGCCTGCAACCGGATTCTGCAACGCTTTTTCAATGCCGGGTATATCAAGCGTTGTCGATTTTACCAGTATTCTTGTTGCGGAAACCTCATAACAGGTTTTCTGCCCCCGGGAATACATACAAACCTCCTGTCCGGACAGACAAACCGTTACAAGACAGAACAGGCAACCAGTTATTATTTTTTTCATAATCATCACTTTTAAAATTAGTATTTATATCATTTTAAAAATATGGATTCATTAATGTTTAATCATAATCTTCCTTATTTCCTGTTTGCCACTCGGAATATCGTAAAGATGTAAAAAATAAATACCGTTTTGTAAAACAGACACATTGATTTTTACTTTATTATCGCTATTCATGGCAATTTGAAGCGCTTTACTGCCGTGTAAATTGTAAATATTGAGTTCGCAGGCAGGATTTGCAGTGGAATACCCGGATAGAATCGCTTGCCGGTCAATATCAATATATAACACATCATTTGCAGGATTGGGATAGACGATAAAAGGACTGTTCTCTTTCCTTAACTCTCGTTGATCGGGGAAAAATGTATTACTATTTCCTTCACCTAATCGCCCAAAAAGGTTCATATCAGGTAAGGCATACTCAAAAAAATCTGTCTTATGCAACTCTTTGGCTATATCCAAAGTATTCTTCTTCGAATTACGGGGAAGGGTTAGCATATATTTGAGTTCATCAAATTCATCGGATTTTATTTCCGTAATGAAATAATCCCCGGCGCATTTTTGTAAAACAGAATAGTCGTCTTTTGACTTTAGCTGTACAACTGCCTGATTCGTATATCCGCCTGCTTCATAGCCCAATTCATCCAAGAAAATAGGGGATGCGTAAATGATATCCTCTCTGGAATGCAATTGACGGATCAGTTCCCGGAGATTTTCCGCACTTGTATTTTC
>JAISCL010000065.1 GCA_031265585.1 Tannerella sp. | reverse complement strand
CCATTTAAAAAACACCATTGATGCTTCATGCTCACATATGCAGCGATCAGAATCGCTCAATGGATGGATGTTTATCAATCATATAAGCATGCAAACCATATACAAGCTGTTCCAAATACTGAAAACCACTCCGTTAAACAAAAAACAAAAACTCATTCATCGATATTCGATCAACGATACAATAGAGTATTTGAAAACTGTCAAGAGAATAAAATTCTCCCCAAACGAATGTGTAACTTCGGAAATTAACAAATCGACAAAGATACTACTCAAGCAAATGAAAATCTCTATTACCTAAAAAATTAGGGTTTGGGGTTAATATATGTATAGTATATGCCTAAATCCCAGTCATGAAGCCGTTCATCGGGCGGAACAGGCGCATAAATGATATTCTGCAGCAGCGCGTTATTGGGGAAATCGCTATAAACGCCGCCGATGGCGTAGTTTCTCCCCCCTGCCGTCAGCTGTCTGCCGACGGCAGATTCGTCGCCGAACATCTTCCGGGCGATATGATGGGGAAGGATGAGGCAGTCGGGGTTTTTCAGCGACTCCAGCGTCCCTTCCAGCATATCAAAAGCAAATACTTCTCCGATATTCGGACAGGCAAGCATCATCTGCTCCCGGAAGTTTTCGCGCCGCCCTTCCTGTTCGACCGTGAATGTAATGCCGTCAGGCGAACTGTTCCGCAGCAACGTGCCGGCCTCAATATGGGGCGACGAAGCGATGAACATATCGGCAAGCGGCCTGAATACCACCGCCAGGTTTCCCGAAGGCATAAGAAGATCCGGCCGGTAAATGCGGTCGCTGTCCGGATGGGATTTGGCAAAGTTCCATTATCAATACCTTCTAAAAAAAGGCATCAATACCGGGGTAGTGATATTTTTCCATGGCGGTCTGCTGCGGGAAAATGAAATACTGGACGTTGGCTTCGGCGCAAAGTTCTCCTTTTTCATTTACCAGCTCCGCTTTTATTGCGGCTAAACGCTTTTCATTTTCCAGGAGTTTTGCTTTTATGGTAAGCGTTTTATCCGTTACCATCACGGGTTTCCTGTACCTTACCTCCATCCGGGAAGTTACGCCGGCTGTCCGGAGAATAATGGAAACAACCCATCCTGCGGCTTCATCCAGGAGCGCTGCCTGGATCCCCCCGTGGAGTACGTTGAAATATCCCTGGTAATACGTTTCCGGATTCCAGTAAGCGACGATTGTATTGTCACCGTCCAGGAAAAATTCCAGGTGAAGGCCATGATTATTATGAGGTGCACAGCCAAAGCAATTGTACCCCTCCATGTTGCAATAAGGATTTTTGATTTTTTTCATCTCACATAATTGTTATTCCAGTATTTCCAGGATCTTTTGTTCCCCCAGCAACCGTAACGGGTTGGCTGGCCCGGCAAAATCGCTGGCTAATAATTCTTTTCTTTCCTGCATGCGGACGATTTTTTCTTCTACCGTATCGACCGAAATAAAACGGTAGACGAAAATGTGCTTGTCCTGCCCTATCCGGTGCGCCCTCGAAATGGCCTGTTCCTCAACCGCCGGATTCCACCAGGGGTCAAGGATGAAGATATAATCGGCAGCCGTCAGGTTTAACCCTACTCCCCCGGCTTTAATTGAAACAAGGAAAACCGGGATCCCCGCATCCTGCTGGAATTTGTGGATTACTTCCTTGCGGTTGGGCGTACTGCCGGTTAGCATTTCATACTTCGTCGCCGTTTTATGGAGATAGGCCGCCACGAGGTTCAAATGTTTTACAAAGGAGGAAAATACAAGGACCTTATGCCCTTCCGAAATTACATTTCCCAGTCTCCTTGCAATTTCTTCAAACTTGCCCGAATCCATCCCCTGCATATCAATCATGGCCGGATGATTTGCTGCCTGGCGCAGCCGGGTAAGTCCCCTCAGGATGGAAATGGCAGACCGTTCGAATCCCTGCTCCAAAAGATGGTCCAGGATAGCATTCCGGATATCGTTTTTTTCTTTTTCATAGATGCCGGCCTGCGAGCCCGTCATTTCACAATAGACAACCTGCTTTGTTATTTCCGGTAAATCCCTGGCTACCTCTTCTTTCTTTCTCCGGAGGATAAAGGGTTCTATCAGCTTTTTCAAAAGCGCCTTTTTGGACTCGTCCGCCTCCTTTTCTATCGGGATCACAAATTCTTCACGGAACGATTTCCGGCTACCCAGGACTCCCCTGTTCAGGAAATTCAACTGCGCCCATAAATCCATCAGCGAGTTTTCAACCGGGGTGCCGCTCAGGGTAAGGAAACCCCTTGCATTCAGCAAGAGTACGGCACGGTATATTTTAGATGCCGGGTTTTTTATAAGCTGGCTTTCATCGAGCACGATATAATCAAATAGCGCATTTTCCAGCAAATCGACGTCATTACGCACTACGCCGTAGGTCGTTATCACCAGGTCGTAATACATCAGCCGGTTTACATTTTTTGTACGCTGCGCCCCGGTGAAGGCATAGGCCTGGAGGCCTGGCGTGAAACGCTGGATTTCCATTAACCAGTTATGCACCAGTGAAGTCGGGACTACGATAAGGATGGTCTTAGGCAGCTTGATCAAAACTCCCGGCTTTTCGTCATGCTCCCTCCGCTCCTTCAACATCTGGAAAAAAGCAAGCGCCTGGAGCGTTTTGCCTAATCCCATGTCATCGGCCAGGCAGCCTCCCATACGGTTCATTTCCAATAATTTAAGCCATACCAGCCCTTCTTTCTGGTAATTCCGGAGGGATACTTTCAGGCCGGCCGGGATACCGGCCTCTTCCTGTTTGGATTGTGTAAACCGTTGCCGAAGCTCACCGGCGGCCGGAGCCTTAATCCCGGAATCAACCAGCAGGTTGAACAATACGCGCGGAAGCCTTAATTTACCACCGGATTCCCTGCCGAAAAAAAACAGCGGCTTATATCTTGCAAACCAACTCCCGGGGATCACAAACAGGGTGTTATCGGGCAGGACAAATTCCCTGATCCCCTCCATAATATAACGCCTGAGACGCATAAACGGGATTTCATATCCATTGAGTTTTACCTTCCCGTAAATATCAAACCAGTCTTCATGCTGTTCTCCCAAAACATCAACGATTGAGCTTCCCAGGTAAAAAAGTGTCTTGCTCTTATATTGTCTCACCGTAATATCCCGTTCTTTCAGCCTGTTCCTGTTGTCATTTAACCAGCCGATCAGACCGTAAACACTGTCGCCGTACGCTGTTCCGGGTACAAATTCGGAATTGGACATGCCGTTCCTCAATCCCAGCTCCAGCAGCACGGTAACTTGCCGTTCTTCCCATTCCGGATCTCTTTTCAACCGGCTGAAGCAATAGTTTTCACGATCAACGTCCAGCGAAACTTCAACTTGCTGCCTGGCGCCATAAAGAAAATTTTTATCCCCATACCCCAGCCGGAGGAAAAAGGCCCATCCGCCGGAAAAACGTTCTTCCAGCGAGAGTATTACACTCCGATCCCTTTCTACATCCCGGATATCGAATCCTTTTGTAACCACTTTGTGCGTATAGATGGAATTTAAAACAAACGTTTCCATATACTTCCGCCTGGCTGAACCCGGGATTGAAATAAACGGCTTCGAGAGAAAAGGGCTTAATTTTTTACCGTCAATAGAAGAAAATTTATAGATCTTCCTGTCCACACGGAGTAAACAGGGATTTATACAGATCAGTTCCGAATGGGGGGAATAAAGGGTTATTTCCTCTATCCCGCAGGTTGCCGACAAATGATACCGGATCTCATTTTCCCTCAATTCAAAGTTGAATATCACTTCCGCGGCATCGGGGACAGGCGTCAGGCGGTGATTTACGAAAATGTTTTCAAAATTTTCTTCCTTCGGGTAAACCGGAATCTTGTTCGCCGCGGCGATATCAAATACTTTCAGCATCATCCGCCCAATATAATTCCGGACATGCTCCTTCGCTTCCGGATCCGACTCCGTCAATTTGAAAAATTCAGGTAAACTTTTCACCTTTTTTTGGAACAGACCCAGCAGCTGATTATCCGAATACCCGCCGATAATTTTCACAATATTGATTTCGTCACTGGAAAAAGCATAATCAAAGTGACCGAACGAGTCCGGCAACAAACGCGCAGCAGAAGTCAAACAATCAGGATCGGATTCGGAATTTTCAATCAGATGCGCTGAAAAAACCCAGCCAAGAAACCTGTGTTTACGGATAATTACGGCAAAAAACGGATGAGTCGCAGAATCAGTCATAAAAAAACAATCACGAATTAATATGCAAAAGTAACAGGATTCGGGCAAACCAATCATTAAAAAGTATATAAAATTATTTCCAAACAATATATTATACATTTGTTCATTGCGGTTGCGATCTTGATTTTTAGTTTCCCGCGCTTGGAAATTTAAAAAATTCATGTAATTTTGGGGCAATTTTAACGGTAAAAACGTCCTCATGAGCGAACAGATCATATTGAAAGACAAAACTTTCGAACTGTATATTCCGGAACATCAAATTATTGACGCGATTACAACGGTTGCCGGCAATATTGTCCGTGATATGAAAGACCTGAATCCTTTGTTTGTGGGTATCCTGAACGGCGCTTATATGTTTGTTGCGGAACTGATGAGCAAACTGCCGCCAACTTATGAATTGACATTCGCGGCATATTCATCCTACCGCGGAACGAAATCCGGCGGACGGGTAAAGGAGTTGCTGCCCATACCTGTTGAAAACAGGGATCGCCCCGTCATCCTGCTTGAAGACGTCATTGACACGGGACTTACCATGCAGTATGTCATGGGCCGTCTGCGTGAAGAAGGCGCGAACGATGTACGTCTTGCAACCCTGTTCTTTAAACCCACCTCCCTCCGGTGCGGCATCAAGCCGGACTATGTCGGGATAGAAACAGGGAACGACTTTATTGTAGGATTCGGCCTTGATTATGACGGTTACGGACGTTCATTACGCAGCATTTACAAAATTATAGAAGGATAACAGACAATTAATAATTAACAAATATGCTAAATATCGTGATTTTTGGATCTCCCGGTTCCGGTAAAGGCACACAAAGCGATTTAATCAAAGAACGTTACAGGTTGGCGCACATCTCAACCGGAGAAGTTTTACGTAAAGAAATGAAAAACGAAACGGAACTCGGAAAAACAGCAGGAAGATACATCGATAAGGGACAGCTTGTACCTGATGATCTGATTTGTGACATGCTTGACAAAATACTCGACCGCTTACCGGAAGATGCGAAAGGAGTTATCTTCGACGGATTTCCACGTACCATCCCGCAAGCGGAAGCCCTTGAAAACATACTGCGGAAACGGGGATGGGAGGTCTCCATCCTGCTTGATCTTCAGGTGGAAGAAGATGAACTGGTCAAACGCCTGACCGAACGTGGAAAAAGCTCCGGCCGCACCGATGATAATGCGGAAACAATCAAGTCGCGCCTGAAAGTTTACCATATGCAAACAGCTCCTCTTGCCGAATATTATAAGAAGAACGGCAAACATGTCGCCATAACAGGCACCGGCACAGTAGAAAATATTTTTCACCGTATTACCGAAGCGGTAGATACGGTTAACCATTAAAAATTATCAACGTGGCAGATTCGAATTTTGTTGACTATGTCAAAATATATTGCTCCTCGGGAAAGGGAGGACAGGGTTCTTCCCATTTCCGCAGGGCCAAATATATACCGAAGGGTGGACCCGACGGAGGAGACGGCGGACGGGGCGGACATGTATACCTGCGTGCGAACCGTAATTTGTGGACACTGCTTCACCTGAGGTATGAGCGCCATGTCATCGCCACTCCGGGCGAAGCGGGAAGCGCAAAAGGCAGTACCGGCAAAAACGGGGAAGACCGTTATATAGAAGTCCCGTGCGGAACGGTTGTATATGACGCGAATACCGGGGATTACCTGTGCGATATCACAGAAGACGGCCAGACGGTACGCCTGTTTAAAGGTGGAAAGGGAGGCTGGGGAAATATCCATTTCAAGACCTCAACCAACCGGGCGCCGCGTTATGCCCAGCCGGGAGAACCCGGTGAAGAAAGAAATATTATCCTGCAACTAAAACTGCTGGCGGATGTTGGGCTTGTAGGATTTCCCAATGCCGGCAAATCGACACTTTTATCCGTTATCACTTCTGCAAAGCCCAAAATCGCCAATTACCCATTCACTACACTGGAACCGAATCTGGGAATTGTAAAATACCGGGACAGTCGCTCTTTCATTATGGCCGACATCCCCGGTATTATTGAAGGCGCCAGCGAAGGGAGGGGATTGGGACTCCGCTTTCTCCGGCATATTGAGCGTAATTCCCTGCTTCTTTTTATGATTCCTGCCGATACGGAGGATATCGGAAAAGAATATGAAGTATTGAATAACGAACTTGAAAAGTACAATCCCGACCTGGCGGAAAAAAGCCGCGTGATAGCAATCACTAAAAGCGACCTGCCGGACGAAGAATTAAAAGAATCCCTTTCCGTAAACCTGCCGGAAAACATTCCGCATATTTTTATTTCATCCGTCACGCACCAGGGGCTGGATAAACTGAAAGATATACTCTGGAACGAACTGAACCGGGAAACTTTCCGGGATACGGAAAAAATCGTACATAAAAATATGGATATAACCCGTATGCCGGTCGACACGGAAGAATATGAAAAAACGGGGGAAGCCGATTTCGATACTGAACAGGACCGGTAAAAAAAGTATGTTAAATATACAAACTTAATCTTTTAATTATTATCTTTGTGCCGGGTTTTAAAATTTTATTATTATGACTAGTGAAACTATTGGAACGACTGCCGGAATTATATGGACAGCTTTGAGTACTTCCGGAAAGATGTCGGTAAAAGAACTGAAGAAGGTGACAAAAATCAAAGCAGACAAGGTCTTATTCTCAGCTTTAGGATGGTTGGCAAAAGAAGGCAAGCTTGTCTTCGATGAGAAAGATGATGAATTGTATGTGTGGTTAGCTTAAAGAGAGATAAGTAACAAACAGGCTGTTCATTTTTTTAAAACGACAGCCTTTTTTTGTGCTCAGGATTCGGGACAGCGACGAAAAAAATGTCAAAAAGTTGTTTCCTACAATAATAAAGTGTAATTTTGTACTCAATTTGGAAGTAAATGATAGAAAAGGAAACTAATCTGTTAGCCGTATTTGAAGACAGGATATACGAACTTATCAGGCTATGTGACGAAAAGAAGCGTCATATTGAAGAGTTGGAAAAGTCCTTAAAAGAGAAAGATGAGATAATATGGCAAAACAGACAAACGATGGAAGCATTACAAACCAAATACACAAACCTTCATACGGCACGTCGGTTAGCCGAAAATGAAACGGAGTTTCAGAATGCACGTAAGCGGGTTAATAAGTTAGTGCGGGAAGTGGATACATGCATTGCCCTGTTAAATGAATAATTTATGTCGGATGAGATACTAATACAGGAAGAGATACCGATAAAGTTGGAAGTTGTTCCCGGAGGAAGAAAATATTCTGCGACAATACACCCTGACGAAGAAGAATTAGTCCGGGAAGCAACGAGACAGTTACGGGAAAAATTCAATGTCTATAAGCAAACTTTCTCGGAAGTGAACTTGTCAGACAGGGATATACTGGCAATGATAGCGATAGATATTGCAGTCAGCCACCTGAAACTGGAAAAAAAGAATGACACGGTTCCTTTTACAACAAAGATAAAACAGCTCAATGATGAGTTAAAAGATTTTTTGAAAGAGGAGTAAGTATTAATTTAGAGAAATTCACACGCACTGATTTATGGAGGCAAAAACCTTCATGGACAGTGCGTTTTTTTATATAACCTATGTAGAACTTAAAAGTAAGATAAAAAAATGAATGTATTGTATATAATAGCAATAATCGCCGCATTTTTAACCGGTGGATTGCTGACATGGTTCATTATACGGATGCTTTCAAAATCGAGGCGTGAAAAGATGCTCAAAGATGCTGAAAGGGAAACCGAAGTAATGAAGAAAAATAAAATGCTGGAAGTAAAAGAAAAATTTATCCAGTTAAAAGCAGACCTCGAAAAACAGGTAACGGCGCGTAATGCCAGGATTCAGTCGGCGGAAGCAAAACTGAAACAGCGTGAAACGGCATTTTCACAAAGACAGGAAGACCTTCAGCGGAAAAATACGGAAGTAGATACCATAAAAGAAAACCTGGCCAGCCAGATAGCCGTCATTGAAAAAAAGCAGCAGGACCTGGACAAGATGCACCTGCGCGAAGTCGAACAGTTGGAAGCTATTTCGGGCCTTTCAGCCAAAGACGCGAAAGAACGCCTTGTTGAATCCTTAAAAGATGAAGCCAAATCCGATGCCGCTTCCTATATCAGCGAAATAATGGAAGAAGCAAAAATGACGGCCAGTATGGAAGCCAAAAAAATTGTAGTACAGTCGATACAGCGTGTAGCAACCGAAACGGCCATTGAAAATTCCGTAACGGTCTTCCCGATAGAATCGGACGAGATGAAAGGACGTATCATCGGACGTGAAGGACGTAACATCCGTGCGCTGGAAGGCGCTACCGGCATTGAGATTATCGTTGACGACACACCGGAGGCGATCGTACTCTCCGGCTTTGATCCCGTCCGCCGTGAGATCGCCCGCCTGGCGCTTCATCAGCTGGTACAGGACGGACGCATCCATCCGGCGCGGATTGAAGAAGTGGTCGGCAAAGTGAAAAAGCAGGTAGAGGAAGAAGTCATCGAAACAGGAAAACGTACCGCGATAGACCTCGGCATTCACGGACTTCATCCGGAACTGATCCGCCTGATCGGAAAAATGAAATACCGATCGTCGTACGGACAGAACCTGCTACAGCACGCCCGTGAAACGGCAAACCTGTGTGCAACCATGGCTTCCGAACTGGGACTTAATCCGAAAAAAGCCCGCCGCGCCGGACTTCTGCATGACATCGGCAAAGTTCCCGATGACGAGCCGGAATTGCCGCACGCGATACTGGGAATGAAACTTTGCGAGAAATACAAGGAAAAACCGGACATCTGCAATGCCATAGGCGCCCACCACGATGAAATGGAAATGAAAACAATGATCGCACCGATCGTCCAGGTTTGCGACGCAATATCGGGAGCGCGTCCCGGTGCGCGCAGGGAAATCGTCGAAGCGTATATTAAGCGCCTGAACGACCTCGAACAGCTGGCCATGTCCTATCCCGGCGTAATCAATACATACGCCATACAGGCCGGCCGTGAACTGCGCGTTATCGTCGGCGCCGACAAAATTAACGACAAGGATGTAGAGAGCCTTTCCGGTGAAATCGCTAAAAGAATCCAGGACGAAATGACATATCCGGGACAGGTTAAAATAACCGTCATCCGCGAAACACGTTCGGTAAGCTATGCAAAATAAGATCATATCCTGACTGTTGACTGCGACGGGAGTTCTCCGGAAACCGAAGTAACTCCCGTCACGGCCAATACGGAACGGATGCAGGATATGACAGGCATCCCCAACGGGGCAGAGAAGTTTGATTAACAGTGCTGGAAAAGAGCTGAAAGTCCCATGGGATTATGCCCTCAGCGGAGTATATATGATCTGTATTCTGGACAGTATCATGTTTTCCGAAGAAAAAGCTAAAAATATCGTCCTGGAACACATGAAGTATCCGATATTACAGCGAAATTATAAAAACCAAACCAATGGACATACGGAATCATCTTTTTTTGTTATTTTGTTTGACAGTCTCATGTCAAAACAGTAAATTAACGTCATTCAGGCCGGGTGAAATATGGCCGGACGATCACGGCGTACATATCAACGCCCACGGCGGCGGCATCCTGCTGCACGGCGGCGTTTATTACTGGTATGGCGAACACAAAACCGGAGGAAAAGGCGGAAACGTGGCAAACGTCGGTTTTCACTGCTATTCGTCACCGGATCTGTACAACTGGAAAGACCGGGGGATCGTGTTAGGCGTCATGCCCGAAGGTTCGGGAAGCGACATTGAGAAAGGCGCGGTTATGGAGCGTCCGAAAGTGATATACAACGCCAAAACGCGGAAATACGTAATGTGGTTTCATCTTGAGCCGAAAGGCGTCGGTTATGCGGGCGCCCGGAGCGGCGTAGCGGTGGCCGGCAGTCCGGAGGGGCCGTTTACCTTCCTGCGCAGTATCCGTCCCGATGCCGGATCGTTTCCCGTCAACTATTCCGAACGTCTGCGGGAAGTTCCGGTACGGGCCGGAGACCTGCAGTTTTCCGGCGGCAGTCTGCCGGCGCATCCCGATTCGCTGAACATCGTCAGGCGGGATTTTGAAGGCGGACAAATGGCGCGCGACATGACGCTTTTCGTCGACGACGACGGAAAAGCGTATCACATCTTCGCCTCCGAAGAAAACAGCACGCTGCATATCTCGCTGCTGACGGACGATTACCTGGCACACAGCGGCACCTATTACCGTTTCTTCGAAGGACGTTTCATGGAGGCGCCGGCGATGTTCAAATACGGAGGCAATTATTACCTGATCATGTCCGGCTGCACCGGATGGGCGCCGAATGCCGGGCGTTCGGCCGTTGCGCCTTCCGTCTTCGGACCGTGGGAAGAATTGAAAAATCCGTTCACGGGCCGGGATGCCGAAGTCTCGTTTCATTCGCAAAGCACATACGTCCTGCAGGCGCCCGGCCG
>JAISCL010000006.1 GCA_031265585.1 Tannerella sp. | reverse complement strand
TGTCCACCGGGTATCGACGCCGACCTCTTCGCCATATCCCTGCTCCTGCAGGGAACCGGGCAGGTTGATTTTTTCTTTCAACGGCTGATTATACCATTGTTCACGGGTTCCGACGTCGCTGGGATCCAGGGCAAACGCCCATTCGCCGGAAAGGTCGAGTTCATTTGCAGCTTGCCGGCAGGAATACAGGCCGGCAACCAATAACAGGTAAAAAATAATTCTTTTCATTGTAAAGCGATTTTATTAGTTGAAAGTTATCATTTTAATATTCCACTGCGGTGTATCCGGTGGGGCGGATGACCTGTACGGCGGGTTTTTCGTGGGGGCTGAGGCCGGTGAGGGTTGTTTTGTGCTTTTCGCCGGGTTTCAGGTCGGGGAGCGCTTGCTCGCTGACTGTTCCGGAGGCGGTTTTCCAGGTCAGTTTGTAGCCGGACAGGGTGTAGGAGGGGAGGCTGTTTTTTACGGCGATGACGACGTCGGCGCGGGTTCCTTCGGCTGAGGGCTGGACGGATTCGAAGTAGAGGGGTGCGGCCAGGCTTTTGTAGACGGAGAAGGAGGGTTTGGGGCCGAACCACTGGTCGGTCAGGCCGTGGATGCGCTGCCGGTAGCGGCCTTTGCCCGATTCGCCCTTGTGGGTGCGGTAGTCGGTGAGGCAGAAGTAGATGCATCCGAAGATGAAATCGTTCCCGGCCCAGAGGTTGTAGTGGTAGGCCATGTCGGTGATTCGCCGGGCGTCGCCGCCGACGTTGGCGGGTTCGCAGAGTCCGGCTTCGGAGACGAGGAGGGGTCGTCCGTTCAGGGCTTTGTCGTGTATGTCCCGGAGGACGGCGGGAGTGGTTTCGTTGGCTTTGCTGTGCCAGGTGCCTTCGTAGTCGTTCCAGGTGGGGATGTCGGCGAGGAGGGTGGGGTCGTCGGCGAGGGATTTGGTGATGATGCAGGAGACGATGGTGACGAGGGTGTTGCCTCCCCAGCTGCGTGCGCGGTCGATGAGGCGGCGGTAGTTGTCGCGGTCGGTGTTGGCGAGGACTTCGTTGCTGAGGCCCCAGGAGAAGATGGAGGGGTGGTTGAAGTCGCGTTCGATCATTTCGTCCAGCTGGCGGGCGGCGAGGGCTTCCATTTCGGGGGAGAGGTTGCCGGGCTGCTGCCACCAGGGGAGTTCTTCCTGCACGAGTATGCCGCATTCGTCGAGGAGGTCGAGCAGGCGGCCGTCCTGCTGCCAGTGGAAACGGGTGATGACGCAGTTCAGTTCCTTCATCTGCCGGACGGCGGTGGAGAAGATTTCGGGCGGTTCCGCCATGCCGTATGCGGGGTGGCTGCCGGGCATGTACTCGATGCCGGGCAGGCGTACGGGTTCGCCGTTGAGGAAGAAGCGGTCGCCTTTGATTTCGACCTTGCGGAAGCCGAAGCGGGTGTGGTACGTGTCGGTTGTTTTTCCCCCGACGGCTACGTCGACGCGGAGGGTGTAGAGGTTGGGGCGGTCGAAATGCCAGAGTTTGATGTCGTCGAAGGAGGTTTCGAGGGTGAAGAGGCCGTCTTTTGCCGTGAGTTCCTGCGTTATGACGGGGAGGGTTTCCGGGCTGGCGCCGTGCCCGTGCTCGGCGAAGGTGAGTGTGAAGGTGGCCTTTTTCACGTCTTCTTCCCAGGTTTTGATTTTGACGGTGGCTTTGGCGGAGCGTTTGTCCGGGTGGATGTCCGGGTGTACGTGTGCGTAGCGGACGGAGGGTTTGCCGGTGGCGATGAGCTGTACGGGACGGATGATTCCGCCGTCGCTGTTCCAGTCGAACTGTTTCATGTACGGGAATGCAAAGGCGCTGAAGGCGTTGGAGACGGACAGGACGATGCGGTTGCTTTGGCCGTACCGGAGCAGGCCGGAGATGTTGAGCGAGAAGGGCATGTAGCCCGAACCGGTGTGTTCGCCGGCCTTTTTGCCGTTTACCCAGACGACGGCGTCGCGGTAGACGGCGTCAAAGTGCAGCCGTACCTGCCGGTTTTTCCATTCTGCCGGGACGGGGACGTCTTTCTGGTACCATGCCGTGTTGAAATAGTCTTCCGTTCCGTCCTCCACGTTCCAGGTGTGGGGAACGGCGACCGTCCGCGCATTGGCGGGCAGGCCGGTGTGCCACGACTGATGTCCGGCGCTGTCCGGATCCGGTTGGAACTTCCAGTCGCCGTCCAGCGACCGGGTATCATGCTGCCCCATGATTGCAGGGGCGAATAAAAACGGTAACAGAATACCTGTCAGGATTGTCTTTTTCATCTTGTTTAAATTTTTTCGTAAAGATACTTTTTTAAATTTTAATAATGACGATTCATTCGGTTGAAAGTTGAAAATGCGGGGAAGGCTTGCCCGGCACAGTTACTGTGTTGCCTTGCCGCAAGCGTGCGGGAGGCCGGCACAGTTACTGTGTTGCCTTGCCGCAGGCGTGCGGGGGGATGGGGAGGGCAGGGGTAAGCCCAGCCCCTGCCCGGGTTCACGGATTTGTCGGGCCCTGGTTGGCGGCCAGGGGCCATCCGGGGTTTTGGTAGATCGGTGAATTGGCTGTCTCGTTGTCTTGGGTTGTGTTCAGGAAGTTCTGGATGGCGATCGGGGAGAGGTAATGGGCCATGGTCCACCGGTATCCGTCCAGGGCTAATGACTTGGACAATATTTCGTACGGGCGCAGGTAGAGGCTGCGTTCCGGGGAGGAAACATTGGAGCGGTCATTGTCGAGGCCGTATATCAGGATGGAGCTTCCGTCGGCGCCGGTGTTGTACCAGTCTTTCATCGGGCCCCAGAGTTTGAATCCTTCGATGTGACAGGGTTCGGTCAGCATCCGGTCCATTGCGCGCCACCGTTTCAGGTCCATGTAGCGGAGGCCTTCCGACATTAGCTCGCAGCGGCGCTCGCGACGGATGTTGTAGAGGGTTGCATCGATTAGCTGTCCTGCCGAACAGGCGCCCCAGTCGTTCCGTATTTCCCGCTCCATTTCGGTGGCTGCGATCGTTTTGTCGAAATCGGCGTCCATCCGCGCACGGTTCCGCAGGGCGGTCCAGTATGCGCGCGCTTTGGCGTCCAGCATACGGTTCTTTTCGTAGCAGGCTTCCATGTAGTTCAGGTACGCTTCGGCGGCCCGGAATACGGGGACTCCCGTAAAGCTCAGTCCGCGGCCTGCCTGTTCGCCGTAGAAGGAGGCGCCTTTGCGGATCATGTATCCGGTAACATACCGGCGGTCCATGTCGGAGTGGGTGATGGTCGGGACCGGTTCTACCGGCGTGGCGTGCGTTCCTTCGGGGGAGGGCCAGATCACGTTGATCTGGTACGGTTCTTTGAGGAACAGCCGGAGACGCCCGTCACGGTTCGTCCGCACATCGGAAATGTAATCGTCGCCGGCATAACCGGAGCCGTTCGCATAGACGGGCAGGCCGTTTTCCATCAGGAAGCCGTCGATCATGCCGCGCGTCATTCCGTTACCGTAACCGGCTTCCTGCATGTGCATCGTGATGGCGTGCGTGATGCCCAGTCCCTTGTTGTACTGCCGCCAGAGCAATATTTCGGGATAGCCGGACAGATCCACGGCGCAGTAGATGTCATAGTACGGGTTCACCGGATCCGATTCGGACTGCTGGAGGATGCCGTTGTTTTCGACCAGGGGGATGTTGTCCGCCACGACCTGCGCCGCAGCCATTGCCTGCGCCAGGAAGTAGTCGGTCTCGCCCTCGATGCTTCCCGACGGGAACCGGTACGAGGCATTGTAGTCCTTCTGCCTGCCCGGCCATCCGGGGCCGTTGGGAACGAAGGGCGTGTCTTTAAAATATTTCAGCCAGGTAGCCTCAAACAAAGCTACGCGCGATTTGACCAGTTGAGCCACGCAGGACGATACGCGCAGGTTCTTGCCGTCGGGCGATGCCGGACGGAGCAGCATAATGGCCGAATCGAGGTCGGAAAGGATAAAGCGCGCCACTTCATTGCGCGGATAGCGTTTGCTGGCGTCCACCAGCGGCTCCGCCCGGTCGGGCAGGACGTTACGGATAATGGGAAAGTCGCCGAACTCCTGATACTTTTTAAAGTATTCGAAGGCCCGGAGGAAATACATTTCTCCTACGTAGTGGTTGATGTTATCCGTGTTCCCGGCTATTTTGCCCGCTTTCCACAAGGGAAGCACCCGTTCCAGGAAATAATTGCAGCTGTAGATCGTCGTAAACGACCAGTTTCCTCCCGTCTGCCCCGTTTTCCATTCGCCGGGGACATAGCGGTTATCATAGCCCGTGTTGGCCATATCATCCGTATGGCTGTCCACACCCACGCCGAAGCCGGAGTTAAACATGCCGGGATACAGGTTGACGGTATATGCCGCCAGCTGGCTTTCTTCGTTCAGATAGGCATCCGGCGTAATCTGTGAAAGCGGTTCCCTGTCGAGGAAATCGTTGCAAGCCGTCAGCAGGCAGATCATGCTCACGCCGATGGCCATCAGCCCGGCATGACAATTGGTTGAATGTTTCATTGTTCCTGATTTTTAGAAATTGATACTTAATCCTGTAGATATTACTCTCATTAAAGGGTAACCGCCTCCTTTCTCCGTCCCGTTGATACCGCCGTCGACGGTTTCCGGATCAAAGACCTCGAACATTTTCGTAAAGGTAAGCAGGTTTTCGCCCGAAACGAACAGGCGCAGGCCGGAGACTGCAAATTTGCCGCTCACCGCCTGCGGCAGCGTGTAACCCAGTTGCAGGTTTTTCAACCGTACGTACGAGGCGTCCTGCAGATAGCGCGTCTGCGCCTGCTGGTTTTTCCAGCTGAAATAGGGACGGGCAAAGTACGAATCCGTATTCAGCCCGAGCGGATGATCGGGGTCGTCGCGGAAATAATCCCTGTGCGGCTCGAATCCCACGGACATCCATATGCCCTGTCCGCTGGCGCCGTAAAAGTAAAAGCCCCCGTTATAATAATCCCTTTTCAGTACGCCCTGGAAGAAGGCGCGGAGGTCAAAGCCCCGGTAGTCGACGCTCACGTCCAGGCCCAGGTGATACCGCGGATTGTTGTTGCCGATAATCGTCAGATCGCCGTGGTCGTCGATGGTGTTGGCTCCGTTATTGATTTTCCCGTCTCCGTTGATGTCCCTGTACATGATGTCTCCTGCCCGCCAGAGGTTGCCCAGTGCATTCTGTCCGCCATCGGGCAGGGACGCCAGGTGCGCTGTCATTTCATCTTCCGTTTTCGCGATTCCCTGCGTTGTATAGCCCCATATTTCACCGATTTTCATTCCCTTGCGGTAGGTGTCCAGGCGTCCCGTTTCATTGGGATAGCGGGTGATCTCCGTCTGCGAATCGGACAGCAGCATCTTTGCGCCGTAGGCCAGTCCGTTTTTCAGCCGGTCGTTCCAGCCGACGGACAGTTCGAATCCGTACGTCTTCAGGTCGGTATTGTTGGTTTTGGGGACGGCGGTGCCGAGCGTTACCGGCAATTCCGGCGCCGGGCCGACCATATCGAGCGTGTAACGGTTATAGTAATCGAACGAGCCGGTCAGGCGGTTTCCGAATGCGCCGAAATCGAGGGCTGCATTGATCGTTTGCACCCGCTCCCAGGTGAGCGTCGAGCTGACAAGCCCGGGGACGCCGGCCGTATTCGGCTTGGCGTTGTTCAAGAGCCAGGAGCCGTTAGACGCTGTAACATTCATCACCTGCCAGGTAGGATACCATGAACTGGTGTTCTGATTCCCCAGTTCACCGTAAGATCCCCGGAATTTCAGGCTGTTTACATAAGGCGACAGCGGTTTCCAGAAATCCTCGTAAGCCATATTCCAGCCGACCGAAACCGAGGGAAACCATACCCACCGCGTTTCGGCCCTGAAACGGGACGTGCCGTCGTAGCGGAGGTTGGCCTCCAGCAGGTATTTCTGCCTGTAATCGTAATTGATCCTTCCGAAGAATCCTGCCGTCGACCAGTGATTGCGCGAACCGCCCACCGTTGGGACAACCGGATTCCCGTTGTTGTCGATGCCGGTAGTCAGGTCTATCTCCGACAGTTCGGGTACAATGATCCCTTCCCGCTGGGCCGAAAACTGGAAACGTGTCGACATTTCCGACTGGAAACCGACCATGCCCTTGAACGTATGGTCGCTCAACCGGTGGGTGTATTCCGAATACATATTCGTGTTGGCATAGTTATCCTTTAGCTGGTCTTCGTGCACGTTCGAGCTGGTGTTGACTATAAAAGGATCCCCGTTTACGTTGTGGTTGTACGTCTTTTGAATGTCCCAGTGCGAGTTGGCATTTTTAATCCAGTAGTTGAACTCGGCGAAGGTTTTCCAGTTTTTCACCGGTTCGAGTACCAGTTGCGCCTGCAGATAGACGTTGTCGGTCTGATAAATGCCGTCGCCGCCATCGCGTATTTTTAGCGGGGGAGAGGGTGTGTCGTACAGGTATCCGTTGGGATCGTACAGCGGCAGCGTCGGCCATGCCTGGCGGCCGAGATTGCGCCACAAATCTTCGCGGACGTAGGACGGCCGTTTGTAATCTTCCCTGACAAAGCGGTTGCTTACGTTGAGCTGCGCCCAGTCCGTCGCCTGCACGTTCAGCTTCACGGTTCCCGCGTAGCGCTTGTACTTGTCCTGGTTGAACTCGATCAGCCCGTTCTGATCCAGGAACTGTGCGGAGGTGTAATACGTAAACCGGTCGTTCCCGCCGTTCAGGCTGACGTTGTGCTCCTGCGAGAAGACCCAGCTGCGGTACATGACGTCATAATAATCCCGGTTGTCGTTCCCGTGCAGAAAGCCGTCCAGCCAGAATCCGGGATTCGTCGTGCTTTCCGGCACGCTTGCCTTTAACGTCCCGTTCTGATAGTCGATGATACGCTGCAGATGGTCGTCGTTGAAATAGGGCGACGTCCCGGAATTGATGCTTGCGTCGTTCCAGTAGAGCGCAAACGTGTACGAATCCATCCACTTGGGGAGCTTGACGGGATCGCTCCAGTGGAAATTGTTGTTGTAGTTCAGCGCCGGCTTGCCCGATTTTCCCTTTTTGGTCGTAACCAGGATCACCCCGAAAGGCGCCCGCGAACCGTAGATGGACGACGAGGCGGCGTCTTTCAGCACCGAGACGCTTTCAATATCCTGCGGATTGATCGCATTGATATCGCCGGCCATTCCGTCGATCAGTACCAGCGGGCTTCCGCTGGATCCTTCGCCGATCGTGGCCGTACCCCGGATGTTGATGCTGGGCCGGTCTTCCAGGTTCCCGCTCTTCTGGATCACCTGCAGGCCCGGCACGATCCCCTGCAGCGCCTGCGCAGCCGTCATCACGGGCCGTTCTTTAAACGCTTCCGCATCGGCAACGCCCACGGCGCCCGTCAGGTTTACCTTTCTCTGGGTTCCGAAACCGACTACCACCACTTCATCCAGCTTTTGCAGATCTTCCATCAGTGTGACCGAGTGAAATTTCCGATCCTTCACCGGGATTTCCTGCGGTACATAACCGATATACGATACCCGCAACGTGGCATCTTCGGCTACGTTCAGCGAGAATTTACCCTCCATATCGGTCATTACTCCGTTCGTGGTGCCCTTTTCCACGACATTGGCTCCGACGACCGGCTCGTCCTCCTCATTCAGGATCGTGCCGGTAATCGCTTTCCGGTCAGCCCGGCCGGCTGATGCCGGCTTGGGATACAGCGCAATCTGACGGTCTGTGATGTCGAATGTAAGGTTGCTTGATGCCAGCAGTTGGGCAATCGCTTCCTCAATGGTCGAATTTTTTACGTTCAGACTGACGGACTGCGTGAGATCCGTTTTGTTGACGTCGTAAAAGAACGTGTACTTCGTCGCTGTTTCGATCCTTTTGATGGCTTCCGATAAGGGAATGCCGGAAAAGGACAGCGTGATTTTGTCGGGCGCTTCCCCCGCCTGTGCATGTAAAGAGAAAAAGAAGAAGAAAAAAATCATGCACTTATACATAAATGTTTTTTTATTATTCATATTTTTGTATGTGTTAAATTTTATATTTCGAGCCTTTCCAAAGGTCTATTTTTGATGAGGCCCGGGTGTGTTGTTTCACAATGGAGAACCTCTCTCCGGGAGGCTGTCCGGCTATTTCTCCGGGCAGCTTTCTTTTTTTCAGACAGGTGTTTATTTCATAGGCATTTTCTTTTTAGAGGGTGAAACATCTTTTATTATCACGCGCCTGTCCTGTTCAAAGGAATAGCGGATGGGGTTGATGCGCGACATGATCTGCAGGATCGTTTCCAGCGGCTCGTCCGTAATGGTAAACGTATAGACCTGCGTATCGGCAATGGCGGGATCCAGCTCTATTTCGACGTTATACCAGCGCTCCAGGTACATGCAGATCACACGGAGCGGCTTCGACTCGAACGACAGGTGACGGTTCGCCCAGAACGATTCGAAAACGACATCCCCTTCTATTTCCGACAGCATACGGGTGTGCCTGTTATAAGCCGCCATGTCGCCGGGATTCATCATAAGCTCCTGATCCCGGGCGGAAACGGACACCCGGCCTTCCAGCAGGCTCACCTTTATCTGTTCGTGATCCGGATAGGCTTCTACACTGAAACGGGTGCCGCACACCTCCACCCGGACATCGCCGGCCGATACGACAAACGGATGTTTCCGGTCGTGCCGGACGTCAAACAGCGCTTCGCCGTCCAGCAGCACCCGGCGATCCTTCAGGAAGGACGTTTCGAACGACAGGGTTGAACCGGTATTCAGCCAGACAACGCTCCCGTCAGGCAGGATCATTTGCGACTTGCCGTTCAGCGCCCTGTATGTCTGGGTGCATACGTCGGGCCGGAAATAGTTCCGGGTGACAAAATAAGCCGAGAAAACCGAGAGAATGAGAAGAACCGATGCGGCTGCAACGGCTTTGTACAGAGGGATGGAACGGGCGGTTTTCCTTTTCTCTATCGCCGCCATCCGGGCTTCCATCTGTTTCCAGTAGTATGCGGTATCCGGATGATAGGAAGCGGAATCCCGGATAATCTCGTGCCACAGGGCTACGATTTCTCCGTACAGGGATTCATTCCCTTCTGTCGTACGCCAGACCGCCAGCGCCTCCTCTTCCTCCGTACCGGTTTCTTTTTTCAAATGAGATATCAGCAAATCCCAGGGTATATGTCGTTCCATGGTTTGTTAATGATGTTTTTCAAGTGAGACACATCAAACGGAAAGAACCCTACAAATTATTGAAAAAAAATTTTCAGCCGTCTACCGGGGAGGGCAATTTTACCAGAGATAGGAATAGGAGTCCCCCAGGTATTTTTTGATAAACTTCAAGGCTTTCGTGATTTGCGCTTCGACGTATTTCACGGAGATATTCAGTTCCGCTGCAATTTCCTTGTTGGTTTGGTTTTCTATCCGGCTCCGCTGAAAGATGTTCCGGCAGAGATCCGGCAGTGAACAGACGGCTTCCCGGATCAGCTGCTCCAGTTCCTTTAATTCCACCGAATGATCGTTTTCCGCCTTTTCGTGCAGCGACCAGTCCGACACGGTTACGAAACGGTCATTATCGCGGATATAATTCAGCGCCCTGTTTCGTGCCGCCTGGAACAGGTACGCTTTCCAGGTCACTTTGATTTCCAGCCCTTCCCTTTTCTCCCAGATGGCCGTAAAAACATCCAGCGCGATCTCTTCCGCAATCGTATGTTCTCCCACATAAATGCGGACAAACCGGCACAAAGGCGTAAAAAAAGAGTCGAACAGATATTTAAACGCCGCCCTGTCTCCCCTCTGAATCAGTTTCAGAAGAAATATATCATCTGCCCACTCTGTCCGGCCCGGTTTTGTCATTCAGCACATTAACTATATTTCGCGCAAAGATAATACCGGAAAAACAATTCCACTCAAATTTACACCGGAAAACAGCTGATTATTTTTTTTTGTATCGCAAATCCTTCGCAGTCCGAAGCCCAATATCGTCAACTTAAGGGCTGACGCACCCTTAACGGTTGGCGGAGGTTTCATACGTGAAATCTCCTACGGTTAGTTGCAGGACGTCCATCATCTGTTCGAGCGTTTCTCCGTTTACGAATTTTACCGTGTAACGGTCGTTATGACTGCCGGCGTGGCGGACGGTGATCTTCAGGTTAAAGCGACGTTCCATTTTATGGACGATTTCTTCGAAAGAGGCCTCCCGGAACAGCAGGTTCCCGTCTTTCCAGCTCTTTATTTCATCGGCCTGCACCGGCTGTATTTCGATACCGGAAGAAGGGCGGTAAACAAGCTGCCGGCCGGGGTCGAGGACATAAACAGCATCCCGGTCGCCCGGTAAACGGATCCTGATCCGGCCGGTGTTCAGGGTGGCGGCTGTCCGCGGGCTGTCCGGATAGTCTTCGATATTAAATTCCGTTCCCAGGACTTCTGCGATAATGGTACCGGTTTCTACGGTAAAAGGTTTTAACGTATCGGGTGCGACCCTGAAAAAGGCTTCCCCCGACAGTTTTACGGTTCGGACCCTGCCGTTATTTTTATACGAAACGGCGGATCCCGCGTTCATCCAGACCTTCGAACCGTCCGGAAGGTCTATCATCCGTATTTCACCGTTCGGGGTCGCATACCGCACCGCGTTTTCAAAATGAGACAGGTAATAGATGCCTCCCGTCAACAGTAAAACAAAAGCCACTACTGAAGCGATCTTTAACAGGAGGCCCCGGCTATTGACACGCATCCCAAGCTCCGCCTTCACCTGATCCAAAGCCCGCAGCGTCCTGCGGTTGACGGGACTGCCGGCGTTCTCCCACAATTCATACAGGGCCGCTTCCTTTTCACTCTTGTATGCCTCCTCCACGAGCCATCGCTGCACTTTGACAGTTGTCCCGACGGCATGTTTCTCCTTAAAAAAACGTCCGATAACTTCCGAAATATAATTCTTTTGCTTCATTTTTTTTATTATAAAGGACCGGCGATGAGGATAATGAACAGATAAATAACTTTACGAATCTCCTTAAAGGCAAGGGAGAGCTGATTCTCGACCGTTTTTTTACTTATGTTCAGTTTCCGGGCGATCTCGCCGTTCGAATAGCCTTTCACCCGGCTGTACATATATATGTCTCTACGGCGTGAAGGCATTTTTTGGACGGTCATCTCAATCAGCAGTCCGATCTCTTTTGCAAAGAGGGTTTCTTCAACGGAAGAATCACCGTCCTGATGCGTCGCCAGGTAATCGCTTACATAGGATTTATGGACAAGCAGGCGTTTGAGGTAGTTAAAAGCCGCATTGCGTGCGACGGTATACAGCCAGGAATGGAACGGTTTCCCGGGATCTACCGCCTGCCTGTTTGTCCATAGCCTGACAAAAACATCCTGCGCCAGTTCTTCGGCATCATCTTCCGACTTGATCAGGCCGTTTATAAAATTTTTTACCCGGTCATAGTAAGAAAGGAAGATGCTTTCAAACGCTTTGTGATCACCTTCCCTGAATCTTTCCAGCAGGGCTTCATCAATGATTTCCATGAATATAAAAATACGGATATATATTAATGTATACAATTGCCGGCACAAAAACTCCCGTATCTGCAGGAAACCGGATTTTTACATCCTTCCCGTTTTTACCCGTCACATGCTTATATCCATAAAGTTGAACGATGGCGTTCCACCGCTAAAAGGGTTGTTAATGATCAGCCGCCAGCTGGAATTTATCCGCAACTTTCCATACCGGAAAGTTTGTGCGCAGTTTTTTAAGATCGGAACGCGTGAGTGTTCCCGTAACTGTTACGGCTTCTTTCTCCCCGGCGTTGAATATCGTTTTACCTTTCGGAGAAATGATCCGGGAACCGCCATGATACTCAAATTCGTGAGCGTCAACGCCGATCCTGTTGACACCGCAGACATAGCACATATTTTCTATTGCGCGCGCCTGAAGCAACGTTTGCCATACTTTCTTGCGGGACTCGGCCCAGTTCGCTACATAGATTAATACATCGTACTCATTATCCACATTACGGCTCCATACGGGAAAACGCAGGTCGTAACAGATCAGAAGACAGATTTTCCATCCCCGGAAATGAATTACAGTACGCTTTGTCCCCGGCGAAAAAGTTTGATCCTCGCCGGCCATGCTGAACAGATGCCGTTTATCATAATAAAATTCCTTTCCGCCAGGTGTTATGAAAAATGCCCGGTTATAATAGTTGCCATTGTCAGATGCCATAAAACTCCCGGTTATGGCGAGACGGTAATCCTTCGCATACTTTTTTATGGCGGCGATTGTTTTCCCGTCATTCGGTTCGGACAGGTCTTCGACGCGCATGGACATTCCTGTCGTAAACAGCTCCGGCAATACGGCCAGGTCTGTTTTTCCCTTCAGGGGGCGTAACAGTTCCCCGCAACAATAAATGTTTTCTTCCACATTTTCCCAGCTGACAGGGGTCTGTATCATACTGATACGAAAAGTACTGAAATCTTCTATAATCATATATTTTAAAGTTATTTTACCTTGGCAAAATTTTTATCATGATATCCTTTTATTCCGTCATACATCGAACGGATTTTAAGGATATCCTTTTCCGCATCTCCCGTAGGATAAAACAGCCCCTTTATACCGATGCCCTTTTTCCCGTAATCAATATAGGCTACCTGAATCGGAACCCCGGCTTTCAATGCAATGTAATAAAATCCTTTTTTCCATTCTTTCGCCCGCTTGCGTGTTCCTTCCGGGGTGATGGCTATATGAAACGTATCATGCCGGGCAAATTCTTCCGCAATCTGCTCCGTCGTTGAAGATGATCTGCTGCGATTGATCGGAATACCTCCCATACTCTTAAACAGAATGTTAAGAGGAAAAAAGAACCATTCCTTTTTGATCAGGAACTTGGATTTTTTCCCCAGCGAATTATAAAAAAGCTTACCCAGCGTTAAATCCAGATTACTGGTATGAGGTGCAACACATATCACAGATTTGGGAATATTACCTCCGTCAGGCCCTATCGTCCATCCGAACAGATGCAGCATCCATCTGCATAAAATCGGCTTTATCTTCAATTTTTCGTTCTTTCTTTATTCAACATAAACTCCGTAAAAGGAGGCGTAAAGATAGATAAAATATGAATAATCATCCATACTTTTCTAAAAAAAATCATCCCCGCTTTGTACTTCACCCGGCTTGCACTATCTTTGTACGTCAAATTCTGAAACAAAACGAAAGGGAATGATAAAGCCTGATTATATATTTGAAAGTAGCTGGGAGGTCTGTAATAAAGTGGGCGGTATATATACGGTGCTGTCATCCAAAGCCCGCACGTTAAGACGTGATTTTGGCGACCGGATACTGTTCATCGGGCCGGATCTCAATCATAATCCAAGTGATTTCCAGGAAGACGGCATGCTTTTTTGTGACTGGAAAAAGGAGTTGCCCGAAAACTTCAAGGTGAAAACCGGACGCTGGAAAGTGCCCGGGGAACCGGCTGTTCTTCTGGTCTCCTACAGGACTTTTTTTGACAGGAGGGATTCGCTTTATTATGAGATGTGGAACAGTTTCCGGGTAAACTCGTCACATGCATACGGAGATTATGACGAATCGTGCATCTTTGCCTATTCCGCAGGTCTGGTTATTGAACATTTTTACAACTTCTACAAGCTGGCGGACAAAAAGGTCGCGGCATTGTTTAATGAATGGATGCTGGGGATGGGTGTGCTGTATCTCCAAAAACATGTGCCGGCTATCGCGACCCTGTTCACTACCCATGCGACAACGACAGGACGCTCCATCGCAGGAAATAACAAGCCCCTGTACAGTTATATGCATTCGTACAACGGCGACCGGATGGCGCAGGAACTGAACGTGGAAGCCAAACACTCACTGGAAAAACAGGCGGCGACATTCGCCGACTGCTTCACAACGGTAAGCGATATTACCGCACTGGAATGTAAACAGCTACTGGAGAAAGCGCCGGACGTAGTGACTCCGAACGGATTTGAAATGGATTTCGTACCCGAAGGAGAAAAGTATACGGAACTGCGGGAAAAAGCCCGTAAAAGACTTCTGACTGTCGTTGAAAAACTGACCGGCAGTCCGGTCGGGAAAGAGGCTTTCCTAATAGCGACAAGCGGACGTTACGAATACAGGAACAAAGGGATCGATGTCTTCATTGATACCATGGACAGGCTTCGCAAATCCGGCGGACTGAAACGGGAAATCATTGCCTTCATCATGGTCCCGGCATGGGTGCATGCGGCAAGGGCCGACCTGAAATATATAATCGAAAACGATTATAACATGACCGCTCCGATGCAGACGCCATTCCTGACGCACTGGTTAAATAATATGCAAAACGACCGGGTGATGAATTTTATCTTTTCAGCCGGTTTCACCAATATGGCAGCGGATAAGCTGAGGATTATATTCATCCCCTGTTATCTTGACGGCCATGATCAGATCCTCAACCGTACCTATTATGAACTCCTTCCCGGTATGGATGCGACGGTATTTGCTTCCTATTATGAACCGTGGGGATACACGCCGCTGGAAAGCCTGGCATTCGGCGTACCGACTGTCACCACGGATCTTGCCGGTTTCGGCAGGTGGGCCGGAACCGTTGTCTCCGGAAACCGGATAAAAGAAGGCGTATCGGTCATCAAGCGGACGGATGACAACTATTTTGAGGTCGTCAACCGGATCGCGGATACCCTTTCGGAACTTATGAGCGAAGATATTCAGCCTATACGCAACAACTGCGTCCGGGTAGCCCGCGAGGCTGAATGGGATAAATTTATAACATACTACCATACCGCATTTGACAAGGCTTTTTCAAATGCTGAAAAAAGAAACAGTAAATAAAATAACTTATGAGAATTCAATCAACCAATTCAAACGAACCGATCTGGAGAGATCTGTACCCTCACTCAAAGCTTCCTAAAAAGCTTGAAAAACTGCATGAAATCGCGACCAACCTGTGGTGGGTCTGGAATCATGAAGGCGCCAAACTTTTCGGTGAAATTGATGCCGATCTGTGGAAAAGTACGGAAGGCAATCCGGTGTTATTACTGCAATCACTGTCGAGCAAACGGATGAAGGACATCCTGGAAGATTATGACATGATGGCCCGGATAGATTATGTACACGACCTGTTCAAAGCGTATGTAAATATAGAACCCGACCGGACAAAACCGTCCGTTGCATACTTCAGTATGGAATACGGACTGACAAATGTGCTGAAGATCTATTCCGGAGGGCTGGGCATACTCGCCGGCGACTATCTGAAAGAAGCAAGCGACAGCAATATTGACCTTGTTGCTGTTGGCCTTCTATACCGTTACGGGTACTTTTCCCAGTCACTGTCAATGGACGGGCAACAGATTGCCAATTACGAAGCGCAGGATTTTTCAAAACTGCCCATTACGCAGGTAACGCTGTCCGACGGGTCTCCCATGACGCTGGAAGTCCCGTTTAATAACCGTATCATATATACGCATATCTGGAAAGTAGGCATCGGACGTATCCCGATGTACCTGATGGATACGGATATTCCGGAAAACAGCGAATGGGATCGCCCGATTACCCATCAATTATACGGAGGCGACTGGGAAAACCGTATGAAACAGGAATATCTGCTCGGTATAGGCGGAATCCTGTTGCTGAATAAATTAGGCATTAAAAAACAGGTCTATCACTGCAACGAAGGACATGCCGCATTCATTAATGTACAACGTCTGGTTGATTACATTGAAAAAGACAGGCTGGAATTTAACGAAGCGCTTGAAGTGGTACGTGCGTCTTCCTTATACACGGTACATACGCCGGTGCCTGCCGGCCATGATTATTTTGACGAATCGTTATTCGGAAAATACATGGGACATTTCCCGCAGAAACTGGGTCTTTCATGGCAGGAATTTATTGATATGGGACGTACAAACCCCGGAAGCAACGAAAAGTTTTCGATGAGTGCATTTGCCCTCAACACCTGTCAGGAAGCCAATGGAGTAAGTCTTTTGCACGGCAAAGTATCCCAGGAAATGTTCGCCCCCATGTGGAAAGGCTATTTCCCGAAAGAATTACACGTCGGATATGTAACGAACGGCGTCCACATGCCCACCTGGATGGCGACGGAATGGAAAAAATACTGTTACGAAAAATTTGACAATAACTTCATCAGGGATCAGTCCAACAAGGAATACTGGAAAGAGATACAGCAATCCCTCGACGAAGAAATCTGGTTCATCCGCAGAACCCTGAAAAGGAAACTGATCGAGTACATCAAGACCCAGTATACGGAAAGCTGGCTTAAAAACCAGGGAGACCCGTCCAAGGTAGTAACCATTCTTGACCGTATCAATCCCGATGCCCTGTTACTGGGATTCGGACGCCGTTTTGCAACATACAAACGTGCACACCTGCTGTTCATAGATCTCGACCGGCTGGCTAAAATCGTAAATAATGAGGATTACCCCGTACAGATTGTATTTACGGGGAAAGCGCATCCTGCCGACGGAGGAGGACAGGGACTGATCAAGTATATCGTGGAAATATCACGCCGCCCTGAATTTCTCGGGAAAATCATATTCCTGGAAAATTATGACATGCGTCTGGCCAGGCGCCTGGTATCGGGAGTCGATGTGTGGCTTAATACTCCGACACGTCCTCTTGAAGCGTCGGGAACATCCGGAGAAAAAGCAGAAATGAATGGCGTACTGAATCTGTCCGTACTGGATGGCTGGTGGTACGAAGGATATAAGGAAGAAGCCGGATGGGCGCTGACCGATAAACGGACGTATGACAACCAGCAGTATCAGGATCAGCTTGATGCGGTAACGATCTATCATCTTCTCGAAGACGAAATTATTCCCCTGTATTTTGCTAAAAACAGCAAAGGATACTCTCCCGGATGGATACAGTACATCAAAAACTCCATGTCGCAGATCGCGCCGGATTACACCATGAAACGTATGATGGACGATTATTTTGAGCGGTTCTACAACAAACTGGCGACCCGTTCCGGGATGCTCCTCAAAAATAATTTCGCGGAAGCCAGGAATATCGCAGACTGGAAAAAAGAAGTAGCCGCCCACTGGGATTCATTCCAGATAGAATCGGTCAATTATGACCCGAAAGCCTTTCAACCGGTCGTAGGTGACGAGTATACGATCGAAATTGTCATCAACCGCAAAGATCTTAAGAGTATGCTAGGTATCGACATGGTTTATACACGTGATAATCCAAACAATAACCGCATAGAATTTGTACATTCCGAACCGTTCAGACTGATAAGGGAAGAGGGGCCGAAGCTCTATTTCGAATTAAAACGCACAACCATGGAATTTGGACGCTTCAAAGCCGGTTTCCGTGTATACCCGTACAATGACAAACTGCCTCACCGGATGGACTTTGCTTACGTACGCTGGATACAGTCGTAAAACCGTTAACCGTGCACGGCAATAAATCGTTGAACTTATCCCGGATGGAAATTAGCATCATTTGTAAGTGTCTTACAAAAAAATGTATACCTTTGCAGCTATGATATTTTAAATTTGTCAACGAGTATGAATACTTTTAGAAAAATGCCGATTGGTATACAGGATTTTGAGAAACTGCGTACAGAGAATTTCGTTTATGTAGATAAAACGCGATATATTATCTGTTGGCTCAACTCGGCACGCCGTACTTTCTCGGTCGTCCGCGCAGGCTTGGAAAGAGCTTGTTTCTTTCTACGCTCAAAGCCTATTTTGAGGGGAAGCGCGAACTTTTTGAAGGACTGGAAATTGCCGGACTGGAAAAGGACTGGATTAAATATCCTGTCATTTATTTGGATTTCAACAGTTCGGAATACAGCGATGTGCAAACGCTCGAAATCGTGCTTGGCTACCTGTTGAAAAAGTATGAAAAAGAATACGGCATGCAGGATATTGAGGCAAAACCGTCCATCCGTTTTGACAACCTGATTACAGCAATGCACGAAAAAACAGGTCGGAAAGTAGTTGTTTTAATTGACGAGTACGACAAGTCGCTGATCAATACAATGGACAAGCCCGATGTGAATGAAAAAATCCGGGATGTGCTGAAAGGATTCTACGGCGTACTCAAAGGCGCTGACGCACATTTGAAGTTTGTGTTTTTGACAGGCGTCACAAAATTTTCAGAAGTCAGCATTTTCAGCGACCTGAACCAGCTGGTCGATATAAGCCTGGACGAAAATTACGCAGGCATTTGTGGCATTTCCGAAAAGGAACTGCTACAAAATTTTCAACCTGAAATTCAGGGACTGGCAGAACGCAGAAAAATATCATGCGACGAAGCATTTGCAAAACTGAAAAAACTTTATGACGGCTACCATTTTGCCAAAGACAGCGAAGACATATACAACCCGTTCAGTCTCCTGAATACCTTTATGAAGCTGGATTT
>JAISCL010000346.1 GCA_031265585.1 Tannerella sp. | reverse complement strand
ACTACTATTGAATATCAATACATTAGCTATTTCTTATGCCTCAAAACACCCAGAAACAGGGCTAATTTTGTTCAAAATTCTTGTTTTTAAGAGGGAAAAGCTGCAACTTGGGTTAATGATAAATTTTCTTTCTTTTTCATTGAATTTTATTTTGTTGTTTTCTAAACTTATCAATCGCTATATATTAACTGCCATGCCGCCTGCCTCGCAAATCGGATTGCAATGCCATTCGGCATCGTCGTCGAAAAGCAGGTCGAAGTGATGTTACTGAAAAAAATCCTTTTTATCCTCGCAATTGGTATAAATGACTTTATTTTCTATGCCCAATTGCCGGACTGTTTCGAGCAAATCCGAATTTCTTTCAGTTTTGGACGATGGATTTATATTCATTGATTTATACAAATCCATATATTGCTCATCACTGCTGCGGGCAGTCATAATCCAGACGTCGTGCCCGCGCTTTGTAAGCCGTTCCGCTAACTTGAACAGCAGCGAATCGGTAAGCGTATCATCATAATCGAAGGCGATTTTCAGCTTGTAATTGCCGTCTGAATCTTTAAACACAGTTTTCTATTTTCCCGTTTTTCAACAAGTGCAAATTCCGGTTATCTATCAGCCGGATATTTTTCAATACAAGAATTTCCTTTGGGTAGATTTGCGTATGTCCTATTATCTGGATCATATTTTTATCAAAAGGCTCTTGCTCATAAACATATTCGCTTGCATCCGCCCATAAGGGACTTCCGTGACGGTGCCAGCCGCCGCGTTCGCCGGAAATTTCGAAGAAGGCTTCCTGATTTTGAAGAAACAGGCGATTGAGCTGTGTTTCCAGGTTATCGCCCAAGGCCTGCAATTCGCCGTCATGCCGGTCATACCATCCTTTTGTGATTCCGGCGTGAATAAACAGGTAATTGTCAATCTGTCTGCAAACCTGAAATAATCCGGCCGTTGTTTTGCCGGTCAGAATCGCGTGATATTTCGCGTAATATTCTTCCGAAAAACGGCTTGCCTTAAAATCGCGGTTATAATAGTGCAACTCGTGATTGCCGATAAGCAACGTTACACGGTCGGGATTTTGCTGTTTTAATTCAACGATTTTGGACAGGGCATATAAGGCATTCGCCTGGGTAAAACCCTCCGACGGATACGGATCGACATAATCGCCAAGGAATATGATTTCTCCCTTATAATCCAAAGCCGGCTCCCAGAATTTCCGACCATGTACGTCGGGGACAATTAGAATTTCGCGCATGTTTCTAAAATTTTAAATCTCCATAATGTGCTTCCCTATGGCAGTTTGGACATAAAGCAATAGCATTTTCTACTGTATCTTCACCACCTTCCGAAAGTTGTTTTTTATGATGTACTTCCAAATAAGGTTCATTATTTTTTTTCTGTGACTTGTCGAGTCGGAATATTGGGATATTCTTTCAATTTCCTTAAACGTTCTTGAGAAGTAGGAGCCGACGATTGATCCACTGTTTCTCCAAATTAAATATCTGTTCCTTCTATGTTGATAATTTCTTTAGGGTTACTACTATAATTTTGAACCCATGCCTTCGCTCCATTTCCCCACTCTATAGAAATAGTTCCTGACAAATCTTTAAAACCAATTTCTTCCTGTAGGTCATATTCAATTTCTTTTTCTTTGCGTTCATTTTTTACTCCTACAACTTTATACACACCGATAAAAATTGCTGTTGTGCCTTTACGACCTATAAATGATACAATATAATCAATAAGTTTGTCTTCATTTTTATTTTCGTGAAATGGTTTTGCTTTACGACCCGAATTTTTCTGTCCTCTTTGATACCATAAAAAACAATCCTTATCTTTTTTGTATAATTCGTACAGATTAGTAAAATTGGCAATTTTGCTAATATCTTTTCGTCTGGCATTTGGATTTTCCTCAATATACTCCTTATATAATGCAGAGATTTTTTTGTGATTGTTAACGGTATGTCTAACAAGTTTGATACTTTTTCTACTATCCAATTTTCTTTCTTCTAATAATTCCTGAATTGTCATTTTCTTTATTTTTTTAGTTCAACATTTATCTTTATTTTGTTTCTCTACACCACAGTCTATCGGCTCCAACGGGGAAAAGTCATCATCTCTGTTATCATCGTCATCATCTTCATAGCCGTATATTGCATCCAAAATGAAATGTTTGTCCGCAATTTTATTATCAACGGCAAACTTTACTTTGCAGGTTTCCACCTTGTCATCAATCACATCCGAATAAATAAATTCATTGATGACGGTTCCATAGATCTTCGATTTGGACGAGATGCCTGTTACAAATTCTATCTGGGATTTCGTATGTTCCGACAGAAACAGTACGACAGGATATATGCCATTTTCATCCTTGAATTTCCGAATAGCATCAGACACGGTAAAATCCCAATCCATCCATTTATCAAAAGTAAATTCTAAAGAAATCGGCAATAAATTTTCCTCTTTTTCCATAAATTCAATCCATAAATCAATAATGGAATCCACTTTGTTTTGCAGAATCAAAAGGCTTTCCTCTGTTAATTTTTCATATACATAACATCTCAACTCTTTATGATCCAGAAATTCACCGGAAGGAACATCTTCATATTTTTCTTCCAGCAAAACTTCTACCGTACAAAATTCAGCCCTGCTAACCGGCATACAGACATGATTTTTAACATATTCCCATGTCTCGTCGCGTACCGGAATTTTAACCGCTTTACATGTTTCAAGCCAGTCCCTCCAGGAAATTTCCTCAAGTTCTTCATTTGTCGCGTTCATATAATCCTTTTTTATGTTATTGATGTTTTTCGCCACAAAGATAATAATCCGGTATGCAAAACTGCTGCACAGGGCAAGAAAAATTTAGAAATTTTTTGGAACTTCATAGTCGCGCTCCGGAAACCTCAATATTACGTCTTGCATGTATAAAATTTATCCCGTATCTTTGAGAGCAATAATTCTTACTGTTTATTCTATAATTATGAAACATCTTAAAAAATTAAGACTTGTTCATCACCGGTTATTTCAAAATAGAGAGTATAGTCCGGCCGGATTTAAAAACAGCTAATCAGCATCTATATGATACAATTTGCATGTGATTATGCGGAGGGGGCGCATCCGCAGCTATTGAAACGCCTGGCGGAAACTAATTTTGAACAGACAGGTGGGTATGGCGAGGACAGGTACTGTGAAAATGCACGGCGCCTGATCCGGCAGTTGTGTGAAGACGAATCGGTGGATGTTCATTTCCTGGTGGGCGGGACGCAAACCAATACAACGGTGATTGCCTCCGTTTTGCGGCCTCACCAGGGAGTCCTGTCTGCCGTAACGGGGCATATTAATGTGCACGAGACGGGGGCCATTGAGGCTACCGGACACAAAGTGCTTGCCTTGCCGGCAAAAGAGGGCAAGTTGACGGCAAACCGGGTGGAGCAGGCGTGCAGGGAACATCAGTCGGATGCCAATCATGAACATACCGTGCAGCCGGGGATGGTTTATATTTCAAATCCAACGGAAGGCGGTACGATCTATTCCCGGCAGGAGCTGCTGGCGCTGAGTGAAGCGTGCCGCAGGAACAGCCTTCCGCTGTTTATGGACGGTGCACGCCTGGGATACGGGCTGGCGGCGGAGAACAATGACCTGACGCTGCCGGATATCGCAAAGATGTGTGATGTTTTCTATATCGGCGGGACGAAGGTCGGGGCTTTGTTCGGGGAAGCGGTCGTCATCACAGACGGACGCCTGAAAAAGGACTTCCGCTACCTGATAAAACAGCGGGGCGGCATGCTGGCCAAGGGACGTATTCTTGGGATCCAGTTCGAGACGCTGCTCAAAGAGGGGCTTTATTTTGAAATATCACATCATGCCGTACAGATGGCCATGCTTATCCGGAATGCGTTCAGGACGAAAGGATTTTCATTTCTTTGCGAATCGCCGACCAACCAGCAATTCCCCATACTCACAAAGGAGCAGATCCGTGTACTGTCACAAAAATATACATTCGAACTGTGGACAAATACGGATGAGAGCCATGCCGCCGTCCGCTTCTGCACAAGCTGGGCTACCCGGGCGGAAGATGTACGGTCCCTGGCAAGGGATATTGAAAACTTATGACGGCAGAGGGGGTTGCGGTATTTTCGCGGCCATGTCTTTCAGCAGGGAGACGGTGCCGTCAATGCCGAAAACGGACGAATTGATGCAGACGTGATAGCTTGAGGCGCTACCCCAGGTCTTGTTGGTATAATAATTATAAAACGCGGCCCGTTTTTTGTCCACCCGCTCCATCAGGTCACGGACTTTTTCTACGGAAAGATCCTTATCGCCGTAGCCGAGGATGCGCTTCACGCGGTCTCCGTCGCCGGCAGAGATAAAAACACTGAAACAGTCGGCGCGGTCGCGAAGGATGTAGTCCGCACAGCGGCCGATGAAGACGCATGAGTGTTTCGCCGCAAGATCCCGTATGACATCGCTCTGTATCCGGAAAAGCATTTCATTCGAGAGTCCTCCGAAGCCGGCCATTCCTTCGCTGAGGAACGGGAAACGCGGCCCCAGGATCCCGGCGGAAAAACCTTTCCGGAGCTGCTCGTCGGCCTCCTCAAAAAGATGCCGGCTCAGGCCGCTCTCCCGGGCGGTTATGCCCAGGATTTCCCGGTCGTAATATTCGAGGCCCATGAGGACGGAGAGTTTCTTTCCGATATCCCGTCCGCCGCTTCCCAGTTGTCGTCCAATTGTAATAATCATAGCTGTTCGGTTTTAAATTTTCTTATCTGGTGAATAATCATAGCGGTTGAAACGATGCAGGCGACGAGATCGGAAACGGGCATGCTCGCCCAAACGCCCGTCAGGCCGTAAAATCCGGGCAGGAAGATGAGGCACGGGATCAGCACAAGCGCTTGCCGGATCAGGGAGAGGAAGATCGCCTTTCCGGCCATCCCGATGCTCTGGAAAAAGTTTGCGATGACAATCTGCGCGCCTATCAGGGGGAAAAACATGAGGGTGATGCGCAGGCCGTAAACGGACAGGTCGATCAGTTCTTCGTCCGCAGTGAAAACGCGCGTGACGAGGCCCGGCATCAATTCCCCGATCAGGAACGCCGCGGTGGTGATGAGGGTCGCAAAAAAGACCGTAAGCTTCAAGACCTCCATGACACGGGATATCTGCCGCGCGCCGTAGTTATATCCGGCGATCGGCTGCATGCCCTGGTTCAGGCCCATGATGATCAGGACGAACATAAAGGAGACCCGGTTTACGATTCCAAACGCCCCGATCGCCAGGTCGCCGCTGTATTTTTTCATCCCGTTATTGATCAGGATCACAATAAAACAGGAGGCGACATTCATCAGGAACGGAGACAGGCCTATGGCCAGCATGTCCTTCATAATACGGAAATCGGGACGGATGCTCCCTTTATGAAAGTGCAGCAGTTCATTTTTATTTCCGAAGATATGGAACTGCCAGATCAGGGAGACTAGCTGCGCCAGTACGGTTGCGATGGCCGCGCCCTGTATGCCCCATCCGAAGACAAAGATAAAAACCGGGTCAAGTACCGTATTCAAAACGACGGTCGTGACCGTAAGCATCATGGCCTTCCGGGGATGTCCCGACGCGCGGAGCACGTTGTTCAGCCCGAAATAGAGGGTGGTAACTACATTGCCCAGCAGTATGATCACCATGTATTCACGGGCATAATAAACGGTATGCTCGCTGGCCCCGAAGAAGTAGAGGATCGGGTCAAGAAACGCCAGCGATACGGCCGTAAAGAGAATTCCGATAATAATATTCAGGATGAAAACATTGCCCAGCACCTTCCGGGCCGAAGCATAATCCTTCTGCCCCAGCTTGACGGAGACGATCGTACTGGCGCCTACCCCGACCAGCGTGCCGAACGCCGCCGCAATGTTCATAAACGGGAATGTAACGGCAAGTCCGGAGATGGCCAGCGCGCCGACGCCCTGCCCGATAAAAATGCTGTCAACCATATTGTACAGGGAAGAGGCCGTCATTGCAATAATAGCAGGTACGGCATATTGCCTCAGTAGCTTACTTATCTTTTCAGTACCAAGTTCCGTGGGGATAAACTGTGTGGACATGGGGTTACTTGAGTGAATCGTATCGTTTCTGCGCCGCTTCCTTCAGTTTCTGTTCGTTTGCGGTTGCATGGTCTACGGCGAATTTGTAATGTTTCACGGCGCTGACCTTATCGCCTTTCATTTCATAAACGTATGCAATATTGTACTGGTATACGGCGTTGTCCGGCTTCATTTGCACGGCTTTCAGCAGGGCCTGCAGCGACCGGTCATAGTCCTTTTCGAAGATATATACGGTGGACATATTCAACAGGCTTTGTGCATGTGCCGGGTAGCATTTCAGCATCTCTTCCGATATTTTCAGGATATCCCTGTTGAGCGCCGGATCCTTTTTTGAAAACATAACGCCCTGGAACTCCTGGACTGCCTCGTTCAGCATTTCATCGGGCCGCTCGATCAGGCTGTAATTCTCCCCTTTCCAGTCATTGCCGATTTCTTTCGAATAGTTGATCAGTTTGATCACCTCGGCCGTAACGGACTTGTAATCCTCGAGGCGGAGCAGCATATAAATCTTCCCGAGGCGCATATCAAACCGGGTAGGAAAAAATTCGATGCCGTTGGAAATAGATTCCAGCGCTTTCCGGACATATTCCATATCCGGTTTTGTCGAATCCTTTTCCATGCTCCTGACCGTATAGAGGTTGAAATAGGCGACAAACAGTTCGGGATTGTTCGAATCCGCAAAGTCCCAGTCTGCAAGAATCTTCTCCGCCTTTTGCGTGTTCCCGGCATCAAGCGCCTTCTTAAAATCACCCTTGAAAGACTGTCCGGATGCGCTGTACGAAGCGGACAGGAGGATTATAACTGCTAGTATAAAATTTTTCTTCATCCTGTATCTGATTTTATTTTACTGTACAATGGCGGCAAATATACGGCATATTTGCGTGCAAAAGCCCAAAGGCCCGTTTTTTTATAATTATTTTAGAAAACAGGCAGCCCGGATGAACCCCTATATTTGAGTCCGGTATGATTTTGGAATCCGCCATTATACTGCCATTGATCCTGCATATTCCCTGACATGTACCGGGGGAATCCACCGAAAATACCCGGCCGCCGGGAAGATCGGCGGCCGGAAACAGTAACAGGATGTATAAAAAAGATCCGGTCTATTCATATCCTTCATTTTGATACATGCCTTCCGGGTTCAGTTTCCATTCATCGAACGGGATGGGATAGTAAAGGTCTTTCCGTCCGAAGTTCAGGGGGTTGGAAATGCCGAAGTCCGTCCGTGTCTTGCTGTGGAAAAACTGTTCCAGCTCCAGGATGTTAAAGTTGCGCAACAGGTCATACCAGCGGTGGTTCTCGAAAGCCAGCTCTACTCTCCGTTCATGCAGCAGGGCCAGCTTCAGCGTCGGGTATTTCGACCTGTAGTCCGTGTCGTTCTGCATGTCTTCATACGCGGGAAGGCCGGCGCGTTCGCGAACCTGGTTCAGCAGGCCAATGGCAGCCGCTTCGTCCCCGAGGTGCATGCAGGTCTCCGCCAGCAGCAGCATCACGTCGGCATAGCGCATCAGTATCCAGTCATTCCCCCCATACCCGAGCGTTCCTGCGCCGGCGCCGGCATCCCTGAACTTGGCAATATAATAGCTGCCGGAATAGGCGGAATACTGCACCGACCATTCCCTGCGGAGATCCTCCGCTTCATATTCTTTGATCAGATCGGACGGCAGGAATACCGATCCGGTAGAGGCATACTGAGAAAGGAGCCTCGAATCGCGGGGCTGATTTCCGCGGGCTTTGGCCGAACTGTAATCCCTGTCTCCCTGTATATACACGATCTGGAAGATCAGTTCCGGACAGGCGCCCTTCTGCTCTACGTCAAACACATCCGGGTAAGGGATCTCTTTTAATTCGCCGAACGTGCGCATGCCGTAGGCTTCGGTCAGGTATTTCCGCGCCGCCTCGAGGTCGCTCTGCCGCCGGCTGCCGTCCAGCGTCACGGCCATCGTAAGATATACCTGTCCCAGCAGGGCATTGATTGCAGCCCTGCATGTACGCCCCTTCCCCGATGCCGGCTGGAGGTCCGGGAGGCTTCCCGCATCAAGGGCTTCGGTAAGGTCTTTTACGATCTGCTCATAGATGTTTTCCTTCTTTTCGCGGAAAGTATGCTGCGCTACTTCGGCGGAAGATGTCAAATGGGTAACACTCAGGGGAGCGTCCCCCCATTTCCGGACAACGTGGAAATAAACCAGGGCGCGCAGGAACTTAGCCTCCGCCCGGTACTGTTTATACACGTTTTCATCCGGAAATTTCACCCCGTCGATGTAAGTGAGGACAAAATTGGCGTTGGCAATGGCGGCGAACATTCTTGTCCAGTGCGTTTTCAGATAGGTGTTGGCCGGCAGCAGGGAATAATCTCCAAACTGGAAAGGTTCCCCCGAACTCGACTGGTTATCCTGTGTACTTGTATTGTCCGAACGTTCTTCCGTGTAGGCCGTGCTGCCTTCACCCAGGCAATAATTGTCGCGTATGGAGCGATAGATCCCGTTTACAGCCCGCAACACATCATTTTCGTTTTGAAAATATTCCGAAGCGGTAATCTTATTCGGATCCTTCTGATCCAGGAAATCATTGCAGGAAACGAAGAAAAAGCCTGCAACGAACCATGCTACTGTGATACTAACCGTTTTGTGTTTCATAAATTATACTGTAATAAATTAAAATGATACCTGAATACCTGCCTGGAATGCCCGCATCAAAGGATATTTACCGTAATCGACGCCGGGGGTCAGGTTGTTCCCGTTGTTATAGTCCACTTCCGGGTTATAGCCTTTGTATGCGGTTACGGTGAAGGCATTATCAACGGCTAAATACAGCCGTAACGAAGAGATCGCCTTCGCGATGCCGGGCAGGGAATACCCCGCCGTGATGTTGGTGCACCGGAGAAAGGAGCCGTCTTGCAAATAGAAAGAAGACAGGCGGGTGCTGTTGCTTTGCGTACCGCCGCGCGAAGCACGGTAGACCCGGCCGTTGCCCGGTTCCTGTTCGTTCCGGTAGCGTTGCGCCACGTCCCGGTAGTTGTTGCCCGAACCTTCCATATTATAAATGTAATAATCCTGTCCGTCGAGCACCCTGTTACCCTGCGAGCCGTTGAAGGAAGCGGAAAAATCGAACGCCCTGTAATTGCCCGTCAAATTGAAGGCATAGATAAAATCCGGATGTGGAGAGCCGATGATCTCCTTATCATCGTCGGTAACGATCCCGTCGCCGTTCGTATCGTAGAAATACAGGTCGCCCGGCATGAGTTTGGCCGTCTGGGCTACCGAGCGGGGAGGCCCTTTGATTTTGTACCCGCCGGTGAATTTCCGGGTGGAAGGATCATAATGACTGTCGTCTTCGGCCAGGTCGGCCATATCCTGTTCGCGCACCATGCCGGCGACCCGGAATCCGTAGAACATCCCGACAGGGTCGCCTTCCCTCGTGATATGCGTCATGTACGAGCGTTCCGCCCCGTTCGTCAGGATCGTGCCCGCCTGTCCCAGGTTGAGCACCAGGTTGCGGTTCACGCTGATATTGCCTCCCAGCTTGAGGGAAAAATCTTTTGTGCTGACCGCCCGGGCGTCGACCTGGAGATCTATGCCCCGGTTGCGGATCTTCGAATCGGGCAGGTTGGTCAGATAGCCGGTGCTGCCGGAAATGGCCGATATGGACTGGTTAAACAGCAGGTCGTATGTATAGCTGTTATAATAGTTGGCAATCAGTGAAAGGCGTCCGTTGAAGAAGCTGAGGTCAAGCCCGGTATTGAACTGCGAAGTTGATTCCCATCCCAGGCCCCGGTCTTTGAACGCTTCCGGATACATCGCCGTCAATATGCCGCCGCTTCCGCCGGGCACCCCTACGGGCGAACTCATCACCTGCGTATGATTGTAGTTGCCGATGTTGTTGTTGCCGCTCAATCCCCAGCTGGCACGCAGTTTCAGCGAGGACGACGGGCCGAAAACCGCCCGGTAGAAATCTTCCTCCGAAACCGTCCATCCGGCCGATACGGACGGGAAATAGCCCCAGCGGTTCAGCGGTCCGAAAAGCGACGAGCCGTCTCCGCGGAACGAAGCCGACAGGAAATAACGGTTCCGGAAGTTGTAGTGCAGCTGGGTGAAATAAGAGGCCATTGTCCAGACGGACTTGCGTGTGTTGCCGGTAAGGGATACGTCGCTCGCACCGGCGCCGTGGCCGGTCAGTTCGATGATATAATCATCCTGGTAGCCCGTTCCCCGGACTTCCAGTACGTCCAGTTTATTCTCCTGGAGGGAAGCGCCGGCGACACCCTGCATCGCATGTTCGCCCAGTTGCTTCGTATAGTTCAGTGTAAACTCGCCCAGGCGGTCGGTCATGTCATACGTCCGGCCTGTGGCATTGGCCGCGGCCTGCGCCTGGGGGGAGTACGGGGGATTTACGCCGCTCGTCAGGCTTGTCGGACGGTAAAAATCGTATTTCTCGTTGTAGGTGTACATGCCCAGGCTGGCTTTGGCGGTAAGGCCGTCGAGCAGATCGCAGCTTCCGAACAGGTTGTAGGTGCTGCGCTTCCCGGTACGGCGGATGACGGTCTCGGTAGCCATCGCGACGGGATTGTCGATGTCATTCTGGAAGGCAAACTCGCTCGAATACGAAGCCATCTCGTATTTCGACAGCGAGCCGTCTTCATTGTAGCATTTGAAGACGGGAAGATAGACCAGCGCGGCAAGTATCGGCCCCTGATGAAACCGGCCCTCCTGTACTTCCCGGTTGTCGGTGCTTGTCAGAGCGAAATTTGCGCCTGCCCGGAAGCGTTTGCTGATATCCATGTCGATGTTGCTGCGGAGGTTGAGCCGGTCCTGCCGGGTAGACTTGATGATGCCTTCCATGTTCTGGAAGGAGCCGCTCACGTTGTAGCGGATGCCGCTTTTCCCGCCTGTGATGTTGAGGTGGGTACGGTCGCCCTGCGCGGTTTGATAGAGTTCGTCCTGCCAGTCGGTATCATATGGCATCCGCTTCACGCTTTGCGCCGTAAAGTCATACATCCATTCGGGGATATTGGCGGTATTGTTATTGCTTCCGATCCGTTGCGTGCGCTGGGCGTTGGTATCGCCTTTAAAGGCGTCGTCCCACGGTTTGCCTGCATTGACGAGCAAATCGCGGTAGGTATTGTTATGGGCGTCCACAAACAGTTCGGCAAACTCCTGTGCATTGAGCAGCGCCACCTTCCGGCTTAGCTGTCCGACGGTGTGCTGGTAATTAACCTCCACCCTGGCCTTGCTTTCCATTCCCCGCCGGGTGGTGATCATGACTACGCCGCCGGATGCGCGTGAGCCGTAAATGGCTGCCGACGCCGCATCCTTCAATATTTCTATTGATTCTATATCCTCCGGACTGAGGAAGATATCCGCATTCGACGGATAGCCGTCTATCACGTACAAAGGATCGGACGAGGCATTGACGGAGACGGCGCCCCTTACGCGGATCTTTGTGCTGTTATACGGGGCGCCGCTCACCTGCGAAATCTGCACGCCGGCCACCTTGCCGACCAGCGCCTGCCCCATCGACGGGGACGTCAGGTTCAGTTCCCGGTTTTTCACGCTGGATACCGCCCCGGTAAGGTGTGACTTGCGGATGGACTGATAGCCCACTACAACGATTTCGTCAAGCACCTGCCTGTCCTCTTCCAAAACAATGTGCAGCGTCTGCTCGCTGCCGACCGTAACCGTCTTCGTTGCGTAGCCGACGTACGAAAACCGCACCGCATCGCCCGGTCGGGCCGGCAAGTCAAACCTGCCGTCGACATCGGTAACCGTTCCCGTAGAAGTTCCTTTCACGGTTATGCTTACGCCGGTTAAAGGCTCGCCGCCGGCATCCGTCACCGTGCCGGAGATATTCTCCCGCTGTTGCCGGACTTCATCCGCGGCGATACCCGCCACATTCACCAAACCCGACAGCAGGCAAGCCGCCAGTAACCGTCGCATCCTGTCTTTCACTCTCATTCTGATTTTTTTTGTTTTCATCCTGAATTTTTTTAATGATATATATAATGTATAGTAAGAATCTTCTTGCCTGAACAAATGTCCTGCAAAAGAAGAGACTTAATATTACACCGGATGCACCGGTCTGTTAAGAATATGTACCGATACGATCAAATCCTGCAGGATGATACGACATGCGCCGGGCAGAACGTATCTGTCCGGGCAGTTTCAATGGCAGGGGGGGGAGGGTTATTCGTCCCCGGTGGCGATATTGAAGGTGGTCACGATTTCACCGGTGTATTTGCCGGCGCCGGTCAGGGTGAGGGTGGCGGTTCCGGGGCCGGTGTTGTTTTTGTATCCGGCGGTAAAATCTTCGCTGAACTTGAGTTCGATGACTGTTACGGTTCCGTCGTTTCCTGTCCTGCGGACTTTGACCGACGGGATTACATACACCGGTTTTCCCGTGTACTGCTGCACTTCAACGGGTTCGATTTCGCTCTGCGAGATGTCGGTTTTCACGTGCAGCCGTCCGTAGTGCTCGTGAAGCAGCGTGTTGTAGTGGTCTGCATGGACGTTGAATTCTTTGACGAGCGGCTTATAAACGGTCTCATCGACGAGGCCCAGGTCGATGACCGACGTGATGCGGAGGGTGATTTTGCGGAATGCTCCGTCGGTTTCGCGGCGGGCTGCGCGGGTAGTGATGCCCGGTTTTTTGACCTGTTCCTGTTCCGTGTCGGCGGCGTAGCTTTTGAACAGCGTGTTCAGCCGCGCAAGTTCCGTCAGCCAGGGTGCGAGCTGCAGGTTCTGTACGGCGGGGAGGTAGCCGGCGCTGTTCAGATTCTCGACGATACGGTCGATACCGGCCGTTTCGGCGTCATAGTCGGCATGAGTCAGGCTTCTGTAGTCGCCGATCAGGTTCAGCACGTGTTTGGCGTTATCGCGAAGCGAGGGGTCGAAATACTTCTCAAACGAATGAAGAAGTCCGACTATTCCGGATAAAATTTTTTCGCGTTCGCGGTCGGTTTTGGCTTTTTTACCGGTAAGCTCGCTGCGGCGCAGCCATTTGTAGATATGATCTTCCTGCGTCACCTTCGCCCGGTACCCGGCTATTAATTCGGGATCATTAATCACGTTTTTATACCTGTCGAACAGATTATCCGACATTTTGTGAAATTCGATATGGTCGGCATTGCTGTAATGTCCCATATCCGGTTTTCTTAATTCCGTTGCCATTTTGATTTACATTTCAGACAGCAAAGATAACCGTTCTATATTAAATTTTATCAATTTCCGGCAGAAATATTCGCAATACACTTGTATTTTAAAAATTTCCGACGGAAATATTCGTAATACATTTGTATAATAAAAATTTCCGATAGAAATAATTATTATACATTTGTATTCTATAAATTTCCGACGGAAATAATTATAATACATTTGTATTCTATAAATTTCCGGCGGAAATATTCATAATACATCTGTATTTAAAAAATTTCCGGCAGAAATATGGTTTTTAACGCTGATATTATATTATGACTGTAATCAGCAGGGGGATCAAAACGACTGCAAAAATGAATTATGTCGATTTTATACTGCAATATGTCGATTTTGTATAAAAAATATCCGGAATCAGGCCGTATTTTTGTGGCGTTTAGAATGAATCACTAATAATTTCATGTATCATGACAAAACTATTGAAGTGGACAACAATTATCGTACTGCTGTGCGGGCCGTCGGGACAGGCGTCGGACGCACAGAAGAAAGTATCGCAGCCACCCCTGCGCATCTCCATGCAAAACAGGATTCCCTCGGATTTGGACAAAGGAGCTTTCATCGTAAACAATACAGTCGAAAGCTGGAAACCGGATGAAACGGCTATCATTATATGTGACATGTGGGACCGGCACTGGTGCGACGGCGCAACGGCAAGAGTGACGGAAATGGCGCCGGTGATGAATGAGGTGCTCGGCATCGCACGCAGCAAAGGAGTAAAGATCGTTCATGCCCCCAGCGAATGCATGGATTACTACAAAGATCATCCCGGACGGAAAGAAGCCGGCAAATATAAAGGCGCACAGGGCGACGGGAGCAAGCTGCCTTCGGAAGAAAAAGCCGTGTGGCCCGTCGACCAGTCGGACGAAGGCTGTGAAGAAGCCGGCTGCACACCGCACCGGGCCTGGACGCGGCAGACCGACCTGCTGACCGTCCGGGACGAAGACCTGATCAGCGACTCCGGAGCCGAGATCGGCGCCTACTTTAAGAAAAAGAAGATCCGGAACGTCATCCTGGTCGGCGTACATACGAACATGTGCGTAATCGGCCGCTCATTCGGCCTGCGCGCCATGAAAAGAATGGGCATGAACGTCGTACTGATGCGTGACATGACAGACCTGATGTACAACCAGGCGATGCCTCCGCGGGTGAACCACTTCTCCGGCCTCGACCTGATCGTCGAGTATATTGAGACGTATGTCTGTCCTACCATCGTATCCTCCGATTTTACCGGCAAAAAGCAATTCCGTTTCAGGGAAGACCGGCGTCCCCGCGTCGCCTTCCTGACGGCCGAAGGCGAATACCGGGCGAATCAGCGCCTGCCGGAATTCGCCCATGAATTAACGTTGAAAAACATACATTCCGACTTCTCCACCGGCCTGCCTGCCATGGAAGGCGAAGGCCGCCACAACCTGGAGAACCTGCAAATCCTCGAAGACGCCGACCTGGCCGTATTCTTCATCCGCCGGATAGCGCTCGAACCCGAAAAGATGCAAAAGATCAAAGACTACGTAGCCGCCGGGCGTCCGGTACTGGGCCTCCGCACGGCTTCACACTCCTTCGATGCGAAAGGCAACGTCCCCCGCGAGGGAGGAAGCATTGTAGCTTCCAAAGAAAATACTTCCGGCTTCCTCTCCCAGTGGCCCGAATTTGACCGGGACGTGCTGGGCGGCAATTACCAGGGGCATTACGGACACCTGAACACGGGGACGGACATCTCCATCGTGCCGGGAATGGAAAATCATCCGCTCCTCAAAGGCGTGGACAGGCAGTTCAACAGTTCCAACTGGCTCTATCAAAACCGCCCGCTACGCTCCGCCAACGTCCGCGTCCTGCTCCTGGGCAGCAATCCCGGCGTACCCGACGAACCCGTCATGTGGCTGAACGGCGAAAACATTATTTACACTTCCCTGGGCCATTGGGACGACTGGAAAATAGAAAGTTTCCGCAACCTGATGTTTAATGCCGTAGAATATCTCCTGCAGACTGAAAGACTTAAAGACTGAAAGACTTAAAGACTAAAAAAATAACAATGAACCGACGAAATTTTATCAAAACAGGCGCCCTGGCGACAGCCGGCGCTTCCCTGGGATTCACCCCGCTATTCAGTCCTTCCTGCGCCGGCGCCAACGACCGGATCACGTTAGCCATCATCGGAACCGGCGGACGCGGAATGGGAGCCATCCTGAACTGCTGCAAAGTAAACGAAAACGTCGTCATAAAAACACTTTGCGACGTAAACAGCACCAAACTCTCCAAAGCCGCAGCCGCCGTGGAGAAAGAGTTGAACTACCGCCCCGGAACAGTCGCGGACATGAACACAATCCTCGATGACAAAGACGTCGACGCCGTATGGATTTCCACACCCGAACACTGGCACACGCTCGCCACCATCCGCGCCTGCCAGGCAGGCAAGGATGTCTACGTCGAAAAAAACCCGACCGTCAACATTTGGGAAGGGCGCAAAATGGTCGAAGCCGCCAGGAAATACCGGCGGATCGTCCAGGTAGGCTTCCAGAACCGGAGCGCGCCCTACGGGTTTACCGCCCGCGACTACATTGCCTCCGGCAAGCTCGGCAAGATCGTAACCGTGAAATGTTATAACATGCTGGGAGGAGGCCGGTTTAAGGAACAGCCGGAAACGCCCGCGCCCGCCTGGCTCGACTGGGACAAATGGTTAGGCCCGGCCCCCATGCGCCCCTTCTCCCCCACCATCGTAAGCGAAACCGGACGCGGCGGCTGGGGCAGTTACTGGGCCTACAGCGGCGGCACGCTTGCCGACGACGCTTCGCATGTGATGGATTTATGCCGTATGGTGATCGGTGATCCGGATCATCCGAAGTCCGTATTCGGATGGGGAGGCAATGCTGTTTTCGGAGGAGAATCGGAAACGCCCGAATACCAGTCGATCGTTTACGATTTCGGAGATTTTACCCTGACATGTGACAGCGGAAATGCCACGAATTATATGACGAAGACGCCCAATGACATCCGCCAGGATAAAACCCGTTTCCCCAACTGGCGCAACAACGCCACCCGTACGGAAATATACGGCACCGAAGGCCTGATGTACCTCGGCCGTCACGGCGGCGGATGGCAGGTGTTAGGCCCCAACAACGAAATCGTCGCTCAGGACGGCGGCGTGATGCCCGACAACGAACACCAGGTCAACTTCATCCAATCCCTCCGTACCCGGAAAACGCCGAACGGCGAAGTCGAAGAATGTCATAAGAGCGCTACACTGGTTCATCTGGGAAATATCGCTTACCGTACAGGGAATAAGCAACTGTACTTTGACCCGAAGACGGAAAAGTTCCTGAATGACGATAAGGCGAATACCTTTGCCAGGGGAAACTACAGGGAAGGATATGTAATTCCTGAAAACGTATAAGATGAAAAGCGCCAACAATAAAATAACGCTTGCACTGATTGGAGCGGGAGGCCGCGGGACGCAGGTCATCCTCAGTCTGCAACAGTGTTCGGAAAACGTCGCAGTAAAGTATGTCTGCGACGTCGACGGGGAGCGGGGAGGAAATGCCATCAAGGAACTGTCCAGACTGCAGGGATTCGATCCGCTGAAAGTCCCGGACATGCGTACCGTATACGACGATAAAGACGTGGACGCCGTCATCATAACAACCCCCGAACACTGGCACGCCCTGGCTGCCGTATGGGCCTGCCGGGCGCAAAAGGACGTCTATGTAGAAAAGAACGTATGCCTTTCCCCGGAAGAAGGAAAAAAAATGATAGAAGCCGCCGGCCACTATAAAAGGATCATCCAGTGCGGCACCCAGAACCGGAGCGCAGACTGTGCGTTTTCCGCACGGGAATATATTGCTTCGGGAAAATTAGGCGCGATTGTCACGGTAAGAGCCTGCTGCATGTTGCCGGGCGCCCGCAAATGGGCCTTAAAGCCCGACTCCCCCGTCCCCGACGGACTGGACTGGGATAAATGGCTCGGGCCGGCAGCGGACGTGCCTTATAACGTCTCCCGTCATAAAGCCTGGTACGACTGGTGGGCCTATTCGGGAGGAGCCGCCATGTCGGGCGATGCCTCCCACGTGATCGACCTGGCCCGGATGGTGCTGGGGGATCCGGGCCTGCCCCGGTCTGTCTACTGTGCAGGCGGACGGGTGATCTTCCCCGATGAGCGGGAGATTCCCGACAACCAGACCGTCGTATACGATATGGGCGCTTATCCCCTCACGCTCGAAGCCTCGCAATACGGCGATTACCTGCAGAAGACCCCCCAGGAAATACGGTACAACAGAGACCTCTTTCCCGAATGGCGAACCAATTCCACCCGGATTGAGATCTATGGAACCAAAGGCGTGATGTTCCTCGGACGGCACGGAGGCGGCTGGCAGGTCTTTGGAAACGGCTGGGAGTTGATGGATGAAGGAAAAGGCGTCTTCCCCGACGCGGCGCATCATAAGAACTTTATCGAATGTATCCGTTCGAGGAAAGAGACGAATGCACCCGTAACGGAAGGAGTGATCAGCGCCAACATGATTAACCTGGCAAACCTCTCATATCGCTCCGGAAAGAAATGCCTGAAAGTAAATCCGGAAGATTATTCAATAGAAGACAGTAACGGAGCGACCGTCCCGGATGACCGGGATTACCGGGAAGGCTACAGATTCTGAGATGACATGCGGTTTTTTTTGAACAGGAAAGTATGGACGGCTGCACTTATAGCCGTCGTTGCAGTCGGGATTTCAGCCGTCGCGTTCGTGATCGGACGGACGCGGAACCGGGTACAGATTGAATTTGATATCCATATCAATAAAGAAGCGATTTACCTTTCCATGTATGCCGAACCGCCACAATTTGCCATCTGGCTTGAAAACCCTGCAAACGGAGCGGTAAAACAGGTTTTCGTAACCTACCGGGCCGGCCGGGGCGACTGGGAAGGGAAGGCGGATGTTCCCGTTGCAATACCCCGCTGGTCTACCGTCTTTAAAGACAGGGAGGAGGAAACCGGTGACGGGGTATCGGGCGCAACTCCTAAAGAAGATTATTTTCGGGTCAGGGTAGAAGTTCCTCCGGGATCGGAATGGACCGGCTGGATTGAAATGAATCTGGCAGGCGATTACAGCGACTTTTATCCCCAGTTCAACCCCGTAACGTTTCAGGAAGACGAGTTTTCATGCGGACAGCCGGCCCTGCTTTACCGGACGGAAATAAAAGCGGAGAAGGGCAACCGTTACGCGCCGGAACGCATCTTCATGTCCCTCCTGGAAAACAGGGAAAACAGACTGCTGCCCCTTGACTCGACCATAACCACTGCACAGCATGTTTTCGACAGCATAAACATTCAGGTGATCAGTCCGAAACCGGTTCTTATAGACCTGAATACAATCGATAAACAGGAAGTTTTGAAAAAAGAATAAATATATAGCACAATGAAAAAAACAATACTCGGAAAATCGGATATTCCCGTATCGGCCCTGACCGTCGGCTGCTGGCCTTTCGGCGGGGGGGATTATTGGGGAGAACAGTCCCAGGCGGACGTTGAGAAAGTAGTCCGCACGGCGCTTGACAGAGGTGTTAACACCTTCGACACGGCCGAAATGTACAACGGCGGAGAGAGTGAACGCTCCCTGGGAAAAGCCCTGGGAGACCGGCGGAAAGAAGCGGTTATCATCTCCAAGATCGGCCCTTCCAACTGCCACCATGTGCGTGAACACTGTGAACAGAGCCTGAAGCGGCTGGGTACGGACTATATGGATGTGTACATGCTTCACTGGCCGATCAATAAACTGGCGCTGGAACATTTCACATCCGACCGTTCCATCATCCGGCTCCCACCGACCGTAGAAGAAGCTTACCGGCAACTCGACGAATTAAAGAAAGACGGCCTGATCCGGTCTGTCGGGATGAGTAATTTCGGCCGTACACAAATGGAAGAAGTCGTCCGTACAGGCGTCCGGGTCGATGTGAATGAGATGCCGTACAACATTGTCTCACGGGCTATTGAGGCGGAGATTGCACCCTATTGCGTGGAGAACGCGATTAGCCTGATCGGATCGATGGGATTGCAGCAGGGCCTTTTAGCCGGCATCTACAAAACGCCCGGCGAGGTTCCCTGTAATCAGGCACATTCACGCCATTACCCGGACTGCCGCGGAGGAGGCACTTCCCGTCATGGAGAGGAGGGAGCGGAGAAAGAGATCTTTGAAGTGGTTGACCGCTTGCAGGCGATCAGTGCGGATCTGCATGTTTCTATGGCTCAACTGTCCATTGCCTGGATTTTGAAAAAGCCGTTTATGACCTCCACGCTGGTCGGATCGAGAAACGCCGGAGAACTGGAAATGAATATCGAAGCCTGTTCCCTGGAAATATCCGGCGAAGTAGAAGCCCTGATCGATACGGTAAGCCTGCCTGTACTCCGCATCCTGGGAAACAATCCGGATTACTATGAACATAGCAGTAAAAGCAGAATATATTAATACAGAAACCATGTTGAAAGGAATAAACAAACTGATCTCTCCCGAACTGCTCAAAGTCTTAATGGAGATGGGACACGGAGACGAAATTGTCTTCGGCGATGCGAATTTCCCGGCGGCTTCCCATGCCGCTCACCTGGTCAGGGCCGACGGGCATACGATTACAGACTTGCTGGATGCGATCCTGCCTCTTTTCCCTCTCGATTATGCGGTGGACTATTCGGCCATTCTGATGGAATGTAACAGGGAGCGGGAACCTGCCGTATGGACCCGGTACGAAGAGCTGTTAACGAAATATCCGGACGGCAATAAACGGTTCGTCCGGTTGCCTAAACCGGCATTTTACGAACGGGCGAAAAAAGCCTGCTGTGTGGTTGCAACAGGCGAATCGGAAGGGTTTGCCAATCTGATCATCCGTAAAGGAATCATAAAATAATCATTTATATAAATAAGGAAAGAAATGAAAATTGACAAGTTGGAACTGTTTAAGATCCCTCCCCGCTGGTTGTTTTTGAAAATTACGACCGACGACGGGTTTACCGGCTGGGGCGAACCGGTCGTAGAGGGACGGGCCGATACCGTGGAAGCTGCCGTAAAAGAACTGTCGCCCTACCTGACAGGGAAAGACGCTTCCCAAATAGAAGACATCTGGCAGACGCTCTACCGGGGAGGGTTTTACCGGGGAGGGCCTGTCTTATGCAGCGCCATATCCGGTATCGACGAAGCCCTGTGGGATATCAAAGGGAAAGCCACCGGACTGCCGGTATACAATCTGCTGGGAGGCTCCGTCCGCCATAAAATAATGGTGTATCAGTGGATCGGCGGAGACCGTCCGTCCGACGTCATTCAGGCAGCTAAGGAAAAGCAGCAGAGCGGGATGAAAGCCATTAAGATGAACGGCACGGAAGACCTGGAATGGATCGATTCATTCGGTAAAATCGATGAAGTGATCGAGCGGGTGGCCGGTATCCGCGAGGCTTGCGGAAAAGCGTTCGGGATAGGAATTGACTTCCACGGGCGCGTGCATAAAACAATGGCCAAAGTCCTGATGAAGGAACTGGAACCCTACCGCCCCCTGTTCATTGAAGAACCGGTTTTAGCCGAAAACGGGGAGTATTTTAAAATGCTTTCGGAACTGGTCTCTACTCCGATTGCCACCGGCGAACGCCATTATACCCGCTGGGATTTCAAACATTTATTTGAACAGCGGGCGGTCGATATCATCCAACCCGATGTAAGCCATGCCGGCGGCATCACCGAATGTAAGAAAATAGCGGCAATGGCCGAAGCGTATGATATTTCGGTCGCTCCCCACTGTCCGCTGGGGCCAATTGCTTTTGCCTCCTGCCTGCATCTTGATTTCAATACGGTAAATGCCGTCATTCAGGAAACAAGCGCCGGCATTCATTACAATGTGGGAGCCGATCTGCTGGATTATGTGAAGAATCCCGAAGTGTTTGAATTTAAGGACGGATATATTGATGTGTACGGCGGGCCGGGTTTAGGTATCGAAATCGATGAGGAAAAAGTACGGGAAATGGCAAAGACCGGACATAGCTGGAAAAATCCCGTCTGGAGGACTCCTTCGGGCGTGATTGCCGAATGGTAACTGATAAAATATTTCGGATATGAATACAATAGAACTGTTTAAAAACAAACTGGAAAAGGGAGAAACCGTATACGGCCCTTTTGTGAAATCAACGGATCCTGCTTTCGTGGAATGTGCCGGCTATGCGGGTTTCGACTTTGTGATCCTGGATATGGAGCATGGCCCTGCCGGCTTTTCCGATCTGCAAAATCTGATCCGGGGGGCTGAAGCATCGGGAATCATCCCCATTGTACGAACCTCCGATTCTTCGGAAACTGCCATAAGCCGGGCGCTTGACCTGGGTGCAAAAGGGGTTCAGATCCCTCAAATCCATTCCGCATCGGAGGCCCGGCAGGTGATCCGGGCGGCGAAGTTTTACCCGGAAGGCGAGCGGGGAGTCTGCCGTTTCGTGAGGGCGGCCGCGTATTCCGCCCTGCCCCGCAAGGATTATTTCCGGCAGGCCAACGAAGCGCTGGTGATTTTGCAGGTGGAAGGATCGCAGGTATTGGACGGACTGGACGAGTTATTACGGGTGGAAGGCCTGGATATACTGTTTATAGGCCCCTACGATCTTTCGCAGTCACTGGGTGTTCCGGGAGAAATCACACATCCGTCGGTGATCGGAACGATTGAAGATATTACGCGGAAAGCCCGGAAAGCCGGCGTGACGGTGGGTGTATTTTGTGACACCATCGAATCGGCTGTCCTGTGGAAAGGCGCCGGAATACAGTATATCTCCTATTCTGTGGATGTCGGTCTGTATGCTGAAATATGTAAATCTCTTATTTGCACACTAAAAAAACAAACATAATGAATCCATTCAATCGTAAGCCCGGCGCCAATTCCCTTATAACACCCGGCTATACCTTCACTTTTATACTGGTTACCCTGCTTTTCTTTATGTGGGCTTTACCGAATACCCTGAATGATGTTTTGATCAAACAGTTCATGAAGTCAATGGAATTATCGCGCCTGGAAGCCGGTTTTGTACAGTCGGCTTTCAAGTTCGGCTACTTCTGCCTGGCTATTCCGGCAGGGCTGTTCATGCAGCGTCTGGGATATAAAGCCGGGCTTATTACCGGGCTGGTATTCTTTGCGCTGGGGTGTTTCCTTTTTCTTCCGGCGGCTATGGGCGGGAAGTATATTTATTTTCTGGGCGCGCTGTTTATCATCGCCAGCGGACTGGCGTTCCTTGAACTGGGAGCGAACAGCTTCATTACAGGATTAGGCGCTCCCGAAACCTCCGAACGGCGCCTGAACCTTGCCCAGTCATTCAATCCGATCGGCGGCATAACGGGGGTAACAGTAGGAACTGTTTTTATTTTCTCGGGAAACGAACCGACCGCTGCCGAAATCCTGGACATGAAAGCAGCAGGAACTTATCAGATGTTCCTGGAATCGGAGACGCTCCGGCTCTGGCCCACTTATATTACGCTGGGGATAATCGTCTTACTTGTAGCTATTGTGATCTGGTTTACTAAATTCCCCAGGATAGACACCTCCGGCAGCGCCGGGCATAAAGGTAGTTTTAAAGCGCTCTCCAAATATCCGCACTGGTATAATGCCGTTATCGCCCAGTTCTTTTATTTAGGCGCTCAGCTGGGCACCTGGAGTTACCTTATTACATACGTTCAGGAAAACAGCTCGATGACTGAAAAACAGGCCGGCGGACTGCTGATTGCCAATATGGTTCTGTTTATGTGCGGGCGTTTTTTCTCTACTTTCCTCATGAAATACGTAAAACCGGCCCGGCTAATGGGTATCTATTCCTGTATAAATATAGGGCTTGTTCTTCTCGTGATAGCGGCATCCCGGTGGGGAAATGTTTTCGGACTGCATGATATATCCTGTTGGATCGGTATATGCGCCATGATATGCACCACATTTTTCATGTCACTGATGTATCCCACTATTTTTGCTTCCGGCGTGAAAGGGTTGGGGCCGAATGCCAAACTGGGAGCCTCTGTGTTGGTAATGAGCCTCATCGGAGGAGCTATATTGACGCCCGTTATGGGGCTTATCGCCGACAGTTCCCGGGATCATGCCGTGGCGCCGGCCATGATTGTTCCGATGATATCATACATCGTCATAGCCCGTTTCGCCTTTGCCGGATCCCGCCCCAGAGGCCCGGTCTATGAATAAAAGGCCAGCGTTTTAACAGCCGGAGTGGTCGTCACATCTCCAGTTTCCTTTCCAGGGAGGATTGCTTTTTGTACTGGCAGGGGGATTTGCCGGTTATTTTTTTGAAGAGGCGGTGGAAGTACGATATTTCACGGAAGGAGAGGCTGAAGGCGATGTCTTTGATGGACTTTCCGCCTATCGTGAGCATCAGTTGCGCTTTTTCCATCTTTTTCCGGTTGATATACTGCAACGGGGTGCAGTTGTTTTCCTTCTTAAAGAGTCGGATCAAATGGTCGTTAGACAGGAAGCAAAGGGAGGCCATTTCTTCCACCGTGATCTCCCGGTTAATGTTCTCCCTGATATAGCGCAGTATTTTCAGGATCCGTTCGTCTTTCACATTTTGTTTGGGGCAGGATTTCCCCAGGAACCGGGAGAATAGCTGTAATAAGATTCCGCCTGTTTCCACTGCCGTATCAAGGCCATGTTCGTTGCTGCGGGCGATGTTTTGCATCAATGTCTGGAAGTTATCGTAGGTATCCGGGTCAGACCGCTTCAGCTCCCTTCCCGGATTAATGATTAGCAAACGTTTCATCAGCAGGGCGTCTATTTCGTTGGCCGGAACTTCAAACGGGAAGTTCAGCCTGTCGAAGATCCCCTGTTCATCATAAATATGCAGGTAATACAGCACAAACGCACTGTCGTTCTCATAGCTATGGGTCACAAAAGAAGGAACCAGGTACAGATACCCCGGCCGTATCGTAAAGGAGCCTTCAGGGATGATAATTCTCGCATACCCGCTTTCCACCATATATAACCGGGCAAAAGGACTGTTCACACCTTTCCAGTTCCAGTCGGCATAATGAACTTTCCGGGCAACATTCAGCAGGATCAGGTTTAAAGTCTCTTGTCTGTTCATTTCGGAAATATCTCAATTACTGCCGCGAAGGTAACGATTATTTATTACATAATCGTTACCTCTGCAAAAATTCCGGCACATATTTATGCTAAATATGCGCCAAAACAGCAAGAGAAAAGCAGCATGCAATCTACTCGTTTACAGACAGAAAAAACAACAGTCAAAAAGCGCCGCAAAAAAAAAGAATTACATTTGATTGTAATTCTTTGTATGTGGTCCCACTTGGGCTTGAACCAAGGACCCCCTGATTAAGAGAAATAGTATGATGCATATATATATAATTGAATATAAGTGATATATGATAAACATAAAAATATTCCGTGATAATTTCGTAAAACATACTTATAATTGAATCGGAGTATAACTTACCGTCAAAAACCGCCCCACTTTCACAAGCAGGGCGCAAACAACAAATCAAAATAGAAAATTCAACATATTCAAATCACTCAAAACGCCCTGTAAACGCTGACCCCAAACCCGTTACCCTTCAAATCAGTCAAATACTGAACACCGATCCCCCAATTCCCGTAATAAACCCCCGCCCCGGCCCCAATAGCCCCCACAGACCCGTAAGAAGCAAAAACAAAAGGCCTCCAAACCCTCTCCCGGTACAACACCTTAGTAACCGGAATAAACTCATAAGACACCTCCCCGATCCGGTTATACTGCGACGAAAGCGACAGCTCCAGCTTCCCGTACTGATTGTCAAAA
>JAISCL010000066.1 GCA_031265585.1 Tannerella sp. | reverse complement strand
ACTCCCGAATACAGATTCAGCCAGAGACAGATGCCAAGCGTAAGAACCCAGGCCAGCGCCGGAGGCAGATAAAATTTGATGTTTTTCTTTTCAGCAAAAAAACTTTGCATCTTCAGGCGTTTCATAAAATAATGGTCGGCAAATATGACTGCGCCGACAGGCATCAACAGCAATCCGTACAAAGCGCTGATATTAAGAAAATTCATTGAAAGCGAAGGAAATATGCCGATCACACTGGCCACAGCGCCTGCGATCAGGGTGGTCTTCACCCGCGACCCGTTTCTTTTGATCCCCTGGAACGCCAGGCCTGCACGGTAGATGATCGGATTTGCCGTGGTCCATCCCGAGATCAGCACGAGCAGAATACCGCCGATACCCATCGCACTGGCAGCCAGAGCGCCGGGTGAAACAGCCGTGTTGTCCGGGTCGGCCTGTAACTGGACGGCGTACACCATTCCCGCACATATCCAGGCAATGTAATGCCCCAGAAACATGCCCGCAGCCGATGCAAAACCGTAATTCGCCTTTCCGGCATAGCGGAAAACCGTCAAGTCGCCCATTCCGATATGCCAGGCCATATTACCGAACCAGCTGTAAAAGATGATATGCCAGATGGTAAATCTCACAAATCCAGGCTGATTGTGTCCCTGCCAGATAACGGTCTGCGCCCTGTCCCAAAAGTCCGGCAGGGAATGAATGTCCAGCGCGGGCAGCGTGGAAAAGCCCAGGGCAATGAACAGGATCACCATCAGCGGAGCGGCACAGTTGGCAAACCGGGCAATGGCATCGTAACCGCGTGCAGCAATAACCGAAATAACCAGTCCTACGGCTAAAACAATGACTATCATTCCTGCATTATCCGGCACGACCGCATCCAGCTCCGGCGGCGTTACATGAAACAGCACGCTGATTGCCGATGCGGATACATAGATCATGGCCGCGGCAAGGAAACACCACAACATGCCATTGACGAAGTTATAGATAACGACCAGTTGCCGTCCGCCGATTTTTTCAATTTGCATGTACAGCGTCAGGCGGTGTTTGATGGCGATGGGCACTGTCAGGTAACGCCAGCTTAATACGGCTAACAGGTTACCGACGGTCAGGCCGACCAGCAGGTCGAATGCCGCGACGCCATGCACAAGAAACAGCGGACCGATCAACAGTTCCGTGCCTGCCACGTGTTCGCTGGCAAACAGTCCCCAGAACGATTTTGCTCCTTTGGTTTGCGATTCCGGCACCGGTTCCCGTTCGTATTCGGGACTCTTATTTTTTATCATTTTAGTTTTTGCGTTCATAATGAATAACTGTTAATTTCCCATACTAAATATCTCTCACGACCGACCATTTTTCAATCCTGCGTATTAACCCGTCGGCTTCCTCCTGCGAATCTGCGTAGGTATTCAAAAACAGTCCCCTGGAGGACAGATGGCCAAGCAGAAATTCAATTTCACCCGGATCGACCAGCAGATACAGGCGTTTGCCCGCCTTTTGCATCTTTTGGAAAAGCGGGATGTATTCGGGTGTTGAAGCCGGCGGCGAACCGGCTCCGGGCGTGAACTGGATGCAGTCGATATAATCCTGCTGCACAAGCGCGCCGGTGTGCTGTCTGATACATTGCGGACCGTCCAGGTGATAGGTGGCGAAATCAAGCCGGTTTCCCATTTTTTTCAGTTCGGGAAAGAAAAATTCTTCAAACATTCCGGTAGACAGCATCGACGAAAAGTCGTTGGCAATCTGGTCGTGACGGCCCGGCGCCCACAGATTCAGCCAGGCGAGTACGCCTCCGTCCCGGTTACTTTTCCGGCTCATTCCGTACAGGACATCATGCGCCTCTATCCATGCGTCCGACATGACATCTATGGCCTGTTTCACCGCATCGGGATTCATAATCAGATCCATCGCCAAATCCGTTCCGCTCCGGATCAGGGACAGGTTGTCGGCAGCATCTCCTATTTCCGGCATTCCGATAAAATAGGCTTCATCGTTGCGCTCCATAAACAGTTCCATAATAGACAGGATATTCTGCCAGTAGGGATTGGTTTTCATGTCAAAATTCCATTCCCACGTGTCCCAGTCTTCAATAATTTTGTGAAACCATACGGATTTGGTGTTGAAATCCGGTTCTGCCCCCCAGAAAGCGCAGCCTGCCGAGGCGCCCCAGTTGATATAGGTTGCAGGCGCCGCTTCGCCGCCGAAGTAGGTATTTTCAAACCACAATTGCATCCGTTTACAGTTTTCTTCCGGATCCATCCACCACTTCCTGATGGATTCTTTGTCACTGTCGCTGAATTTCTCAAGCCCGCCCAGCCAGGGGCCGTGCGTAAGATGGGGAAATTTCGGCAGTCTGGAGGTTTTCCTCGGTGCAAGGATGCCGGCCAACGCTCTGTCGGCCGGCTCTCCTTTCCAGAATGCCTCTAATCTTTTTTGGGCTTTGTCCCAGTCTTCTTTGTATTTCATTTCTTATTTCACTAATCCCAATTCCATTAACTGTATCATCATATCGGCGACGAGTTCGCTGGTATAGGGGCTGTTGGGTCCGCGGCTGCCGTCGAAGGTGAAATCATAGTTAGCTCCGCGTTCCAGCCACGGATCGGCAATGGCTTCGTAAACGGAGCCTTTGTATTCTCCTTCCGTGATCTGCGTGGCGAAAAAAAGTTGCATCACACGGTTTTCCAGTTGCTCAAACAGCGGGTCGCCTGTCGCCCTGTGTAAACGGTCGAGAGACTGTATCTTTCGGTTACAGTAGTTATAAACGGAATACTGATTGTAGTTCTGCTGTTCGCTATGTGCGCACTGCGTCGGTTTTGTCACCCAGCTCAACTGCTTCGGGCACCAGTACGATAAACCGTAATAAGCGTTGGCAACAGCATGATCAAGCGCGTCTTTTTCGCCTGTCCGGTCGTATTTGTCGAGCCAGTATTCGACTACTGCATAAACGCTGTCCTGTTCGAAATCTTCCGGCGGAAGATCGGGATGCGCTCCGGTGTACCAGAAGCGGTTTTCCACGTTTTCGCGCATGAATTTCTCCGCCTCCAGCGCTTTTTTGAGGTAAATATCGTTGCCCGTGATTTTTGCAATTTTAGGGAAAGCATCCATCAAACGTCCGCAAATGACCGACTGTGATTTTTTCGTTTCATTGCCGTTGTCGTCCATATTGACACATTGCGGAAAACCGCCGTCTTCGTTTTGCTGTTTCAAAATCCAGTCGAGCGCATGGATTGCAGCGTCGTACCAGTCTTTCCTGTCGATATTTTCATATTCCCTGACCGCCTGCCACATTTCCAGAATATACCTCGCCACCCATGCGTTGATATCGACCTTGTAGCCGTTATGTCCATGACACCACGAAACAAACTCGCCTTTTTTACCTGCCCTGCCGCGGTCTTTGATGTTGTAACACGTAAGCGCCGTCGGGTAACTGTCCTTTCAATGTAAAGTCTATCTGTTGAAACGCCCGGTCACGCCAAATCCTGTTGCCGGTTTTTTTGTACAGCAAATACTCGAAATAAGCGATATACGGATTGTTTCCGATATAAATAAACGGAGCGCCTTTGAGATGCTCATAACCTTTACCATCCATCCAGAACGAGGCGTTCAACCGTCCGTCCACCGTCAAATCGAAGTATTCCTGCGGCGTGCGGACAAAGAGCGGTTCGACTTTGTAGTCCACCGTTTTCATCCACGTTTTGACGATGCCCGGAATGGCGGTCGTGAACTCGCCGGAAGTATCGGTAAACACTCGCAATGGCAATTCGTATTTCGTTCCGGCAGCGATTTTTCCACCACAAGCGAAGAACGTGGGAGCGGTATTCCCGCTCTCGAAGACGAACCGCGTTTTGCCCGTCCATGCCGTCGGATTGAAATAATCGGAACGGCTGTCGACAGTAAACAAAAGCACGGTCGAAAGATCGGAACGGTACACCAACGCGCCCGGAATCCCGCAATAGCGCATGGGATTGATATCGACCCTGCTGCTGTTGCCGGCAAAGGGATACGACTGTACCCTCCACTCTCCCGGAAAGTCCTTTTGATACGTGACGCCGA
>JAISCL010000314.1 GCA_031265585.1 Tannerella sp. | reverse complement strand
TTTTACTTCTGATTACTGGAAAAGTTACGAAAAATTTGTTCCACATGAAAAACATTTGCAAACAAAAGCCGAGACCTTTACAGTAGAAGGATATAACAGTCGAATAAGACATTATTTAACGAGATTCAAGAGAAAAACAAAATGTTACAGCAAAGCAGAACATATGATTGAAACATCATTAAATTTGCTTATGCTGAAACTTAATAAAGAATTAACAATATAAAATTAACAATACCCGATATGCTTGATATCGGATTTGTCGAAAAAATAATACCCGTCCCGGGCCTCAAACTGCCTGCACAGCCCCGGACATATCAATACAGTCAGCAGGATGCATTTTTTTGCATGGCTGAACAGTTCGGAAAAAACTTTCCGGTTGTTAAAAATCTTCATTCTGTTTAATTTTATATATAACATATTCGCACTAAGTGCGGATTGCTTTTTGTGGTCTGTATTTGTCGCAGAAGAATTTGAAACTGAATTACAGCAGTTTCACAGGCCCCAACAGACCTACGGATACCCACTGCTGACGCTCTGTCCATACATAACCCGCCTTGTTTTCGGGCGTCGATTTCAGGAAATTGCCCTGTGTCGTGGTCACTTTTATCCGAAGCATTTTGCCGCCTGCATCGTCGGGCAGACGGTATATATGACGTCCGTACCAATGGTTACCGAGATTTTCTTCGCCGACACTTACCTCCGAAACACCGTGTACCTTTCCCAAATCCAGCCAGTGATACGGCGTGATACTGTTGGGCAGACGTTTTTCGTAATATAGGCATCCGGCGAATGAACGTGTCGCCTCATCGTCTTTCAGGTCGAACAGCGCGTCGATTTGCCGTTGCTGTTCAGTGCCGTTGACGTGTTCCATCCGCAGCGTCCACCCGCGCAATTCGGCGCCTTCGGTTTCGGAGGATCGGGCAGGCAGGCTTATTTTATCTATCTTGGATGTGTCGAAAACAATCAGTTGCGAAGCGGCGGGCGGCAGGTCAACCCTCAGCGTGTCGCCCGAAACCGACGGGTAGAGGTAACGTTTGCCCGTTTCGGCGTCCCAGAGCCAGGGCGTTCCCTTCGATTCGGGAAACGAAACGTTCAGTACAATCCGGTCATTCAGGCTGCAGTTGCTGATGAAGAAAATGTCTTTCCCGCCGGATTGCTGGCGTATCTGGCTGACGGACGGATTGGGACGGTCGATTTTCATATAGGGCGCAATGCCGCACTGCTGCTGAACGCCGGCAAACCATGCGATAATATCTTTTTTGGGTGGCGCTATCGTATAGATCCGCGAAGGGTATGCCTTTTTCATGGCGGCGACGGTGGAGGCTACCTGCCTGTCGTTTTTGCTGTGGTTTTTCAGTCCGGGAGACTTGTGCGGTTCCTTGCTGACAAATATCAGTTTCCCGCCTTTCCGTACAAAGTCGGACAGCGCTTTGGCAGTAGTGGGCATGAGGGTTTCTACCTCCAGCAGCATCAGCGTGCGATAGCTACGTTTGCCGTATTTCAGAAAGCCGTTTTCGGAAACGCTTTTGATGATAATCTCCTCGCTGGTATAGTCGCAGCCATTACCGTTACGGTGGATGCCTTCCCATACTTTATATTGATAGGAAGGATACATTAGTCCGGGGAACGGGTCACGCTGCGGCCCGTAAAGCGTCCACATGTCCGCCAGCGGATGCAGTACGGCAATGTCGGCGTATGGTTCGGTCTCCTGCAAAAGCGCCGAAAGGCGGGTCTTGTAGGCGGCAAACTGCTTGAAATAGGGCCACCACGTATTACGTTCGTCGAAGAAAGTGCCGTATCTGACCCATCCGGGATAGGGCGCCGTCAGCGGAGAATAGTTGTATCCGCACAGCACGGAATGAGTTACGCCCGACAGGTTGCTCTGGTCGCATACGGTTTTGACCCGTTCCAGCGTTACGTTGAACGTGGTGTATATGTCGGTCACTTCCTCGCAGCTGACAATCTTCTTGCCGGACAGCCTCGCAGCGGAAGCCACAAACTTGTTGACCGGCGTATAGGCATTGGGGGTAGCCCCGTGTCCCGTCCAGGTTTCACATTCGGGAATATCAATGTCCATGGAGGCATGAAGCGGATGAAACTCGTTTCCGTAGGCCTGTACCCGCGACTGGAATCCGTGTTCGTTGCACCACTGCGTATAGGTGAGCAGGAAGCGTTCGCGAATCAGTTCCATGCAGGTGATGATGAAATCGTAGCGGGCGCGCGACACTTCCTCTTTCGCCTCGCCCGACAGTTGCGTGATTTCGCTTCCCTCAATAGCGTGTCCCATGCCTCCGACCTTATAGAGTATGAAGGGCAGGTAGGGCTTGATGTCGTATCCGCGGCGGCGTTTAAATTCGTCGAGAGAACCGGGTCCCCAGTTCGCGCCTTCGAGTTCCATGCTGTCGCAGAAGATGGAACGGAAAGGCTTTATTCCTTCCAGCTTTGGGAAAAGCCCGTCCGACATACGGTTGAGGTAGCGCAGTGTAGCGTCCCGGTCGTAATGGTTCAGCACCGGTCCACCCGCGCCGGCTGTGCCGCGTATCACACTCTGAAAACCTGTCACCTTCACTAATGCATACAGTACGTATTCGCCTTCGGGAACCTGTATTTCGAGCATTTCCCGTGTCCGGTCGAAGGGTAGCCATTGCGGCTGAGCAAAGGTGTCCATCTGTGACGGCGCAAGGCAAAGCGCTTCTATCTCGCTGTCGCCTTTCCCGCGGGAGACGATTTGCGGCGCCGCCTCTTTCAGCAGTTCGGCTGTTTCTACACGGACGGTTCCGGCTCCCTGCACCTTACGGCTGGCAATAGTGAGCAGTTGCGAGCGTTCGTCGCCTTTCAGGAACTCGGCGCCAAAGGGCCATCCCGAACCGACAATGATGTCGCAAATCAGTCCGCGTTCCTCTGCGCCCTTTAAGGTGATCTTTACCATCTCAATCCATTCGGGGCTGAGCCAGAGCAACGAGGGAATCGCCAGATCGTCGGCTACCGGAAATTCAATCGGATTGATTTCCACTCCGCCGATACCGGCTTCCTTCAGCACATCCAACTCGCGGAGCAGTTCCGAAGCTGTTACCTTGTCGCCGTTCCACCACCAGCGCACAAACGGCCTGGCGGTAACGGGCGGCGTTTGAAACAAATCAAACAGTCCGTCCTTTTCATCCTGACGGCTGTGCTCCAATTCCGTTAGCGGATACATCCGCATCACCGGTAAGCCGGCTACCAGCACTATTCCCGACCGGATAAATCTCCTTCGGGAGACTGCATTCTTCTTTACCTTGTCATTCATTTGTTGAATATCTCTTTGTTTGTTGTTTTATACATACCGGTTTACACGCTTTTTCTCAATTCTCCATAGCGTCCATTCTGCATCCGACATCCTTTCCGGAAAACGCCAGGCTGAGCGGAACGATCTTTTTGCCTTTATCCAGGTATTTTCCGTAATAGTTTTTATCGTGAATCTGTTTTATTGCACGACGAAGCAAGGTAGCCGTTTTCGTTTTTGAATGATATTTCAGTTCGCAGACGACGACGGTACCGGTCTGTTCCATTACGGCGTCGATGTGTCCGTGACCGGTCAGCACCTCGCCCTGCGCCTTGAAACCCAGTACGTTCATCCACGACAGGAAGAGCGAATGATAATACTTTTCATTGCCGACCCGGATGTTGTACGGGATATTTTCGAGCATCGTGCGGATGCTTTGGGCGAAGCCTTCGGCGTCGGGAACGGCTAACTGTTCCGACATTTTTCTTGTCAAAACAGCCAGTTGGGACAGTGGAAAACGACTGTAAGCGCTCACAATATATTTCATCAGCGAATCCCGAACTTCCCTATTCGGTACGCCCAGCGTGTAACGGGGTATGCCGTGAATCAGTTCCCTGCTTTTGACGGTCAGATAGCCGGTCTGAAACAGCAGCGGGATATTTTCGATATGACCGGGATCGAAACTGTCAAATATCTCGGAATCGGCAAGTACCAATATCGGCGCGTCGTATTCATCTATCAGAATGACAACTTTTTCTCCGGTTTTCAAATGAAGCTGTGTGATCAACTCCCTGAACCGGCTGGATGCATACGAACGGTTAAGAGTTATACCGTTAACGGTAGCTATTTCCTGCAAAAAATCGGATAAATCCGTTTCTATTTCTTCCGGCGTGCCGTGTTTGACAGCCGTCCAGTCAATCCGGATAACGGGATTGCTTTTCGACCAGTCCCATTTATCATAAATGTAAAGACCTTCAAACAATTCCTTGCACCCGCAAAACAGCGCATCCAGTGTGCTGATGAGCAGAGATTTTCTGAAGCGGCACGGACGGGAAAGGAAATAAATATCTCCGGACAAAATTATTTCGTGGATAATTTTAGTTTTATCTACATACAGGCAGTCCTTATTACGCAACTTTTCAAATGACTGTATTCCTATTGGCAAATTCTTCATAATTAATTGAAAATTATTGCTGCAAAGGTAAACAATCATTTTCAATTCCCAATTAAAAAATCAGGCGTGTAAACCGGTAAATGTATAGTCATCAAAGAAATTGGACTCATCGCCATAAAAATACTGTTTTTACTGTGCTTCCGGAAAAAAATCCCACACGTTATTTTTTGGCAAACAGGATGGTGATGTCTCCCGGTGAAAGGATTTGTTCTTCTATTACTTTTATGACTTCTCCTGCTTTGTTTACCATTCGTTGAATTGCCAGTCGTTTACAATTAAAGATGTATTTGCATCGTTTTCCCCTGCGGGACTTGGCGAGAGCGCTGTCCCGGCAGGACGGGCAAAACAAGCCCAAGCAGGGCGAAAGCCAGTGATTTTATTCTTTCCATTTTAGCACATCTCATTCGGATATCATTACTTCACACGCTATTCTTATCTTCTCGCCGGCCTTCATTTCAATATTCCAGACGCCGTTTTCACCGTCAAGCGTTTTTCCGCCGGTTTCCCGGTAACTGCCGTCGCCGGGTTTTGCCAGCCTGAGAATACCGCCTTTTTCCGATTCGACCGTAATGGACGATACCTTGCCGTCTTTCCGTTGAGCCGAAACGAGAAAGGCCCCGACTGTGCGCAGCCGGTCAAACGAAACGTCTTTCCACGACGCCGGAATGGCGGGAAACAACCGTATAATGCCCGTATGGCTTTGCATCAGCATTTCATGGATGCCGGAGGCAAAAGCGAAATTGCCTTCGAGCGTAAACGGACGGTAGGT
>JAISCL010000034.1 GCA_031265585.1 Tannerella sp. | reverse complement strand
ATCGTATCGGAAGTTTCCGCAACAAAGTCCGGGATGTATTCAGATGTTTCATTTCCCGTCTGGTAAAAAATCTGAAACTGGCCTTTGGCGGGTTTAAACCATTTAAGACTGTCCCGTTCCAGAATAATCGAAAAACGGCGTTCCGTATCGGAATCGAATTTTACAAAAGGATACAGGCATTTTGAAAAGCCGCTGAATATCAGTTTGCCTATTTTTGATTTATCAAAATCCGGTTGGCGAAAATTGAGCGGTTGGGCACCTTCCTCGGCGGTAAAGGCAATTTCTTTCAGGGCGGTAAACCCTTTGCTGTTTTAACTTCGAAATCAGAACAGGCTTCCGGTTGATGTTCCCGCATCCGGGCATGAATGAAATCTACCAGTTGTTTTTGGTAATAAAGCACCACATTACGGACATCTTCGCCGGTTTTGAGATACGATTTAAGACGGGTCAGTAATTGCATACTCAGATCGTACAATAATGCGCTTTGATCATCATAAGAAACATCTTCAAAATCAATAAGGCCGCGAACCAGATAATCTTCCAGTCGTTCTTCGATAGCACTAGCACCGGCACTCCCGGCGGTCGATGGCAGCGTTTCCTGAATATTGATTCCGAGGTGCTGGATAAGCAGCTCGCGGCTGACCGGCTGATAATTTATGGAATCACACTGAAGGGTAAAATCAGTATAAACAATATTCGTGCCGTCTTTCGGGACAAGCACTATGCGGGGAATATCAATAGTTCCTTCAATCAGAGCGCGGGCTGTTATTTCCGTGATTTTCCGATAATCAATTTCTTCTATAATATCTAGCAAATCGTTCTGATCGGGAGCGTAGATTGCTTCCGCTTCGGTAACCAGCAAATCGAGCACATCGTCTTTCAGTAAATATTCGGATGATGCGGCATTTTCGTGGTTTTGAATCGCGTCCGCGACTGCCTGCGTGAATTTTTGTTCCGCCGGTTTTTCAAACAGGGGCTTTACCGTCCCCACCGCTTTTCCGGTACCGGCTACAGGGGCGGACCCTGCCGGATGTATCCGCATGAAGTAATGGGGAGTGGCGACAACGGTTTTTGTTTTTTGAAAATCCGTATCTTTGTCAAGATATATGGCTTTGATGTGAATGGGCGAATCTGAATGGTTGGTCTCATCGACGATTTCCTGAAATTTATCATGCGCAATAATGTTGAGGCGGTCCACTGTGGAAACCCCGAATGTTCCCGATAGGGAACAACGCTTGCCATAAGGCAGACGCAGCCCCCGTCCAATCGACTTTCAACCAGAGTGTGCGCATTGGCCACACGAAGCGGGATAATCGTATACAGGTTGGTCACATCCCAGCCTTCTTTAAGCATATTGACGTGAATAATGATCTCGGTCGGTTCGTCATTTTTTTCAACTGCGAGGAGCCGTTCCACATTTTCTTCTTTTTCCTCACCGCTCTGGCTTGAATCTACCTGAATGACTTTGCCGTTATAATTCCCGTTACAAAGGCAATCGGATTCTATCAGTTTCTTTAACTCCGCCGCATGGGTGGTATCCCTGGCAATAACCAGTATAAAAGGCTTGACAATTTCTTTCCCGTTTTGGCGGGCGTACGTTTCAAGTTCTACCTTCGTCGCTTCGTGGACACGGATACCGTCTTCAAGTTTTATCCGCTCCAACTGTTCCGGGTTGAATTGGGAAGGATCAAAATTCTTTTGGGTTACGACCGCCGGCTCTTTAACATAGCCGTCTTCCATTGCTTTCGAGAGCGGGTAATCGTAAATAATGTTTTTGAAAAATACCGGGTCTTTAACGCTTTTGTTGGAAGGCGAGGATTCCGCAAACGGTCCGGCTGTTTGAGGGATACCGTTATGCGGTAATTGCAAAGTTTTGCCAGCCCGGATAAGCAAATGCGTAGCATTTGCAGGGCAGACAAAATATGCCGGAACAACGGCGCGGGAATGGAGCGTAGCGGAATGACCGAGGCGAACGGAATTCCGGAGCCGTCAGGCGGCGAAGCGTAAACAGTCCTGTTGGCGCAGTGCGTCCGTATACTATTTTATCTTCTTAATTTTTCAATTTCAGAAATAAAAAAATCATATGCATTATCACCTTTTTCTGTTAATTCATACCGGTTGTTCCCTTTATTGTTTTCTATCCAATTATAATTGTTGTAATAAAATACTAATTTATATTTTGATGGTATTCCATCGGGAATAATATAAAAATCTATTTCGATATATCTGTCATGATAGTCATCACTATCAAAAATTATTATATTGGGATTTATTATATAAGAATCCACTACAGCGGAATTTACATACACAAAAATACGGGAATACTCAAAAAATTCGCCATCATAATAGTTATCATTGTGTACTCTGTATAATTCAATTTTGCATGACGGATCAAATTTTTCATAAGAATTCATTTGATATTTAGCGGCTTCCGCATACTTTATTATTGCATCAATAGCGATATTAGTCTGTATTGAACTATCTTCTTCAACAAAATCCCATCCCATAATTAACATTCTTTCCCTAAATTGCTCTTCAGCAAAAATGAATGATATCACAAAAAACAGTAATAAAGATGCCAGTTTCTTTTTTTCCATCAACAACATAATTTTCCTCCATGTCTGTTTGTTTATACTATGCGATAAATTTCTTTTTATCAATAGAGTTGTTCAATAATTTCAGTTATTGAACAACTCTATTGAAAAACGCAATTTCGTAAGGCTTTAGCCTGAGAAATTGCAGGACTTGTGAGACAACCAACCGGGTTGTCGAACAAGTCTAATATCTTTTCAATACATTCGATAACATTCAGGAGGCATTACGCATAACGTTCCATCTGTTTGAAGGGATACCGCTATGCGGTAATAGCAAGATTTTGGCCGCCCGAATAAGGGCTTTGCGCAACAAAGACCAAGGCTGGCAAAATGTACCGGAGCAACGGCGTAGGAATGGAGCGTAACGCAATAACCTAGGCCCGAATCGCCTGCTGGCGGTGGAACGCGCAGCCTCGTTATGCGAAGTGTCCCAAACATATATGAGACTTGTTCGACGACCCGATTGGGGTTGTCTATCGGACTAAAGCCCGCCAAGTCTTGCAGGCTGAAGCGGGGCTTTAGCCTTGCAAAACTGCGGTTTCTGAACAACTCTGTTTTTATATTTTTCGTATGGTTCTCACTTCCACCTTATTCCCACTGAATTCTTTGTCAATGTCTCCGTTAATTTCGACCACTTCATTTTCATCTACCGAAAGGTTGCCCCATACCCTGCTGTCTATCTCGATGACCATATTTCCCGTATCGTCTGAGAATAGATATTTTTCATCACCCAAAAACCGTTCTATTTTCCCCTGTAATATTACCGGAGTATCATCACGAAGATTTTTGGCTTCAGCCACGGTAATGGCAACCGCTCCAGGACCTTTATAACCACCACCTTGCTGCTGTGCGTTTAGACCTAAACCGACCAATGCCAACAAGCCAACCAGACAGATCCCATGTTTCAATTTCATACTCATCTCCTTGAATAAAATTTGTTGTTTTAGTGTATATTATTTACAATATTGCGTCAAGTATGTTTCCTGTAAAAATGTAAAGAAAATCAAAAAAATATCGTATAACAATTCCGGCGTGTTTACGACGTTGCGGACTAAAGTCCGATGGCGGCCCGAATAAAGGCTTTGCAAAGCAAAGTCCAGGGCCGACAAAATGTGGGTGGAGGGAGGCGACTGACCTAGGCGAATGGAACCCTGGAGCGCCGAAGGCGCGGAACGCATACAGACCTGTTATGCGAAGCAAAAACCCCTCGCGAAGCACCCGCCACGGACGGCGGGTATGATTTATTAAGGGCGTAGCCCTTTTGGGGTTTAATACCCCGCCCCTTGGGGCGCTTCACACTGGGGGTGCGGGGGATTTGTTCCCCCGCATACGCAAAGATTTCAAGGAGAAATCTTC
>JAISCL010000241.1 GCA_031265585.1 Tannerella sp. | reverse complement strand
GCGAACAGCTCGTCCCGCTCAACGGACGGGGCGTCTACGTCATCACCGCAGGCTCCCGCCGCGTAAAAGCCGTCTATTAACACCGGCAAACATTTGAAAACCCCAAAGGAGGCTGTCCCGGCAACGGAACAGCCTCCTTTTTTCATTCAGGTAATTATACTGTGCAGCATTAATTGTATACAGGTACGGTGTAGAGACGCGATGCATCGCGTCTCTACTTTTGGGGGAAATTCATAAAAAATGTCTTTTATAACTTGTGCGTATCAATTATTTCGTATCTTTGTGCCACTTTTTTAGAGAGAGTGCTAACATATTGTCTAACTTATTTAATTAACGGAGTATTAACAATTAAAATGGAAAATTTAAAGAACATTGTTCCCAACGAAGATTTCAACTGGGATTCTTACGAAAAAGGCGAAACCCCTGCAAAAGACAAGAACGTAGAGGAATTAACCAAAACTTACGATGAGACTTTAAACACAGTGAAGGACAAAGAAGTCGTTATAGGAACAGTAACCGCTATGAACAAACGCGAAGTGGTTGTGAATATCGGTTTCAAATCAGATGGCGTTGTGCCCATGTCAGAATTTCGCTATGATCCCGATTTGAAAGTGGGTAATCAGGTGGAAGTTTATATTGAAAACCAGGAAGATAAAAAAGGACAACTGATCCTTTCACACAAGAAAGCGCGCGCTTCCCGTTCATGGGATCGCGTCAATGAAGCGCTTGAAAAAGACGAAATAATCAAAGGTTTTGTAAAATGCCGTACAAAAGGCGGTATGATCGTAGACGTATTCGGTATTGAAGCGTTCCTGCCGGGTTCACAGATTGATGTAAAACCGATCCGTGACTATGATGTGTTTGTAGGTAAAACGATGGAGTTCAAGATTGTAAAGATCAATCAGGATTTCAAGAATGTCGTTGTATCCCACAAAGCGCTTATCGAAGCCGAACTGGAACAGCAGAAGAAAGAAATCATCTCCAGACTCGAAAAAGGACAGGTGTTGGAAGGAACGGTCAAGAACATCACTTCTTACGGGGTATTTGTTGACCTGGGCGGTGTAGACGGACTGATCCATATCACGGATCTCTCGTGGGGACGTGTTTCCCATCCGGAAGAAATCGTTCAGCTGGATCAGAAAGTAAATGTGGTAATCCTCGACTTTGATGATGAAAAGAAACGTATCGCACTGGGGCTTAAACAGCTTACGCCTCATCCCTGGGATGCACTTGATGCAAACCTGAAGGTGAGTGACCGGGTGAAAGGAAAAGTAGTGGTGATGGCTGACTACGGTGCATTTGTTGAAATAGCCCCGGGTGTGGAAGGTTTGATCCACGTATCGGAAATGAGCTGGACACAACACCTGCGTAGCGCACAGGACTTCATGAAAGTGGGCGACGATGTGGAAGCCGTAATCCTGACATTAGACCGCGACGAACGCAAAATGTCCCTGGGTATCAAACAGCTTAAACCGGATCCATGGGAAAATATCGAAGAACGTTTCCCGATCGGCTCTACACACAAAGCGAAAGTCTGCAACTTTACCAACTTCGGCGTATTTGTAGAAATTGAAGAAGGCGTTGACGGACTGATCCATATTTCAGACCTTTCATGGACGAAGAAAATCAAACATCCGAGTGAGTTTACTTCCATCGGCGCCGAAATCGAAGTTCAGGTTCTTGATATCGACAAGGAAAACCGCCGTCTGAGCCTTGGCCATAAACAGCTCGGTGAAAACCCGTGGGATGTATTCGAAACCGTGTTTACGGTAGGCTCCGTTCACGACGGAACAATCATCGAAATGATGGACAAGGGCGCCGTGATCTCATTACCTTACGGCGTGGAAGGTTTCGCCACTCCGAAACACCTGGTAAAAGAAGACGGTTCGCAGGCCCGGCTGGATGAAAAGCTTCAGTTCAAGGTGATCGAATTTAACAAGGAAGCCCGCCGTATCATTCTTTCTCACAGCCGCATCTTTGAAGATGAACAAAAGGCGATCAAGAAAGAAGGCGAAGGAAAAGCAAAAGGCTTCAGAAAAGAATCCGCAGTCGTTACCCCGACGATGGAGAAAACAACGTTAGGCGATATCGAAGAACTGGCCGCCCTGAAAGAAAAAATGGAAGGCGAAGGCGAAGGGGAAGTGGAAGTGGAAGTAACCGAATAAGCCAATCTCGCTGTACAGATCTTTAAAGACGCCACACTTCACGGTATGGCGTCTTTTTTATATACATACATAAAATTGATTAATTTATTTTGTATTACTCTCAACTTACACTACATTTGCACGGTCACAAATAAATGAACCTATGGAAAAAAAACTCGTTTATTCGGATATCCTCAGAAAATCCTGGAAGGGACTGATTTCCCAGTTCTGGCTCCTGGTGGGACTGATCATCGGTTTCACGATCATCTATTCGCTCCTGTACCTGTTCGCTTTACCGGCTAAAGGAGAAAGCATGACGACAAGCGGCATCCTCATTTCCGTATTATGCTGGCTGCTGCTTTGCCTGTTCCAACTGGGATACATGAAAAACTGCTTTCAGACATTAGACGGTGAAGAACCGCAGTTCTCATCCTACGGACAGGTTTCCCGAAAACTGCTCAGCTATCTTGTCGCTTCCGTTATCTATACGCTTATTGTAGCCGTCGGAACAGCGCTGCTTGTAGTCCCCGGAGTATATCTCGCCCTGAGACTGCAATTCTTTTTTGCCTCCATGGTCGATGAAAACACGGGTATCATCGAATCTTTCAAACGAAGCTGGGAAATAACGAAAGGATACACGTTGAAACTGTTTATCATCCTGTTAATCCTGATTTTAATAAGCGTAATCGGGCAACTGGCCTTGCTTATCGGGATCTTTGCGGCTATTCCGCTGACGGTGCTGATGTACGGAGAGATCTTTCGCAGACTGACAGCTCCGACAGCCTCCTGACTGTTTTTTTACCTCCCACACGTGATGTGTGCATACACAAAAAGACAGCAGCGTAAACAAACTAAAGTAATTATGTACACATGAAAAATTATCGTATCAAGGATATTGCAGTGATGGCAGGCGTATCGGCAGGAACTGTCGACCGCGTGCTTCATAACCGGGGCAGGGTTTCCGAAGAATCCCTGAAAAAAGTCAGGCGCACACTTAAAAAGATAGATTACCAGCCCAACCTGATCGCACGTTCGCTGGCTTCCAAAAAAGTATGCCGGATCATGACGCTTATCCCGTCATTCATTTTCGGCGAATACTGGGCGGAGGTTAACAGCGGGATTACAAAAGCGGAAAAGGAATTTTCATATTTTCATCTGGAGATAGAGTGCCGGTCTTTTAACCAGTACGACAAGGTTAGCTTTGATACGGTCGTAGAAGAACTCAAACAGGACGAATACCAGGGTGTCATCATCGCCACCCTGTTTAAGGAAAGCACCTTCGAGTTAACACAGTACCTCGATAAGAAAAATATTCCATACGTCCTGATAGACGCTTACATAGAAAACACAAACTGTATCGCCTATTACGGGACGGATTCCTACAGATCGGGATATATCGGGGGAAAGCTATTGTTTGAAAGAATCGGAAAGGACAACAATATACTCCTGTTTAATATAATAAGCAAAGGCTCCATCGAATCGACACAGGTATCGGTACGCGAAAAGGGATTTCGCGACTACCTTTCAAAAACAGGCTTCTGCGGCAGTATTTATCCGGTCTCCATCTCATCCGAATCACCGGAAAAGAACCGGCTGATCCTGGACAGGGCGCTGAAAAGGGAATACGGTATAAAAGCCGGCATTATCTTCAATTCCCGCGTACATATCGTGGCCTCCTATTTTCAGGAGAAAAAGATAAAAGACCTGTTCCTGATCGGGTATGATGCGATCCGGACCAACGTCACATTCCTGAAAAACGGAATTGTATCCCACCTGATTGCCCAGCGGCCGGAAGTGCAGGGATATAACAGTGTGAAAGTCCTCTTTTATCATCTGGTGCTAAAACGGGAAATCGAAAAGATGAATTACATGCCGATAGATATCCTCATCAAAGAAAATATTGAGTATTATAATAACTATATATAAAACAAAATTATCATGGCAAATTTATTCAGTGTAAAAGACAAAGTGATCCTCCTGACCGGAGGATGTGGAATTTTAGGCAGCAGTATGGCTAAACACCTGGCCGAAGAAGGTGCGCGTATTGTGATCCTGGACCGGAATGCCGAAGGAGGCAACCAACTGGTGAACGAGATCAAAAGCTCCGGCGGAACAGCCCTGTTTGTAGAAACCGACGTACTCAACAAGGATGTTTTGCTGAAGAACAGGCAGGAGATCCTGGATGCATACGGACAGATAGACGTGCTGATCAATCTGGCTGGGGGAAACATGGCCGGTGCGACGATCCCGCCGGACAAAACATTCTTCGACCTGGATATTGACGCCTTTCGTAAAGTGGTTGATCTAAACCTGTTCGGTACGGCGCTTCCGACCATGGTCTTTGCCGAAGTGATGGTAAAGCAGCAGAAGGGAAGCATCATCAACGTATCTTCCGAGTCGGCGCTTCGCCCGCTGACACGCGTGGTCGGATACGGATGCGCCAAGGCTGCCATCAGCAACTTTACACAGTATATGGCCGGAGAGCTGGCTACCAAATTCGGTGAAGGACTGCGCGTCAACGCCATTGCCCCGGGCTTTTTCCTGACAGAGCAAAACCGCGCCCTGATGAGCAATCCGGACGGAACACCCAGCGACCGCTGCAAAACAATCGTAGCGCATACGCCTTTCCGGCGTCTGGGCAGACCGGAAGAACTGGTCGGCACCGTTCAGTGGCTGGCCAGCGACGCCTCCGCGTTCGTAACCGGTACGGTAACTCCTATCGACGGAGGCTTTGATGCGTTCTCCATATAAAAATTATTCATTAACAAGATAAATCAAATGGAATTAAAAGAAAATTACAAATGGTCGCTGGTTGTGCCGACGAGTATGGGCATACGCCTTACTCCCGTGGCGCAGGGACAGCCGATACACACAAGCAGTAACCTGTTCATGCAGGCGACAAGCGCGGAGACAAATGTGGCGAACATATCCGCCTATCTCGGACTTCCGGTTAAGGTGCTTACCACTTTCGTGAAGGGCAGTCCGATTGCACAGTTTATTAAAGACAGCCTGCGCAGCCGTCACATGGAGTATGAAGGCCGGGAGGTTAAGCAGGGAGGGCCGTGGGGCTACCGTCACCAGATAAACATTGCCGACAGCGGACTCGGCTCGCGCGGGCCGCGCGTCTGGAACGATCGCAGCGGAGAAGTCGGACGAACGCTCAATGTAAAGGACTTCGACCTCGACCGCCTTTTTGGGCAGGAAGGGGTTCAGATCCTCCACCTGTCGGGACTTATCGGAGCGCTGTCGCAGGAAACGAGCCTGTTCTGCCTCGAATTGGCCCGGGCGGCAAAGAAATACGGCACAAAGATCTCTTTCGACCTCAATTATCGCGCTTCTTTCTGGAAAGGACGCGAGCAGGAACTCCATGATATATTTACGGAAATAGCATCCATCGCCGACATCCTGGTTGGCAATGAGGAGGATTTCCAGCTATGCCTCGGCATCGAAGGGCCTGAAGCGGGGGGGATGGATATTGCCGCCAAAATAGAAAGTTTCAAAGGCATGATCCGGAACGTGAAGAAATCATTCCCCGGCGCATCGGTTTTTGCCACGACACTGCGCGAAGTGGTGAACGCAAACAGTCATTTATGGGGTGCGATCATGCTCGAAGGCGATAACTGGCATGTCATTGAGCCGCGCCCTATCCATGTGCTCGACCGCATCGGCGGCGGCGACGGATTCGTCGGCGGATTGCTCTACGGCATACTGAAAGGCTGGGAACCGGCAAAATGGCCGCAGTTCGGATGGGCGACCGGCGCGCTCGCTACCACGTTCCTGACGGATTACGGACAGCCGGCGGACGAAGACCAGGTCTGGAGCATCTGGGGAGGAAACGCGAGGGTTTTAAGATAATACCTGGATTTTATGACTGTCAGAGATGCAAAAGTAGAAGATGTTGAACAGATAAACAGGATACACAATCAGGCTATTCACGAAAAATTTAAAGTCGCTTACTTAACGCCGTGGACAGAGGACAGGTGTTTTGAATGGTTCCAAGGGCATGACAGCAAGGCATATCCGGTTTATGTTGCGGAAACGGATGACAGGGTAATCGGTTTTGTATCCGTTGATCCTTACAGGCCGGGAAGGGCCGCATTAAAACAAGCGGCCGAAATCAGTTATTTTATTGACAGGGATTACCGGAGAAGAGGAACAGGAAAGAAGCTGATTGAATATATGGAATCAAAATGTGAGATGCTGGGTATAAAAACATTATTTGCAATCATCATTGACACCAATGAGGCAAGCATAAAATTGATCAAGAAATGCGGATACCAAAAATGGGGACATTTACCCCGGATTGCAGTTTTTGATACGATGGAAGCAGGGCATTTATATTATGGTAAACGAATAATTATATAATTTATGTTGCATTACGAACAGGGCGCGCCGACAAAAGCGTTTAGCCGCGAAGAAATAAAAAAGGCTTTATTTGAGACATTCGACAGACTGGGGCCGAAGAAAAAGGTGCTGGCCATACCTCCCGATTTCACGCGCTTTCATTCGAGGGCGGGCGAACTTACGCAGTACGCCTGCGAATATTACGGCGAACGCCTTACGGACATACTTCCCGCTTTGGGAACACACTTCCCGATGACGGACGTGGAGATCGGAAAGATGTTTCCCGGTGTGCCGAAATCTTTATTCCGCGTACATAACTGGCGCGAAGATGTAGTCACTGTGGGAACCGTCCCCGGGGAATACGTCCGGGAAGTGTCCGAAGGCGCCGTCGACTATCCCGTGCCCATGCAGGTGAATCGCCTGCTGATTGAGGGCGGGTACGACCTCATCCTGTCGCTCGGTCAGGTGGTGCCGCACGAAGTCATCGGCATGGCAAATTATAACAAGAATATTTTCGTCGGCGTCGGAGGCCCGGAATGTATCAACAAAAGCCATTTCATCGGGGCGGCTTACGGCATGGAACGCATCATGGGACGGGCATCAGGCCCCGTGCGCAAAGTGCTGAACTATGCCTCCGACCGCTTCACCCGCCACCTGCCGATCCTCTACCTGCAGACCGTCATATCCGAAGGCGACGACGGGTTGCAGATGCGGGGACTTTTCATCGGCGACGATTTCGAATGTTTCGACCGAGCGGCGACGCTGTCGCTCGAAACGAACTTCCGCATGATGGACCGGGAAATGAAAAAGGTGATCGTCTATCTCGACCCCGAAGAATTTCGCAGCACCTGGCTCGGAAACAAGAGCATTTACCGTACCCGGATGGCCATTGCGGATGACGGCGAATTGATCGTGCTGGCGCCTGGATTGCATCAGTTCGGCGAAGACCCGACGAACGACCGGCTGATCCGCAAGTACGGATATGTCCCCACTCCGCAGGTGCTCAACTATGTAAAAGAGAACGAAGACCTGCAGAACAGCCTCGGCGTAGCGGCTCACCTGATCCACGGCACATCGGAAGGACGTTTCCGCATCACCTACTGTCCCGGCCACCTGACGCGCGAAGAAATCGAAAGCGCAGGCTTCCGTTACGCGGATCTAAACGAAATGATGAAAAAATATGATCCTGGGAAACTGCAGGACGGCTGGAATACGGTCGACGGCGAAGAAATCTACTATATCTCCAATCCCGCACTGGGACTGTGGGCTTATCGGGAGCGATTCCATTGAACTGCATAAAATGAAACGACTGAAGATTATTGCCGACGATAAAATACCGTTCCTCAAAGGCGTTATGGAACCTTATGCCGACATCGTCTATTTACCGGGAAGCAAAATAACTGCCGCGGATGTAACCGGCGCCGATGCGATTTTTACGCGCACAAGAACAAAATGCAATGAAGCGCTGCTGAAAGGCAGCAGTGTGAAACTCATCGCGACCGCCACCATCGGCTTCGACCACATAGACACGGACTATTGCGACGCGGCAGGCATCCGCTGGGTGAACGCGCCGGGATGCAACTCGTGGTCCGTACAGCAATATATCACCGCCGCGATTGTCACACTGGCCGAAAAACGGTCATTAAAGCTGCCGGAGCTGACCCTCGGCGTCGTCGGCGTCGGCAACGTGGGCAGCAAGGTGGTGCGGACGGTGGAAGCGCTCGGCATGTGCGTACTGCCGAACGACCCTCCGCGTGCGGAACGGGAAGGAGACGCGACATTCGTCACACTCGACAAACTGCTGGCGGAAAGCGACATCGTAACCTGCCACACGCCCCTCACGAACGAAGGCCGTCACAAGACCCGCCATCTGGCATCGGACGACTTCTTCGGCAGAATGAAACCCGGCGCCGTCTTCATAAACACCTCGCGCGGCCCGGTAGCCGACACGGAAGCGCTGAAACGGGCCAGCCTGTCCGCTTACATCCTCGACGTCTGGGAAGGCGAACCGAATCCCGACCCCGACCTGCTGAACGGAGCCTTCATCGGCACCCCGCACATTGCCGGCTATTCCTCAGACGGCAAAGCCAACGGAACGGCGGCCTGCGTGCATGAATTCTGCCGCTTCTTCGACCTCGACGTTTTACCGGACTGGTATCCCGCAAATATCCCCGCGCCTCCGATGCCTTTAGAGATCACCCTTGACGGCAGAGGAAAATCAAACGAGCAGCTATTTTTCGAAGCCATTACCCACACGTATCCCGTCCGGGAAGACAGCGACCGCCTCAAGCAGACGCCCTCCGCCTTTGAAGAACTGCGGGGCGGATACTGGATACGGCGTGAGTTTAAAAATTTTACGGTCAGAACGGAAAACGTAAACCGGAACGTTTCCGAAGCCCTGAAGAAGATCGGTTTTAAAATTGAAAATACCGCTATATGATACGCAAAGCCATACTGAACGATGCAGGGGATATCGCTGCAATATACAACTACTATGTAGAGAATACGGTTATAACATTTGAAACAAGCCCCCTCTCCGTGAAGGAAATGTTAGACAGGATACTGACGGTATCCCGGACATATCCCTTCCTGGTGTACGAAGCATCCGGGAAAATAGCCGGATACTGCTATGCTTCCCCGTGGAAAAAGCGCGAAGCCTACCGCCATACGGTTGAATCAACGGTCTACATCAACCGTTCGGCACAGGGCCGGGGGATCGGCGCGTCACTGATGCAGGCCCTGATCGAAGAATTGAAAGGAATGTCCGTACATGCAATCATTGCATGCATTGCGCTCCCCAATCCGCAAAGTACCGGCTTCCACGGGAAGTTAGGCTTCCGGCAGGTATCCTGCTTTCAGGAAGTCGGATATAAATTCGACCGGTGGATTGATGTGGGCGACTGGGAACTGATCCTGTAATATCAGTCACCCGTCATTCAGCGACAGATGAAAACGTCGGAAATAAACAGGGCGATACTGCGCCTTTCCATACCCAATATGATTTCCAACATGGTCATACCCCTGCTGGGAATGGTAGACACGGCTATCGCCGGACGAATCGGAGGCGATCTCAACATTGCCGCCTTATCTGTCGGGACGACCATTTTCAACTTTATCTACTGGAACTGCTCCTTTCTCCGTATGGGTACAAGCGGCATCACCGCCCAGGCCTACGGAGCGGGCCGGAAAAAAGAATGCGCCAATACGCTTGTACGATCTGTTTGGTTAGCCCTCGCCATTGCCTTCCTGTTACTCATTTTCCAGGAACCCGTCGGCCGATTTTCCCTGTATGTGATGCAGGGAAGCGACCAGGTCCGGACGCCGGCGGCGGAATATCTCTTTGCACGTATATGGGCGGTGCCGGCCTCCATCACCCTGTTTGCCATACAGGGCTGGTTCATCGGTATGCAGGATGCCAAAACCCCGATGATGATCGCCATCATGGCCGTAATTATCAATGCCGTATTCAGTCTGTACTTTGCATTCTGCCTGGACATGGGGATCGCTGGTATCGCGTGGGGCAGTGTTGTCGCACAATATTCCTCCCTGCTCATCACCTGCATCCTCTGGTTTGCCAAATACCGCGAATATCTCGGCTATTTTGACATAAAGGAATCATTCAGCCTGCAACCCGTCATCCGGTTCCTGCATATCAACAAGGATATTTTCATCCGATCCGCCTGTGTGGTGGTTGTCTACACCTTTTTCACCGCAGCATCCGCCCGTTTCGGAGACACGATACTCGCAACAAATGCGTTGCTGATGCAGCTGTTTACCCTATTTTCCTATATGTCCGACGGGTTTGCATACGCCGCCGAATCGCTATCCGGACGTTTCGTCGGTGAACGGAACGGACGCCTGTTGAAACGTTTTATCAACAAACTGCTGTTCTGGGCCATCGTCACAGCCTTACTGTCCGTCCTGATCTATCTGTTCTCATGGAGGGAAATCCTGCTGATCTTTTCACCGTCGGAAGAAATTCTCGACTCGGCGGGAAAATTCATCGGATGGATCATCGCCGTCCCGCTCGCAGGATGTATTCCGTTTATGATAGACGGCATCATGATCGGCGCAACCAAAACCAAACTGCTGCGTAACACGGTTTTCATCTCTACAATTCTGTTTTTCACAAGCTTTTACGCGCTATTGCCCCTCCTCGGAAACACCGCATTATGGACAGCATTCCTTATCTTCCTGCTTTCCCGTGGCCTGTTACTCTACTTCGGATCAGGCAGACTCAACATAAAAAAAATAATGGACGCATAATCTTTTCGCCACAATCCGGCAAAGAGACCTCCCCGCGACTGCACCTTCCGCCTCACGAAGTGCGTCTCAATCCTTATTACACCTGCTCGGTGCAGTCTCCAGACTGCGTCGTGTTATAGCGAAGACGCTATGCCGGGCAGGGACGTAAAAGCCAGATCTCCGAATTACAACAGTTTCACAGGCCCCAACAGACCCACAGATACCCACTGCTGATGCTCTGTCCTTACATAACCCGCCTTGTTTTCGGGCGTCGATTTCAGGAAATTACCCTGTGTAGTGGTCACTTTTATCCGGAGCATTTTGCCGCCGGCGCTGTCCGGTAAACGGTATAAGTGGCGTCCGTACCAGCGGTTGCCGAGGTTTTCTTCGCCGACCGTTACCTCCGAAACGCCGTGTACCTTGCCCAGATCCAGCCAGTGATACGGCGTGATACTGTCGGGCAGACGCTTTTCGTAGTACAGCTGTCCGGCGAAGGAGCGCGTCGCCTCATCGTCTTTCAGGTCAAACAGTGCGTCGACCGCCTGTTGCCGTTCGGTGCCGTTGACATGCTCCAGACGCAATGTCCACCCGTGCAGTTCGACGCCTGCGGTTTCGGGTGGCGGAACGGGGCGGGCGGCGCCGGGAGCGGCAGACGTGTCGAAGACAATCAGTTGCGAGGCGGCGGGCGGCAGGTCAACCCTCAGCACATCGCCCGAAACGGACGGGTACGGGTAACGTTCGCCCGTTTCGGCATCCCAGAGCCACGGAGCGCCCTTCGATTCGGGAAACGAGACGTTCAGTATAATCCGGTCGTCGAGGCTGCAATTGCTGATGAAGAAAATATCTTTCCCGTCAGCTTGCTGGCGTATCTGGCTGACAGACGCATTGGGACGGTCGATTTTCATGTAGGGAGCAATGCCGCACTGCTGCTGAACGCCGGCGAACCATGCGACAATGTCGTCTCCGGGCGGCGATACCGTATAGATCCGCGAAGGGTATGCCTTTTTCATGGCGGCGACGGTGGACGCTACCTGCCTGTCGTTTTTGCCGTGATTTTTCAGTCCGGGAGATTTATGCGGCTCTTTGCCGACAAAGATCAGTTTCCCGCCTTTCCGGACAAAGTCGGACAGCGCTTTGGCCGTAACGGGCATGAGCGATTCCACCTCCAGCAGTATCAGCGTGCGATAGCTGCGTTTGCCGTATTTCAGGAAGCCGTTTTCGGAGACACTTTTGACGATAATCTCCTCGCTGGTGTAGTCGCAGCCGTTACCGTTGCGGTGGATGCCTTCCCACACATTATACTGATAGGAAGGATACATGAGTTTGGGGAACGGGTCGCGCTGCGGGCCGTGAAGCGTCCACATGTCCGTCAGCGGATGCAGCACCGCTATGTCGGCATACGGCTCGGTCTCCAGCAGGAGCGCGGAGAGGCGGGTCTTGTAGTCGGCAAACTGTCTGAAGTACGGCCACCACGTGCTGCGTTCGTCG
>JAISCL010000233.1 GCA_031265585.1 Tannerella sp. | reverse complement strand
AATTATACTTTTCCCATCATCCGGCTCGGCGGTCTGTATCTGTTGTATTCGGAAGCGCTTAACGAATCGAAAGAGGCTCCCGACGCTCAGGTATATGAATATATCGACCTTGTCAGGGCGCGAACGGGACTTGAGGGTGTTGTGAAAACATGGAACGAACATGCCATAGCGGACAAAAAGAGCAAGCCTCTGACCAAAGAAGGAATGCGCGACATCATCCGCCGCGAACGCCTGAACGAGCTTGCTTTCGAAGGCGCCCGCTTCTGGGATTTACGCCGCTGGAAACTTGCCGGAGAATATATTAACCGCCCCATTCGCGGATTAAACATTATGGGTGGAACCGCCGCCGATTTTTATGTCGAAACGGTACTCTATCAACCCCGTTTTGAGACGAAAGATTATTTCTTTCCCGTCAGGACGCAAACAGTGATTTATAACCTGAATTTGCTTCAAAGCCCGGGATGGTGAAGGGAAATTAAGAATTAAGAATTATAAATTAAAGGATATGATTACGAATATTTTAAAGAAACGGTTTTTTCTGTTTATGGCGGTGATGGGGGGGATGATGTTTTCCTGTTCTTCTCCTGCCGACTGGAGCGACCCGAAAGATAACATTGCACCCGGGCCTGTAAGTAATGTGCAGATTACAAATACCAACGGAGGTGCAATCATCACTTATACCGTGCCCTCCGATAACGACTTGCTGGGCGCTAAGGTTACCTATTCCTATTCCGCAGAAAGCGAATGGATGGAAAAATATGCATCTAATGATACAATCGAACTGGAGGGCTTCGGTGATACCGGCGCTCGCGAAATCACGATTTATGCCATCGACAGAAGTGGAAATCTTTCGAAAGGCATCACCCAAACGATTCAACCGTTAACGCCTCCCATTGATCTGATGAGGGAATCGCTTGAAGCGACGTCTGTATTTGGAGGCGTCGGTTTCACCTGGGAAAATAAAGGCGGCAAGGATATGGGCCTCTCGCTCTATGTCCCCGATACCGTTATTTTCGGCGAATGGACACTGTTTGACACCTATTTTTCGAATGGAAGGGATGGTAAAGTGGTTTTTCGCCCTTTCGATGCGGTGGAACAGAATTTTCGCGTAGAGATGTTCGATCGGTGGAATAATTATTCCCAGCCGTATGAAACATCGCTTGTCCCGTTGGCAGAGCAAAAGTTACCCGGCCGTGTCAGTGCAACGGAATTTATCTGGAGCCTTTATGACGACGACTATTGGCTGTGGAGGGGAGAAGCTCATAATAATATGAACCTTTCCGGTATGGCAACTAAAATCTTTTATAAAGTACACGACGGAGCACCTTCTACTGGTAGTGATGATTACTGGGCGCCCGGAAATGAAGGCAACAATCCGATTGAGTGGTATGTTCCCGGGGCAGGCACGTCGACTATCCCTTTCCCTCTTTATTTTACGATTGATATGGGACGGAAAGCCGTTTACAGCCGGTTTAACTTCTTATCTCGCCTTCGTACCCCGAATTATTCGGCTCCATTGCCCATTGATTTTGAAATCTGGGGGACAAACAATCCGAAACGGGTGCACGAAGTGGGCGACGGAAGCCGCGAAGCCAATATGGCTTATTGGACGTCGTGGGAAGCGGCCAACGGAACGGACGCATGGAAAAACGACGGATGGACGAAAATTGCAACCTGTAAATTGATTTTATCGTCCGGCGAATCGAAATACGTTGCAAACATGGCGCTGTCGGAAACAGACATAGCCAATTACCGTACAAACGGCTTCGATTTCGACATCAATGAAGGCGTAACCGAAGGCTTCCGTTATCTGCGCTGGGTCATTAACGATACGAACACAAGTCAGCATTGCCTTACCTTCAACGAAATAACATTCTGGGGTTCATATATGGATTGACCGGCTATAGTTCGCACGAACTAAAAAAACAAATTAAAACCATATATAATATGACAAATACATTAATTGACGGCATGAAAAATGCCGGACTAAAAAAACTTGTAAAGATCATGACGCTGTCCGCTTTTCTCCTGATGACGGGACTCGGGACAGCAAGCGCTCGTGGCGGCGATTCGCAAAAATCGTCCGAACCGGCGCAGAACAAAACTCGCATCACGGGTACGGTCGTTGACCGGACAGGCGAACCTGTCATCGGGGCGAACGAAGGTCTGCGGGCGCGTGGAGGTTACGATGTGGATATGGCATGGGAAGAGGGAAAACTCTCCAAAGCCATAATTAAGGCGCATTACGACAAAACTTGCCGGCTGCGCGCCAAAACGCCGGTAAAAGTTTTTGCAGGAAGCAGGGAAATTCCATGCAAGCCACTGGACGGAAATTGTGTGGAGTTTGAAGCCAAATCAAATGAAACATACCGTATCGAACCGATTAAATAACACACGATGAGAAATTTGTTTTTCACTACTGTCCGGTAAAAAAATAGAGCGAACTTCTTTTTTGTAGAAATTCGCTCCCATGATTATCTTTGTAGTCACTACACAATAAAAACAATCATGGGCAAAAGTACAAATTT